>CAJXYI010000056.1 GCA_913063435.1 uncultured Actinomycetales bacterium | reverse complement strand
GGCCGTACTGGTTGTTGCCCCACGCAACGACGCCGCCGTCCTTCACTGCCAACGTGTGATACGTCCCTGCGGTGATCGCGGAATAGCCGACGCTGTCATCAGGAAGATCCAACTGCCCGTACGAACCGTCACCCCACGCATAGATCTGGCCGTCCTTCAGCGCAACGGAATGCCATCCGCCGGCACTGATCGCAGAAACCCCGCTGAGGAGGGCATCGGGGACTGTCGATTGCCCATCATCGTTCGCACCCCAGGCAACGACCCCACCACCGACAAGTGCCAGGGAGTGACTGCCACCCGCATCGACCGCTGTGGCACCGGTCTGGGCACCCGCGGGGACGCTGGACTGGCCGGCGGAGTTGTCACCGGTCGCGATCACGCCACCGGCGGTCGTGATGCCCAGCAGGTGGGAATCGCCAGCACCCAACGCGACAACTCCGGAAGTGAATTCTGCGGGTACGGCATTGGGCTCACCGAACATGATCGTCGTCCCGGGGTCAGGGAGGACGATCACGGCTGGGTCCGGCGTGACTCCGGCGGATGGAGCTGACGCGACCGAAGATCCGAAGTCATTGCGAGCAGTCACCGTCACGGTGTACTCAGTGCCGCCGGTCAGCCCGGTGATGGTGCACGACGTTCCCGAGTCCGAGCAGGCACGTGTCCCCGGCGTCGCGCGAGCGATGAACCAGGTCGATGGTGCCCCCACATCGGCTCCGGGCGTCCACGACACCGTGACCTCACCGGCGCCTGCCGTGACCGAGGTGATTGTCGGTGCATTCGGCAACGCACCAGGCATGACCGATGCGGAAGCCGCTGAAGCATTCGATGTGCCCGCGCTGGTCGTCGCCGTCACGGTGAAGGTGTGGTTCTGCCAATTGGTCAACCCGGTGATCGTGCACGACGTCGCCGGCGGTGCACCGGTGACGGTGCAGGAATCATCCGTGGTGACCGAGGTCGCGGTATAGGACTCGATGGTGGCGCCACCGTCATACATCGGCGGGGACCACGACACGGTTGCCTGACTGTTTCCGGCAACAGCGCTCACGCTTGTGGGTGCGCCCGGGAGTACCGGCGCATCGACGCCGATGAACAGCAGCTTCTTCGCATCCTCCGGGCTGGCTGGATAGAAATCGACAGGAGTTGCGTCCGCCGACATCGCCCCCCACACCTGGTCAGGCGTGTAACTGGGGTACGTCTGCAAGATTCGCGCAGCGACACCGGCAACATGTGGCGAGGCCATGGAAGTGCCGCTGATCGTATTGGTCGCGGTTATCGAGGTGTACCAGGCGGACTTGATGGCCGACCCCGGCGCATAGATATCCGTGCACGAACCGAAGTTCGAGTAGCTCGCATCGTCGTCGGAACTGGTCGAGGCATTGACCGTGATCGCTGATGGAGCGCGGGCCGGGCTGGAGAAGCAGGCGTCTGTCGCGCTGTTCCCCGAGGCGACGACCACGGTGATTCCCGCATCGGTCAATGCCTTCACCGCGTTATCGATCGTGGACGAGATTCCTCCACCCAGACTCATATTCACCACGGCGGGACCACCGGGGTGGTTATTGCGCACCCAGTTCATACCGGACACGACGGTGGATGAGGTCCCCGAACCTTCGCAATCCAGGACGCGGACGGGAATGACAGTCGCATCTTTCGCCACCCCGTATGTCGTTCCCGCGACAGTGCCCGCGACGTGTGTGCCATGACCATCGCAGTCCTCAGTCCCGAGGCCGTCATTGATCGACGTATACCCCGGAGCCATACGGCCGGTGAATTCGGTGTGCGTGGACAGCACGCCGGTGTCGATGATGTAGGCCCGCACCCCATCGCCCGTGGTCGTGTATTCATACGTGCCATTCAGCGGCAGTGAGCGCTGGTCGATCCGATCTAGGCCCCACGTCGCGGAGGTCTGCACCGCATCCGGTGTGATCACGTCCTCGGCGGATTCGACCGCGATGCTGACCGGCAGATCGGGCTCCGCGGCCAGCACCTCGGGAGAGTTGATCAGATCCGCAGCGATCCGCTCGGCCTCGGCTTCACTGACGGCCTCGGGCAGCTCGACGGTGCGATACCCGAAGCCGATCCACTTTCCGGCCTGCAGGTCGACATCGACGACATCTTCTCCGGCCACATCATCGACCGAGCTCCAGGCTCGAACCTTCGGGGCGTAGCGCACGATGAGTCGCTCGACGGTGGTGGCTTCCGGCTCTGCCGCTTCCACCACATCCGGCTCGTTCCCCGGTGTCGCATTCGCATACGTCGCCGGCAGCATTCCGGCCACGAGCAGGGTGCTGACAGCGGCCATGGCCGCTCCACGACGCCGACGCCAGCGCATCCGTGCACCCCTCCACCTACCCCCGGGGGCATATTCTGCTCTCCATAGGGGCGGGAATCCAATCCAGATCCCAACCAAAGGGGGGATACCCCCCTTAGATGCCCCAAATCGACTCCAATCTGGGTCCGATACGGTCTCGTCACGACGGAAGGAGCCCCATGCCCGCCACGCTCACCACCACCGCGCCCGTGTGGACGTTGAACCTCGGTGACGACGAGAACCGGTTCTCCCCGGATTGGTTGACCCAGGTCGATGAAGCGCTGGGCACGGTGCGTGACAGCAGCGAGCCGATCGCGCTGTGCATCACCGGCACGGGCAAATTCTTCTCCAACGGCCTCGACCTCGATTGGCTGCAGGCCAATGCTGGTGAATGGTCGCCCTATGTGGCGCGCGTGCAGTCGGTCTTCTCCCAGACGCTGACGCTGCCCGTGCCGACGGTGTGTGCGATCAACGGTCACTGTTTCGCGGCCGGTGCGATGTTGGCGCTGGCCTGCGACTATCGCGTGATGCGCACCGAGCGCGGGTTCTTCTGCCTGCCCGAGGTCGACATCAACATCCCGTTCTCGGTCGGCATGAGCGCATTGATCCAGTCGAAGTTGACTCCCCGCACCGCGCTCGACGCGATGGCGACCGGTCGCCGCTATGACGCACCCGCCGCACTTGAAGCGGGAATCGTGGACGCGACCTGTGACGTGGAGAACCTGCCTGAGGTCGCGCACGCGATGGTCGCCGAGTTAGCCGGCAAGACCAGGCAGACGCTGGGCACGATCAAGTCGGTGATGTATGCCGACGTCGTCACTGCCCTGGCCCAACCGATCTGATTGGCATCGCCGACGCACTCCCATCAACTGATCAGCGGTTTCCGGTGTTTCCGCGAAAAACACCAGTTAATGCGTCGAGTCGGCTATCGGATCCCGCGGATGATGATGCGATTAGATCGGAATCTTTCATTGGCGCTGCGAAGGTAGACGTAGACCTTCTTTCGTGTGCGCCGCTGCCAGGTGACCTCACCGTCGTCATCAACCTTGGGTCGAGCCTTGCCCGGCGAGTAGTCATTCGGCCCGGGAAAGCGAAGGACCGGGGTGAGTCGCGCACCGGTCCTGAAACCGGTTGTGGTCCCACGGACGATCACGCCCGGCTTGCCTCGGACCTCGCCGCGGATACCGGTGATCATGATCGTCGGCTCGACCGGTGGGGGCGGCGGAGGTGGCGCGGGCGGTGTTGGGACGATCGGATCCGATAGGCGGGAGAAATCACCGGTACCGATCGAGTTGATGGCACGCACCGCGAAGAAATACGTATCCCCGTTGACCAGACCGGTGATCTCGCAACTGGTCTGCGGCGCCGGCACGGTGCAGGAGCCCTCCGGTGTTCCCCGGACCTGATAGGTCGTGATGGCAGTCGTGCCGGGATCACTCGGCGGATCCCAGGTCACGAGTGCGGATGCATCGCCTGCGAGAGCCACAACGTTCGTCGGTGGCCCCGGTGGGAAGCTCGGGGGTGGCGGTGGCGGCGGTGGGGGAGGAGGGGGTGGTGGAGGTGGTGGAGGAGGCGGAGGTGTCGGATCGTCTGCGCGAGTGAACGTTCCCACGGCGCCGAGCCCGCCCACCCCGTCGACATTGATCGTGTAGGTGCCGGGATTGACGCTCCACGAGGTCACCCGGATCGTCACGCTGTCATCTCGGACATAGGTGACCGGTGTCGATCCGAGAAGCACCGCCCCGGTATCAGCGACACCGATGAACCCCTCACCTGTGATCGTGAATCCCGTGGAATCGGTGAAATCCCGCGAGATCGTGTTGGACCCCTGGGGTGCCTGCCAGGTCCAGCGGGCGATGTTCTGCGCTGCAATGCCACCGGCCTGAGTGAAATCCCCGCCGACGTAGAGCGATGATCCGTTGGAATCCGCGAAGGCCATCGCGTCAGCAGACGCAGAGATGCCGGAGATCCCCTCGCCGTTGGGACCAGCAAGTGGCAGCCATGCATTCAGTCCTTCATCCCATACAGCGATACGCGAAGCCGATACGCCACCAGCGGTGTCGAAGTTCCCAGCTACGTATACAAGTCCGTGTTGAGGATCGTGCATGACTGCATTTGCAATGAAGATACCTCCAAGGCCCGCTCCCAGGGCAGACCATGTTCCATTAGTCCAACGAGCGATTCCTTTCGCGGGAATGCCACCAATGTTCGCAAATACTCCACCCGCATAAACCTCGCCCGACGCTCCTGTTGCGATGGCTTTCACATTGCCGTCGGCTCCGCTCCCCAGCGTCGACCATGCTGACCCATCGGATGCCACGATGTGATTGGTGAAACTGCCGCCCGCATAGATCGAATCGTCGACGGCCAACGCCAACACTGTGTTGTCGAGTCCTGCCCCGACCGCAGACCAGCCCATCCCATCCCAGGCCGCGATCCGATTCGCACCAACACCACCGGCCGTGGTGAATGCTCCACCGGCATAGATCGTGTCATCGATCGCAATCGCATTGACAGCACCGTCCACCCCGGAGCCAAGCCCAGACCATCCCGAGGGTTGCCAGCGTGCGATGTTCGCTGCAGCGACTCCACCCACCTCAGTGAAGACACCCCCTGCGAACACATCACGAGTCAGGGGATCGACCGCGAGCGCCACGACACCGCTGCCACTCGTGATTCCGCCGGATAGCGCCGACCAGGCGGCACCATCCCATTGCGCGACTCCCGTCGTCGCCACACCGCCAGCGGAGGTGAACGTCCCCCCGACGTACAGCGTGTCGTCGATCGGATCGACGGCCAAAGCCGCGATAAGGTCATTCGCCCCATCGCCCAATGGTTCCCAGGCTCCCAGTGCCCCGTCGGGAGCGTTCGCTGGTGCCACCACATCGGGCTGCGCCGATGACGCAGAGGCGAATGCACCGACGGATCCCAGCGCCA
Source organism: uncultured Actinomycetales bacterium (assembly GCA_913063435.1). Classification (GTDB taxonomy): domain Bacteria; phylum Actinomycetota; class Actinomycetes; order S36-B12; family S36-B12; genus M55B157. Next base: position 9,046 of record CAJXYI010000056.1, on the reverse strand, counting down.
ACGCGAAGCTCAACCCGACGCGTCCGGCGAAGCGTCTCTTCGGAAGGCCGGCACGTTGTGGAGCTATTCTCTTCTCGAGTCGCTGAATGGCCATGACCATCCCCCAAATCGCCGCTGCACCAGCGGGTGCAGCCCCTCGCCCGTGGGCAACTGAGCAGGGATCGTAGAGCGCTCCGAATGCGGATGTCCGAACTATGCGGAAATTTCTCCCGAAAGCAGTGAATGTTTCCGCGGAGCAATCAGCACTACCCGGCTGGGGTTTTCTCTGTGGCAGCGATGCAGGCTCCGATCAAGTCGAGCAGCAGGACACGATCGACATCCCAGTCCGATGGCACCCGAATTGTCTTCTTGTTCACGGTGTAACCCCCCAGCCTGGGGCGGAAATCCTCCAGAACCTGCACGTTCCACGGCGCGATCAGCAGGTGGTTCTTCGCAGCGGACACTCCGAAGATGTAGGCATCGCCGTGCTTCACCTGAGGTGTGTTCCAGGCGATCACCACCTCGAGATCCGGCTGCGCATCCGTGATCGTCGTGATGATCTCGCTCACCGTCGCACGCTTCACCGGTTCGAGGGAGTCAAGATAGGAGGACAGGTCATCGAACCGGCGAGCGCTCGTCGACCCACGCGCATACATCACGACAGCATTCGCATGTGCCTGAGTGAAGCCGTGATTCTCGCGAAGGAAGGCGATCTGCTCGGGATACTTCCGGTCCCTGATCTGCGCCATCACATCGAACCAATACGACATGGGTTGGCCGTACTTCGCCTCGATCCGCGGAAAGTGCGCGGAACGGTCCGGATTGCTCGCCATGGGCGACAGGTTAGGACTCCCTGCCCCGCGACGACAGGCCCCTCGTCGGTCAAGGGAATGGGTCTACTGCCACTCGGTTTACTCGACCGGCGGGCAACGGCTGCTGCGGGGCGTTTACGCTTTACCCGTTGGGGGAGTCGGCCTGGAGGGGCATTCATTCATGAGCAGCGTGCGGTCGGGGGTTGTCGCTGCGCTGTCGTTCATCTCCGCCACGGCGATGATCGTGGCCCTGGCCCCCGCGTCTGCGGCGGAGACCTCCGCGACCCCCGAGTCCCAACCGGTGGTTGCGGGCCCGACGGTCACACCCGCTGCCTCACTGAACAACGCAACCTGCCGCAGTGCACGGAAAGCAGTCACCGCGTTTCCTGCAGACTGGTCCCAGATCGACGACGACATCATCACGCTGGGTTCCTGGACGGTTGATTTCGGTCGGGATCGCTGGCAGGCCGATCATCCGCGAGTCGAACTCCTCACCCGCGCTTTCCACTCATCGGCCTGGTTGATCCCCGAAAGCCTCGAGGACCTCTCACGTTCGATCGAACTATTCGTCGAGCAGGCGCGGGTCAATCCCGATCCGGGCGCCACGATGTCGGCCCTCGCATTGCGAGAACGTGGCTGGATCGAGGGGCACACGACTCGGCGGCTGAAGACGGCATTGTGCCTCTATCGGCTTGCCGACTCACAGCAGCGGACGATGATGACGCCAGCCATCGAGCAGTTGCTCGATGCGAACCTCGATCCTCGTCGGTATTACGGTCCGCCACTGAATCCTGCCCACAATCACGGCCTGATGGCCGATCGTGAACTGCTCAACGCGGCGCGGCACCTCAAGCGGCCCGATCTTGCCGAGGCGGCCGTCGACCGGCTGCAATTGCAGAAGGCCGACATGTATGACGCCTGCGGATTCAACTACGAGCAGGCATCGTCCTATCAATTCCTACACGCCTCACTGTGGCGGCAACTACTGCGCCGCATCGATGTTCCCGCTTTCGCAGAGCGCATCGAAAGGACGGTGCAGACCATCACCGAGGCCTCGAATAGCCTGGCCTTCCCCGATGGCGGGATCCCGGCGATCGGCGACGGCCGCCATCGGACCATCGACGATCTGTCGGTGGTGAGTGCACCCACCCGCCTGTGGTGCCCGGAAACCGGTTGGTCCAGCCGCCGCACCTCGCGATCAGGAATCACCCAGCAACTCATCACGCGTTTCGGTCCTGCGACGAATTTCCACGGTCACAGCGATAAGGGGAGTTTCGCGTGGTGGGTGGGGCAAGGATCGGCTGGTGTTCCGGTGATCACCGATCGCGGCACACCGCCGAAGACGAAGCCGAAACTCGTTGATCGGCTGCGCTCGGCCGAAAGCCACACCGTGTTCGGCTGGCGAGGAGCGAGCGACAGGAGCACAACCGCGAGCAGTCGACGCAGCAACGGCCGTGAGACCCTCTCCATCACGACGCAACGTGGGGATTGGATCCGGTCGATCAGGTTCACCCCGAAGCGGTTCGTGCTGCGTGTCGAGGATCAGGTTTCGGTTGGGGAATCAGCGGGACGTGCCCGCTCCTATCTGCAACTCGATCCGGTCTGGCAGCGCACCTCCAATGGGCAGACTTTCCGCACTGATTCCGGCTGGCGCCTGCAGGTGCGCTGCACCGATTCATCCGGAGATCGACTACCGATGACGACAGATAACGTCACCGACTTTCAGCAGAATCTACAGCGTCCCGCACTACGGGTCACTTGTTCGGTTCGCGACGCCAGCCGCGGTATCACCGCCACCTTGAAGGTCACGCCACCGCGAGCGCGCTAGCCCCAGACCGCAACCGCTATTGCAGGATCACCAGGAACACGAACCACGAGACCACGCCGGCCATGCCCAAAACGACACCGGTCAGCGCCATCACCTGATTGGTGGCCTGCCCCTTCTTCACGCGGTTCAAGCCGATCCACCCCAACACGATGGCGACCGCGCCCAGGATCAACCCGGCGAACACCAGGGAGATCAGCCCGACCACGAGTGCCGCGATCCCCATACCGTTGCGCTGTTGACCCACCGGTTCTATCGACATGCTCCGACCCTACGGTGACCTGCAACCCAGGGCATCACGCCGGTGCTGGAGGTGGCTACCCAGCGGCCACAACCCGCTACCGCCCCTGCACGACGCAAACGCCGGCCAAATGGTTGCTGACAGCGCAAACGCCGGCTCATCGGCCGCCCCTTACCCAGCGTTTGCCGCTACACCAGCCCTTTAGCCGGCGTATAGCGACGGCTACCAGGTTCGACGGTGCAAGATGACGGTGCAGGATCAACTTTCCGCGGAAACTAGCGGCGGATGATGACCCGGTTCGAGCGCACCTCGTCATCAGCCCGGAAGTAGACATAGATCTTCTTGCCCGACCGACGCTGCCACGTGAATTCACCTTGATCATCCACCGTGCGCACACCCGATCCCGGTGCATAACCACCCGGCCCCGGGAAACGGAACCACGGCGTCACCTGCGCCCCAACCAGACCCGTCGTCACGCCCTCCACGACCACCCGCCGACCATCACGCGATCCCGAGATCACGATCGTCTGCTCGACACCGGGCGTCACCGGCGCACTCGCCGCCGAGAACGCACTCCACCCCGCACCCGTCAACGCCCGCCCACGCACGGTGTACTCCACCCCATTAGTCAGGCCCGTGATCACACACGTCAACTCAGCAGCCGGAACCACACACGACGCCCCACCGGGAGACGCGATCATCTGATAGGTCGACACCGGGAACGAACCCGACGACGCCGGCGCCTGCCACGACACCGTCACCTGCCGATCCCCGCCAATCGCCGAAACATCCCGCGGAGGGCTTGCCGGAACGGGAGTCGGCGTCGGCGGAACGGGAGTAGCGACATTGACCGCACCGATAGCGTTCGACCCAGTCGTGGACCTCGTTGCAGCCACGGCATCGAATACAGCCTGGCCCGACGCAGCCGTCGCAGCACCGATCAAGGGCGAACCAGCCTGAGGCAAGCGAGTCGGTAAATAGGTGTCCAAACCCGTCGCTCCAGCCGAGTAGCCACCATTGTCCGCCAGAAGATTCAGGCCTGCGTCAGTCCCAAACAACACCCCCGTTCCCGATCTGATGGCCGCCGGAAGCACCGAGGTGTTCTCGCTGAAGAAGGAGTGACTGAGAGTCGAGTCAGCTGTCAGATCCACATCTTGATAGGCGGCCCCTGACGAATTCCCGTACACCACGGAATTGGAAACGTAAGTCGCTCCGCTCGCCTTGATGCCTCCACCGTTACCGGCGATGTTGTTCGTGACAGTACTGAAAATCACCTCATCTGGGTCCGCAACCGTGCCACCACGAAGGTACGCGAATCCACCCGCCGTCCTCGCCTCATTTCCCACGGCGGTGACGTTCACCATGTAGGTGGAAGCACCTATCGGGCCATAGAGAGCACCGCCAAAGGAAGCTGACGTGTCATCACCATTGCCGATGAAACTCACGGTCTCGAGCAGAAGTCCCGCCGAATCCGAACTAACAGCCGCGCCAGTCGACATGGCGTCGTTTCTGGTGAACGCAACGTTTTGGAGGATGACGGAACCATCGACGGCATGAATTGCTCCTGATTGAGCAGCGTAATTGTCGTCAAACCAAGTGCCTGACACGCTCAGAAGTTCGGTTCCCGTGTCCGTACGGAAATACAGCGCTCCGCCGGAATCATCTGCAGTGTTGGAAGAGAATGTGCTGTCGCCGATGACCACCTGATACTGGTCCACTACGGAATAGATTCCTCCACCATTCTCAAGGGCTGAGTTGCCGATGAAGCGCGACTCTTCGATTTCAAGACGACCCGTATTGGCGATAGCTCCGCCATTACTGGCCGTGTTCGTCTGGAAGAGACTGTCAGTGATCGACATCGTGCCCTCGCCCTGCAAGATTGCTGCGCCGACCCCTCCGACGTTATTGACGAATCGGGCGCCGTCGACAACAGTCCGCCCTTGAATTTGCATGGCACCGCCTTGGGCACCCTTGTTTCCAGCGAAATACGCATCTCCGATGTAGACCCTGGCCTGGGCGAATAGCGCACCCCCACCTGGGGCGAGTAGTGGATAGCCATCCACGATGGCTGCTGAGTCATCGATGATGACCCGGTCAAAATTTGGATAACCGTAGTTGCCAGCGAAATCCACCCCTCCGGAACCTTTCGGACCCTGTCCAGCCAGCGTGATGTTGTAAATCGCGAGGGTGTCATCTGAACCTGCCGAGGATGTTGCCACGATGTGCCGCGCATCGGCTCTGGACGTGAGGACCACCGCGGTGTCGTCCGGGCCCATCAACGTCAGCGATGTGTCATCGAGCACGATCGTGTCATCCAGGGTGAAGGAGTCCACGACGCAGAGAACAGTGTCGTCACCGACTGCGAGGGCCGCCTTCAGCGAGACTGTGTCGTCCACGACGGTGGAACCGGCAGCGCATCCCGCCGGGACGGACGTCGGGCCAACCCACACTTCATCCGCTGATTTGGAGGCACGGGCGTATGACGTCGCGATGCGGAGCCCACCCAGATAAGTGGAGAAGAGAGCGGTTGCCGCTAGGGCGCTTGCTCCGATCAGTACCCTCGTCGGTCGATCGCTTCCCTGACGCTTGCTCCCACTCATGATTCGACGCTACCGGGATAATCAGGCGCTCACGCCTACATTGTGCGATGTCAGAAAGAATTCAGCACCAACCCTTTGGTCGCTCAGTTGATCGTCATCCCATCGACTTGTCTGCGAGCTGGCCGCCAACACAGCGACTAACGCCAGTGTAAGTATTTCCGCGGAAACTAGCGGCGGATGATGACCCGGTTCGAGCGCACCTCGTCATCAGCCCGGAAGTAGACATAGATCTTCTTGCCCGACCGACGCTGCCACGTGAATTCACCTTGATCATCCACCGTGCGCACACCCGATCCCGGTGCATAACCACCCGGCCCCGGGAAACGGAACCACGGCGTCACCTGCGCCCCAACCAGACCCGTCGTCACACCCTCGACCCGCACCTGACGACCATCACGCGATCCCGAGATCACGATCGTCTCACTGGGGCCAGGCTGCGGTGGAACGGGAATCGTCGACACCGGTTCACTCCATGCACCCCACCCGGCACCGGTCAACGCCCGCACCCGGAACACATACTCCTGCCCATTGACCAACCCCGTCACCTCACACCGCAACGCCGCCGCAGGAATCAGGCACGAACCCGACGGCGATCCCTCGACCTGATACGACGACACCGGGAACGAACCCGACGACGCCGGCGCCTGCCACGTCACCGTCACCTGCCGATCCCCGCCCGATGCGAACACACCCTCAGGAGCAGTAGCCGGAACAGGTGCAGGAGGAACAGGCCCACCGACCACGGTGAACGAGCCCATCACCAAGGTGTCATCACCGTTCAGTTCCAGCACGACCTGCGACGAACCGGGGATATCCGGAACTGCAACCTCGACTCGGTTCTGTCCCGCAATTCGGGAAACCGGCACCGGGGTGCCTCCCCAGGACACTCCGATCACGGTGCTGTCATCGACGAGGCGTCCGCTGCCGGTGGCGAACGGAAGGGACACGGTGGCTCCCACCGAACCTGATGTCGGTGACATAGTGCCCGCGGATACCTTGTCCACCACGCTCATGACCGATCCACCGCCCACGACGTAGAAGGTCCGGTCGGATGCAGCGGCAGCCGATGCGGCGTACCCGAAGGGGTATCCCAGGTTCAGCACCGAGGTCTTAGCGAGTTCCGTCACCGGACCGATACCGACGAGACCAGTGGGGGAATTGATGCCCAACCATTCCCCATTGCTCGTGACTGCTGCAGGTCCCGATGCGAACTGCACCGTCACGCTGTCATCAAGGTCGGTCGTCGCTGCGACACGGTCGAGGTTATAGGAGGAGAACAGGAAGGAATCGTCGTAGAGGAGGAAGTCAATGCCACCGAATCCCAGTGGTTTCCGTGAGAGGGAATCATCGAGAGCAGGCGTGAGTTCGATGAACGCCCCACTGCCTCCACCGTTTCCACGGACGTAAACCGAATCATCCACCGTCGTGGTCGTGTCCGCCCCGGAAACTTGGACCGCTCCCGGCTGCACACCGGAAACCGGGAACGCAACGAAACTCGAATCGTCGAGACTAGGTGTGAACTGGAAGATCCCGTTCGCATTGTTGTAGGCGACTGCGTACACCGAATCATCGCCTGTTGACGTGGTTCCTTGCCCTCCAAGCGCGATCGCCGTTGGTTCCGCGGCCATGACACTCGACGAGGCTGGTCCCGGTGATCCCGTCGCACCGACCGGGAAAGACAGGATTCCGGTGAACTGAAGTCCGAATCCGTCAGCCGCGACATAGATCGTGTCGTCACTCACTACCAGTGCCGCGATCGGTGAACCGACGTTGAGAATTGATGGCGTAGCCGATCCCGTAGCCAGCGGTGGAAAAGTCAGAACTCGGGAGTCATCGACAACATAGATCGTGTCATCGGCTGCGCTCGGCGTCAGTTCACCGGATATCTCGACGAAACTCGCAGATCCTGCGACATCGATCGAGTCGATTCGCGCGTACACCGCCTCGGGGCATACCGTCGACGTATCGAATGCTGAAAGGAACGGAAAGCCAGAGTTATGGGTAGGACAGATCGACCAGGTGGTTCCCGCGGAGTATCCGTTCGTGATCGACCAGTTCAATCCCGCAGGACCGAAGGTGGTGAAGTCTTCCATCTGTGCCGTAGTCAACCCGCTGATCCCGGATGCACTGCCGGTTCCCACCGCTTGCGATTCACCTGAGGTCGTGGTGTTCCACGCACTGTTGGTGATCGTTGCCGGGGCTGACTGGCTGCCCGCGAATCCACCGATGTTTTCGGTTTTCGACTGGCTATTTCCACCGGTTGCCGAGGCCGTGGACGTGACAGTTCCCGTTGCATAGGTGGAGGTGGCTGCTGCGCTCCCCTTATAGGACACCAGGCCACCTGCACTGACAGAGACGCTCGCCTGACCCGAACCAGTAGCGGTCGCGTTAGCGACAACGCTCACGTCACCGGTGGCGTATGCATCAAAGATGTCGCCCTGGGAATACCCCACGAGACCTCCGGCATCTGCGATAATCTGAGCGTCGCCGGCACCATCCGCATTAGCGGTGATCTGCAGGGTCACATCACCGGTTGCGAAAGATTCGCTGATCGGCACGCCCAGGGTGAATCCCACAAGTCCACCGACATACCCGAATGTCGAACCGGTATCGGTCGGCGCAAGCGAGACATCACCGGTGAACCCGACTCCGGTGATGCTGCCAGCTTTCAAGTAGGCGATGAAGCCGCCGTACGTCGCATCGCCGAGATCGAGATCCAGGCCACTGATTGTGTGGCCACCGCCATCGAAAACACCTTCCCAATGCCCGGGGCTCACCCGGGCATCTCCCAGCGTCGTCCCCCACACGCAGCCGCCCATGTCGATATCAGCGGTGAGCAGCACCGCGTCGTTCCAGTCCGCCGATGTGTCTCGAAGCCGCTGCAACTGCTCGGGGGTAGCGATCTGGAACGGATCCCCGCTCGTGCCGGTGCCGCCGGCATAAGCACCGGCTGCGGTCGGGCATGTTCCGGAATCGGTAGCGTGTGCCACCCCGGTAGAGGTTGCCACACCGGCCGTGAGGGCGGTGGTCACGAGGAGAATGGCGAATGCAGTTGGGGGAACGCGCACGAATAGGCCTCTCTACTACCCCCACGTCAGCGGTTTTTGACTTCCTTGATAACTCTAAAGGAATTATTGAGACGCGTCTCACTCAATGACGGCGACTCCTCGATTCGAACCAACTGCCGGCATGCAGCTGCCATAGCGATAGTGCTCACCGACGGGATGTCGGCGTACCTGAACCGGGCTACCAGGAGGATTCATACTCGTGGCCGCCGCCGGTGAGGGCGAACAGGCCTCCCAGCCTACGCGTCATCAACCCGGTAGTAGACGTAGATCTTCTTCCCGGTACGACGCTGCACACCGCAAACGCCGGCCAAAGGGTTGCTGACAGCGCAAACGCCGGCTCATCGGCCGCCCCTTACCCAGCGTTTGCCGCTACACCAGCCCTTTAGCCGGCGTATAGCGACGGCTACCAGGTTCGACGGTGCAAGATGACGGTGCAGGATCAACTTTCCGCGGAAACTAGCGGCGGATGATGACCCGGTTCGAGCGCACCTCGTCATCAGCCCGGAAGTAGACATAGATCT
>CAJXYI010000055.1 GCA_913063435.1 uncultured Actinomycetales bacterium | reverse complement strand
TTCGGCGGCGACACGATCAGGCCGCGCTGGCCTTTGCCGATCGGCGCCACGAGATCGATGACGCGTGTCACGAGGTTGGCGGGCTCGGTCTCGAGGCGCAGTCGCTCCTGCGGATACAGCGGTGTGAGTTTGTTGAAGTCCGTGCGCTGGCGCGCCGCCTCGGAATCTTGGCCGTTGACCGTGTCCAGACGCACGAGAGGGTTGAACTTCTCGCGCCTTTCCCCATCACGCGGCTGACGGACGCCACCGGTGACCGCATCGCCCTTGCGCAGGCCGAACCGCTTGACCATCGACAGGGACACGTACACGTCGTTCGGGCTGGGCAGGTATCCGCCGGTTCGCACGAACGCGTAGTTATCGAGTACATCGAGGATGCCGGCCACGGGAACGACGACGTCGTCCTCGCGCAGCTCGACCTCGGCGTCACCGGGACTGCGCCGCTCGCGGCGATCCCGGAACCGGTCACGACCGCGGCGCCGCCGGCGCCGGGAACCGCCATCGGCATCGTCATCGCGATCGGAGCGGTCGCTGCCCTGGCGGTCGCTGCCCTGGCGGTCACTGCCGCGGCGGTCACTACCGCGGCGGTCACCGGCCTGACGGTTGTCTCGCGGCTTGGAGTCCTGCGATGTCCGCGGAGTGCTTTCGGCGGGCTCTTTCGATGCGGGCTCTTTGGACTCGGGCTGCTTCGAACCTCCCTGCTTGGCTGAGATCGCGGCGACCAGATCGCCCTTGCGCATCCCGCTGGTGCCGGAGATCCCCAGTGAGGAAGCCAACTGCTTCAACTCAGGGAGCAGCATTCCGGACAGGCCGTCGCCGCGCTTGCGGGTGGAGGTGGTGGTTTCAGTCACGTGGTGTTGTCCTTAGTACGGCCACGCAAGGCAGATTGACGTGCATTCCCTGCGGGGACATGGCTCACCGGCTCCCAAAAAGGCCGGGTGGGTGGGCCGGTGGACTTCGCCGATTGCGAGGCTCCGAGCCCGTCGATATTGGAACGTCGCTCAGACTAGCAGGTACCGGACTCCTAGCCGCCGAGAGGTCGGGTCACCGCGCGTGCGCCGTCGAGATCGATCTCGACGGCGCGCACCTGCCATTCGTCACCGCAGGCGGAGGCCATGATCCGACCGGCCCGGTCCGGCTGGTCGGTCAACACGAGCACGGTCGGGCCCGCGCCTGAGATCACGGCCGGCAATCCCTGCTCCCTCCATTGGGTGAGCAGGGAGTGCGATTGCGGATACACCTGAGCTCGCTCGTCTTGATGCAGCCGGTCCTCGGTCGAGGTGAACAGCATCGACGGATCAGCGGCGAGTGCGTGCGACAACGCAGACGTTCGACCGATATTGAACACGGCTGATTCCCGGGTCACTGTGTCACCGAGAAGCCCGCGTGCCTTGGCGGTCGCCACCGGTTGGGCCGGCACAGCGACGATCGCAGCGACGGCAGGGTGCACCGGTCGTACCACGGCTGATGTGTGGACGGAACCCGCGGACTCAGCCTCCAACCACGCTGTGGTGAATCCACCGAGGAGCGCCGCAGCGACGTTGTCGGGATGACCTTCCATGTCAGTGGCGATATCGAGGATGTCGGCGTCGGACAGTTCATCTCCACCATCGACGACCAGTCCACGAGCGATCAGCAGGCCCGCGATGATGGCTGCGGCCGAAGACCCCAGCCCCCGGCCCTGGGGAATGGAGTTGGTGCATCTGACGATCAGTCCGGGCATCGACATCCCCATCGCATCGAAACCCCGGGCGGCGGCCCGGACCACGAGGTGGGATTCATCGGTGGGCAGGGCATCGGCACCCTCTCCCTCGATATCCACTCGCACACCAGGATCGTCGGTGATCATCGCGATGAGTCGATCGTGGATGCCCAGGGCCAGTCCCAGGCAATCGAATCCGGGCCCGAGATTGGCGCTCGTCGCCGGGACCTGCACCTCCACCGCGGTGGAGCGCTGCAGTCGACTCACGGAGCCAAGCCCAAAAGCGCTGCGGCGGCCTGGGCGTCGACATCGACCCGCACCGGTTCGGGGGCATCCGCGAGCGCCCACTGCGGGTCCTTCAAGCCGTTTCCGGTCAGGGTGCAGACCACCGTCTGTCCGGGATCGAGGCGTCCCCGGGAATGCATCTGCAACAGTCCGGCGACACTCGCCGCACTCGCCGGTTCGCAGAACAGCCCCTCGCGCGATGCGAGAAGTCGGTACGCATCGAGAATCGCGTCATCCGTGACCGCATCGATGACACCACCGGAGTCGTCACGCGCCGCTTCCGCCTGCTGCCACGAAGCCGGATTGCCGATGCGAATCGCTGTAGCGATGGTCTCGGGCGACCGCACCGGTTCGCCATTCACGATCGGTGCCGCACCGGCAGCCTGGAATCCCCACATCCGCGGCAACTGCTCTGCGATTCCGTCCTGGTGATATTCCCGATAGCCCTTCCAGTACGCGGTGATGTTGCCGGCGTTACCCACGGGCAGGCAGTGAATATCGGGAGCGTTACCGAGCAGATCGACGATTTCGAAGCTTGCTGTCTTCTGACCCTCGATGCGATCAGGATTGACACTGTTCACCAGCGACACCGGGTAGTGGTCGGCAAGGTCGCGGGCCAGTGTCAGGCAGTCATCGAAATTTCCTTGCACCTGAAGGAGTTTCGCCCCGTGCACAACCGCCTGGGCGAGTTTGCCCATCGCGATCTTGCCGTCAGGCACGAGCACTGCGCAGACCATGCCTGCTTTGACGGCATAGGCGGCTGCACTCGCCGACGTGTTGCCCGTCGATGCGCAGATCACCGCCCGGGCACCCTCTTGTGCCGCCTTGGAGATCGCCATCGTCATACCCCGGTCCTTGAAGGACCCGGTGGGATTGGCACCGTCGTACTTCAACCAGACCTGGCAGCCGGTCATCTCCGAGAGAACGCAGGCATAGACCAGCGGGGTGCCACCTTCGCGCAGTGTGACAACCGGCGTATCGATGTCGACGGGAAGCCGATGTCGGTATTCCTCGATGAGCCCGCGCCACTGGTGCGCACCACGCGCCACGTCTACGCTCACGGGCCTGCCTCACCCTCGACTCTCATCACACCGACGACCTGCTTGACAGCATCCATGCTGCTCAAGGTCTCGATCGTACGCGCCAACGCGCCCTCGGTCGCCTTATGCGTGCGCAACACCAATCCCGCGTCATCACCGTGGCCGTCCTGACGAACGACCTGGATGCTGACCCCGTTATCGGCGAAAGCCTGAGCGATCGTCGCGAGCACACCCGGGCGGTCAGCGACATCGAGGTTGACGTAATACCGGGTCATCGCACGGTCGAGGGGCAGCACCGGCAGATCGGCGTAGACCGACTCGCCGGGACCGAGGCCACCCGCGACACGGTTTCGTGCCGCGGCGATCACATCACCGAGCACCGCGCTCGCCGTCGGCTGCCCGCCGGCACCGCGGCCGTAGAACATCAACTCCCCGGCCGACTCGGCGACGACGAACACCGCATTGAAGGCGTCGCGAACACTGGCCAGCGGATGCTCCCGAGGGACCATCGCCGGATGCACCCGCACGATCACTCCCTCATCACGGCCCTGCCCATCGGTTGCTCGCTCAGCAACGGCGAGCAGTTTGATGACGAAACCCATCTGCCGGGCCGCTTCGACATCGGCGAGGGTCACCGCCGAGATCCCCTCGTAGGACACCTGCGACGCAGTCACCCGGGTGTGGAACGCCAACTCCGCGAGGATCGCGGCCTTCGCTGCCGCGTCGTGTCCTTCCACATCCGCGGTGGGATCGGCCTCGGCATAACCGAGCTCCTGCGCCTCGCGCAGCACATCGGCATAGTCGGCACCGCGCTCGTCCATCTGGGACAGGATGAAATTCGTGGTGCCGTTGACGATGCCGAGCACCGCGAGCACTCGGTCGCCGGCGAGGGATTCACGAAGGGGCCGCAGCAGCGGGATCGCACCGGCGACGGAGGCCTCGAAATACAGGTCGACCCCGTATTGCGCAGCCGCCGCATACAGGCTGGCGCCGTCAGCCGCCAGCAGCGCCTTATTGGCGGTGACGACGCTGGAACCGGCCGCCATCGCCGCGAGGATGCACTCCCGTGCGGTATCGATGCCACCCATCACCTCGATGACGATGTCGGCCCCGGAACCGGCAAGGGCGAGGGGGTCCGTGGTGATCAGGGCCGGATCGATCCCCGGCCTCGGCTTCGCAGCATCGCGAACCGCAACCCCGGTGACCGCCAAAGTCGCACCGACACGGGAGGCGAAGTCTGCCTCCTGGGCGCTGATCTGCCGGACGACCTCCGCCCCGACCGTGCCACCACCGAGTACCGCGATGGTGATCGGTTCGCTGCTCACACCAGCGTCAGTCATGGGTCATTCCTCCGGGGTCGAGTCGAAGCAGATCGTCCATCGTCTCGCGTCGCAGGACGACCCGCGACCGGCCATCACGAACCGAAATCACAGCCGGCCGGGGCAGGTAGTTGTACTGCGAGGACATCGACCGGCAGTACGCCCCGGTTCCCGCGACGGCAATGAGATCACCGGGACCGAGATCGTTGGGCAGCCAGGCATCGCGCACCACGATGTCGCCGCTCTCGCAGTGCTTGCCCACGACCCGAGACAGCATGGTGTCCTCCGAGGATCCGCGGGATGCCAATGCGCAGGTGTAGTCCGCGTCGTAGAGCGCGGTGCGCAGGTTGTCGCTCATCCCACCATCGACCGAGACGTAGGCGCGCTGCGATCCGTGACCGAGCTGCACGTGCTTGATCGTTCCGACCTCATAGACGGTGATGCCCGCCTGTCCCACGATCGCGCGGCCGGGTTCGAAGGCCAAACGCGGAATCGTCATGCCGGCTCGCTCGCACGCATCACGCACGATGCCGCGGATCGCCGTGGCCATATCGCGCACCTCGAGCGGATCGTCATCGGGGACATAGGCGATACCCATGCCGCCACCGAGGTTCAACTCCGCGATCTCCACGCCGAGTTCGTCTCGGATCTGCGCGGCCAATCCGACGATGCGCGCGGCTGCGACCTCGAAACCGGAGGCGTCGAAGATCTGGGAGCCGATGTGCGAGTGCAATCCGAGAAGTCTCAGGCGAGGCTGCGCCACGATCCGCGCTACGGCATCCATCGCCGCTCCATCAGCAAGCGACAGACCGAATTTCTGATCCTCGTGTGCCGTGGCGATGAACTCGTGGGTGTGTGCCTCGACACCGACGGTGACGCGGATCAGCACGTCAACGACCACATCGCGTTCGGCGGCGATCTGCGCGATCCGTTCGATCTCGATCTGCGAATCGATCACGATGCGACCCACACCCACGGAGATCGCGTAATCGAGTTCGTCGAGGGACTTGTTGCTTCCGTGCAGCAGAATCCGTACTGGATCGACACCGGCGGCGATCGCCACGGCGAGTTCCCCTCCGGTGCTGGCATCGATGCCCAGACCTTCGTCACTCACCCAGTGGGCAACGGTCGTGGCCAGCAGCGCTTTGGCGGCGTAGTACACATCCGCGGGCATGGTCGGATCGTCATAGGCGGCGGCGAACTGCGCCGCTCGGGTGCGCACGTCCACCTCGTCGAGCACGTAGAGCGGCGAGCCGTACTCGGCGACCAGATCGGTGACCGCGACTCCTCCCACCTCGAGGACACCCTGATCGTCGACACGCGCGGTCAGTGGCCACAGATCGGGGTTGAGCACATCGGCGCTCGACGACGGCTGTGGCGGCACGCCGGGGGTCGCCACGACATCGCCGTGACGGGGACCAGCAGGGTGCGCACGCATCGAGTGAGAGGGTAGACCGGTCACGGCCGGCCCTGGCCACCGCCCGCACTCGCCGAACACACCTAGCGTCGTGACCATGTCGAATCGGGTCCTGCCGGAGATCCTGGGCTATGTCGGTGCCGCCCTGGTGGCCAGTGCCGCCTTGAATCTGGTCTCGCTGTCCTGGGAGGACTGGTCGGACCCCGTGCGCCTTTCCGTCCTCGTCGGTGCGACGACCGTGTTAGCAGGGTCTGCGGTGATCATCGCCGCGATCAACCAGGGGCGCCCGGGTCTGGCGCAACGTGGGACTCCGCGTCGTCTCGTGGCCCTGACCGTGGCCCTGTCGGCTGTCCTGGTCGCGGCCACGGCGCATCAGATCCTGCTCATGGCAGGTTGGGACGACCTTTTCGAGCGCAGCGATCCGTGGGTGCTCGTTCCGGCGGCTGCAGGGTTGGCAGTGGCGCTCGTCGGCGCGTGGCTGGCTCCCGGAGTGCTCGCCACCCTCGGTGTCGCCGGGCTTTCGGGCTTCACGGCGGTCTCGGCCATGAGCCTGCTCGCTGATCAGCCCGAGTGGGTGATGCCGATCTTCATCACCGGTGTCGGGGCAGTCTGGCTGGCGCTGGCTCCCCTCAACCTGGTTCCACCTGTCCTCGCAGAATCCCTCGGTGTCGCCTGGACGATCGGATTCCTGATGCCCCTGGCCCTGATCGAAAGCCGGGTCGTCGATCCGGATCTGCCGGCAGATGAGATCGCCGCGGTGTGGTGGGCACGTGCGCTCCTCATCGCCTTCGCCGTCTCCGCACTGACGATCTTCGCCCGCGGTGGTTCCTGGGCGTGGGCCGTTGGTGGCGTGGTGGCCGCAGCGATCGGGGCTCTCGCGATCGCCGGCTCCGCACTCGGTTGGGTCACCGGGATGCTCGTGGCCGGAGTGGTGCTGCTGGCGATTGCCGGATTGCTGTTCCTGGCCCGAAAGCGCACCGCGACCGAGGAGGTCCCTACATCCGCTCCGGTGCGCTAACCCCGCACAGCGCCAGTCCGTTAGCGATCACCTGCCGAGTCGCCGCGCACAGCCACAGGCGAGCGACATGCTGTGGTGACACTTCCTCGTCGCCGCGTGGCAGCACACGGCAGGTGTCGTAGAACCGGTGGTAGGCCGTAGCCACCTGCTCGAGATATCGAGGCACCCGATGCGGTTCGCGCAACTCGGCCGCGGTGGCCACCGTCGCCGGATACTGCCCGAGAGCCCGAAGCAACTCGCCCTCACGCTCATGGTCGAGCCGTCCCGCCTGGAATTCCCGTTCCCGCCAATCGACACCGAGTTCCGCGGCATTGCGCAGCACCGATGAGATGCGGGCGTGTGCGTACTGCACGTAATACACAGGATTGTCGTTGCTTCGTTGGACGAGCAGATCGAGGTCGAGGGTGAGCGGTGAATCGACCGGGTAGCGGATCAGGGAATACCGCGCGGCATCGACGCCGACCTCGTCGACGAGGTCTTCCAACGTCACCATGGTGCCGCTGCGCTTGGAGAGTTTGACTTCCTCGCCGCCCTGGGTGATCTTCACCAACTGCCCGATGAGGATTTCGATATTGACGTTCGGGTCGTCTCCTGCACAGGCAGCAACCGCCTTCAATCGCTGCACATAACCGTGATGATCGGCACCGAGCAGATAGAGCGCCGTCGTGAACCCACGTGCACGCTTGTCGACGTAATACGCTGTGTCGGAGGCGAAATACGTCATCTCACCGTCGGACTTGATGAGCACACGATCCTTGTCATCACCATGATCGGTGGTTCGCAGCCACACTGCATCGTCCTCTTCGAAGACGTGGCCGTGCTCACGCAGTGCCGCCATGCCGCGCTCGACTGCACCGGAGGAATGCAGAGACCGTTCGGAGTACCACACGTCGAAGTGCGTGCCGAAGATCTCAAGTACGCGCTGCTGTTGGGCCAACTGTCGGTGATACGCCTCTTCGCGGAATCGCACGAGTTGCTCATCCTCGGGAAGTTCCCGGATTCCTGGCACCTCGGCGACGATGTCTGCGGCGAGGTCGAGAATGTAGCCGCCGTGGTAGCCGTCCTCGGGCACCGGCTGCCCGTGCGCGGCGGCCATTACCGACGCACCGAAACGGTCCATCTGAACGCCACGGTCGTTGATGTAGAACTCCCGAGCCACGTCCGCACCGGCCGCAGCGAGGACCCGAGCGATCGCGTCACCCACGGCCGCCCACCTGGTGTGGCCGAGGTGGAGGGGGCCGGTGGGATTCGCGGAGATGAACTCGATGTTGAAGTTCTGACCGGTCAGGGTTGCCGAGGTTCCGTAGGTGGCACCGGTTGTCACGATGTTCTGCGCGAGCGCCCCGAGCGCATCAGCAGCGACGGTGAGATTCAAAAAACCCGGACCGGCCACGTCGACCCCCGTAATTCCCGGGGTTTCGGTCAGCCGCTGTGCTAGCAACTCGGCGATCTGTCGTGGCGGACGCCCAGCGATCTTGGCCAAGGTGAGGGCCACCGGAGTGGCGTAATCGCCATGCTCCTTGACCTTGGGCCGTTCGATGACGATCTCAGTGGGCACCTCGATCGCCAACTCCCCCGACGAGACGAGCTCCGTCAAGGCAGCGCGCACGACGATGGCCAGATCTTCGGGAGTCACGACACCGAAGCGTAGTGCGGGGGCCAACGTGCTAGCGTGGTCCCTGGCTGTGCTGCACAAGAACCACCGTTCGAGGAGCGCTCGCCGCCTGCAAACGGCGGGCGTTTTGCTTCCCTGTAGGGCCAATACGGCGTGGAGGGCGGCGGACGTCGGCTCGCACCATCAGCCCGCCGGGCTTCCTGTCCGGCGTCCGACGTACTGCATCACCCAATTGATGCACCATCGATCAAGGAGTACCACCGCATGGCTCAGGGAACCGTCAAGTGGTTCAACGCTGAAAAGGGCTTCGGCTTCATCGCACAGGCTGACGGGGGTGCCGACGTGTTCGTGCACTTCACCGCCATTCAGGCTGATGGCTACCGCTCGCTGGATGAGAACCAGACCGTCGAGTTCGACATCGTCCAGGGCCCCAAGGGCCCCCAGGCCGATAACGTCCGCGTCATCTGATTCTCCACACTCCAACGAAGGCCCCGGTCACCTCGACCGGGGCCTTCGTTGTTGCGTGATGGGGACATCCGGGGTGAGGATGGTTATATGAGCGACGACATCGAACGCCTGCTGGCCGAGGTCAACAAGACGACATCGGGTGGCTCATCCGGAGGGTCGGCGAAGAACACACCGGCCAAGAAGTCCCGTGGCGAGGTCGAATCGGCCAAGAGCGCCGGCGGTCGGCTGGCCTTCGCCGTCGTCGCCGCTGCGTTCCTGGGCGTCCTCGGATTCGTCTTCGGACTCTTCATGCCGTTCTTCGGCACCATCGAGACCGGCGGCGGTGCGGCCTTCGGGGCGTTCTTGACCGCACTCGTTGCCGGTCCCCCGCGCTGGTTCTCCTCCTAGCCCACGCGATACCCTCAGCGTTGCCCTGGCCCCCGTAGCTCAGGGGATAGAGCGGTGGCCTCCGGAGCCATGTGCGCAGGTTCGAATCCTGCCGGGGGCACATCTGTGCGAGACCCGCGAGCACGTCGAGTCGATGTGCGACCCTCACCCCATGCGCCCGACCCGGCTCATCTACGTCGAGAATGATCCTGCCCTGCGCGGGATCATGACGACGCTGCTCGACGAGGTCGATGAGCTCGACGTAATCCTGTCCACGGGGATCGCCCATGAGGCTCTCGATCCCCGGGTAGTCCAACTCGCCGACGCCGCCCTGATCGATCTCGCCCTCGGCAGCAGCCAGATGAATGGCATCGATCTCGGGCTCGCGATGCGCGAATTGAACGAGAACATCGGAATCGTCATCCACTCGCAGTACCGCCTGGACACCGTCGCGCGGACCGTGCCGAAGGCGGCACTCATCGGTTGGTCGACGATCCCGAAGAGTGGGGCGATGAACATCGAGGCACTCGTCGAGGCGATCCGGCAAACTGCGCGTGGCTTCTCCGTGGTCAAAAGTTCAGTCATTGAACGTAACGATGACGATTCCTCACCGCTGCAACGACTCACCATGCGCCAACGCGCGGTCATGGGAATGGCCGCTGCGGGCGTGAGCACACCCGAGATCGCCCGTCGCCTCAATATCTCCCATGCAGCTGCACGTCATGACTTCTCAGCGGCCTATCGTGTTCTCATCGCTGATGCGGATCCCTCCGATGATCTCAGGACCCGCGCGATCCTCGCCTATATGGAGCTGACTCGCGATGACGACGCCGTCGACGGACGCTGACCGCCTGCGCTGGTGGCAGTGGGTCGGCCCATGGCCGCTGCGACCGTTCGCGATGGGTGTCATCACGGCTGCATTCGCCCTCGCGACCACGGCATACTCGATCGCCTCGGACTCGGTGCTGCGCATCGTCCTCAGCGCAGCACTCGTGGGCCTGTGCTCAGGGACAGTCTTCTGGCTGGCTCGCCGCGTTGCCCCTGCAGCAGTCACACGCCCGCTGGGCTATCTCCTGGCGGTCATGCTCAGTGCGCTGGTCGGCAATGCACTGCGCATCATTACCGACACCCTGCTGACGTTCCCGAATCTCAGCGAGGGGGTCAACATCACCCTCACCGTGATCCGGGCGGTGTTGTTCCAGTTGCTGTTCCTGGCCGTACTGGGCATATCCGATCGCCGCTTGAAAGCCCAGATCGCGCGCGGTGACGACGCACTCAACGCCATGGCACATCAGGCCGAGGCACTGCTCACCGCGGACGAGGAGGTGCGTCGACAGGTGTCGCTACTGCTCCACGACAGGGTGCAGGCAGGGCTCATCGCGGCCTGCCTGGATCTGCGTCGGACCATGGCGTCGACATCCATGGGCGAGGCAGAGCGCGCTCGACGGGTGGCGGCCGTCGTCGATCAACTCGAGGTCTTGCGGGTGCTCGACGTGCGTCGTGCTGTGCATGCCCTGAGTCCGAACCTTCGAGAGGTCGACCTCGTCACCGCCCTCGATGACCTCGCTGATACCTACCGGCCGGCTATGAAGATCGAGGTCGCCCAGGCTGAGCACATCGCCGTGCCCGAGGAGCAACGGTTGGGGATCTATCGGATCGTCGAGCAGTGCCTGCTCAACGCGGCCGTCCACGGCGGGGCGGAGAACTGCTCGATCCTGATCACCGGGGATGCCGCCACTGGGGATGCCGCCGACCTCTCGGTCACGGTTGCCGACGACGGGGCGGGGATGCCCGACAACCCGGGTTCGGGCTTCGGCACCACCTTGATCGACACCTGGTGCCGGGTCCTGGGCGCTTCATGGTCCCGCTCCCCCGGTATGCCGGGTACGACGGTGACCATCCGACTCCCCCGCTCCTAGTTCTTGCACACATGTGCGGGATCGGACCTTCCCTCGAGGAGTCTTCCTAGCCTCGAGGCATGCCCGCTGCTGCGCCCATCACCCGAATCGTGACCCGCGTGACCACCACCCTGGCTCTCGTTGCTGGGCTCGCACTCGTCGGCCCAGTCCAGCAGGCGCAGGCCCTCACGCAGATCGCCGCCCCCGTACCCCTTCTCGACATCGCCTTCGCGCCGGACGGAACTCACGCATACGCCGTGGGTGCTGCGAATGCTTCGCCGGGAAAGCTGTTCAAGATCACGCTCGCCGACAACTCCATCACCGAGATTCTCGACGGGATCAACAATGCCCGCCGAGTGGCCATCACCCATGACGGCGCACGAATCGTGGCGAGCGGATACGGCCGTCTCTACATGATCGATCCGGCCGCACCCAGCCTGGACGACTCGCTCATTGTGGAACACCCCCACCCGTGGAATTGGGGGCACATCGGCGACATCGCTGCCAGCGACAATGCTGTCTACGCCACCAACTTCCAGTCTGGGGCTGTTGCGAGGATCAAGAAGAACGGCGGCACATGGCCCACCGCAGCTTCCTGGGAGAAGATCTGGAACGGCCCAGGCACCATCAACTCTTCGGAACTCGCTGTGACCAACGACGACAGCTTCCTTCTGGTTACATCATCGACCCCGGATATCTTTCGCATCGATGATCCGTTGAATTGTTCCGCCAATTGCCCGCACACATCGATAACCACCGCCGTGAGCAGCCGAGGGATCGCGATCTCTCCGGACCAGACCTTCGCGTATTTCGCTCAATGGAACGGCACGTCCCATCGACGCATCGACCTGGGGACGAACACCGTGACCACGATCAGCGGCGACAGCGGCCAGGGCAGCCGCGACGTGGCCATCTCGGCTGATGGAGCGTATGCCTATCTGCTCTACACGGGGGAGCACTCCCGAAATCCTCGGATCAACAAGGTACGCACCTCAGATAACACCGTCGTCGCCACTGTTGATCGACCGGTGATCCCATGTGGGGCCGCTCCCCAGAGTATCGTCACCTCTCCCCTTCATATGTCAGATTCGGTGCTCGTGGCGAGCAACGGCGGAACCGCCCTTAACTGCGACCCTGTAGCCAGCGCTGTGTATCGGTATCCGACCACCGCTCAGGCACCGACGAACCTCGTTGCCGTAGCCGGGGATGACACGGCGTCCATCAGTTTCACCCCGGGCCAAGACGGCCTGTCTGCGATTACCAACTACGAGTACTCCCTCGACGGCACGAACTGGACGGCCCTATCCCCCGCGGACACCACCAGCCCCGTGACAATCCCCGGTCTACCCAATGGCGTCGCCCAGTCGATCAGCCTGAGGACAGTCAACGGGATCGGTAGCGGTGCAGCTTCCGCCACGGTCAGTGTCACCCCGCTGGGTCCGCCGGATCCTCCGACGATCACCCAGGTCGATTGGGACGACACCACCGCGAGCATCTATTTCACGGCTCCCGCATTCGACGGCGGTTCCGCGATCACGACCTACGAGTACACCCTCGATTCCGGAGCCAACTGGAACAACCGCTCCGATGGCGGCGGGGTGACATCACCCCTCGTCGTCACCGGGTTGACCACGAACACCACCTATTCGATCGATCTGCGAGCGGTGAATTCCGTCGGCGGGGGCACGACACCACCGGCACCGGTCGTCGTCACTCCCGGAGCGCCCAAGACCCCATCAGCACCACCACCGACGTTCCCACCAGCACCCCCGACCTCTGTCACGGCCGTCGCCGGCGATCGCAGTGCTGTGGTGACCTGGCAGGCACCGGAGAACGCCGGGTCATTCGTGATCACCCACTACCAGGTGATCTCCACGCCCGGCAGCCACACCTGCCTCACGACGACCACCACATGCGTCGTCGATGACCTCGAGCCCGGCGTGGACTACACCTTCACCGTGCGCGGGCTGAATGGCGCCGGGTGGGGCGCCGCATCGACACCGAGCGCCCAACTGATCTGGCCCGACGAGCAGGCAACATCGATTCTCGTCACCGGCGGACGGACGGTCGGTCGCCTCGTCGCCTTCACCGGGACGATCGGTGGACCGATGCCCGGAAGCGTCCGGCCGATGATCGCACTCGATGGTGAAGGCTCACCACGCATGGGCCGTGTCGTGATCCCCGCCGAGGACGGCACCTTCACGTGGAGCCGCCGCCTGTCCCGTGGAGCCACCATCTGGTTCATCGCGGATGAGGCGACATCCACCCCCATCGAGATCGCCGCCACACGACGAGCAAGTCGACGCTAGTTCGCTCCGCGCTGGGAATCACCGTGATCGCGTAGTGGATCGATTCCCGCGATGTGCTGGCCGAGCCGCAGGATCTGCTCATCGGTGAGGTCGTCGATATCGGCCCGAAATTCCCCGATCACCTTCGCGGCGACACCGTGCTCGTGCTTCTCGACATAGCCGATGAAGTGGTGTCCGGCATTGGCCTTGCCCTTGCCGTGGCCGAGCACGATGATGCCGGCAGCACCGCGCAGGGCACCGGCGAGAGCACGCCAGTACTCGTCGCTGTCATCCTCGTATGTGCCATCGGGATTGCCATGGCGGTGATAGACGTTGTGGAAATATCCGCGCGGGTCAGATGCCGTGACCGACTCCGGGCGCGAGTGATCGGGTGAATCGATCGCATAGATCCTGGTGGAATGGAAGTCGATCGCAGCGATCGCGATGCGACCGGTGACGTCGATGGCGTCGGTGATGTCCTTGCTCATCAGGTCTCTCGCCCCTCTAGATCTCTTGGCCGGCCGGACGCGGCTCGAAGCCGGCGTTGCGCAGCATGCGTCGCAGGTCGACGACCATCTGGGTGTCGATGTCCTTGTGGCGGGGGCGCTCGAAGACCTCGGTCTCCGGACCGAGGGTGACCTTGAACTTGCCGTCATGATTCTCGACGACCTCGCCGGCCGCCTGGAGCAGGGACAGCACATCGACCCAGCGGATGTTGTGACTCACCGGGTGGGCGAAGATCACCGAGAGCGTGTCGATGTGATGGTTGTTGAGGTGGACGGGGAAATCACCCGTTGCGTGTGCCATACGCACACCTTCGCATACCGACAGTCTAGAAGGGCGGGGGGTCACTGTCGTCGGTTGCGACGAGGTGAGGTGACGTGTGGAGAAGAAGCGGCTGGTGGCGGCGGGGTTGGGAGATCCGACCGAGTGGGCTGGGCCATCGCCCCTCGCCCTCGG
>CAJXYI010000054.1 GCA_913063435.1 uncultured Actinomycetales bacterium | reverse complement strand
GGGATGGCCGAGCGGCCGAAGGCGGCGGTCTTGAAAACCGTTGAGGCGGTATCCCCGTCTCCGTGGGTTCAAATCCCACTCCCTCCGCCCTTGACATTCTTCGGGTGAATCACGCCCGAATCGGTCCTGTCCTGTCTCAGGACATAGTGGACGGTTGAGTCTCAGGACATACCGGACAGTTCGGGGGCATGAGGGATGCCGGGAGTGTGCCTGTTCATGTTCGTTTGGCGATCGCAAATTGGCCTGAGGATGCCGCGTTCGGGGCGGTGGCTGAGTTTTGTCGTCAGCATGGCCTGAGTCGATCCTGGTTCTATGCCTTACGGGCTCGAGCTGCTCAGGGGGAGGGTGTGGTGTCTGTGGCGACGCCTCGGTCGAGGCGTCCGAAGAGGTCTCCAACTCGGGTGAGTAGGCAGGTGGAGGATCTTGCCATTCAGGTGCGGGCGGATCTGATTAAGGAGGGCTGGGATGGTGGCCCGGTGAGCGTGCACCATCGCATGCTGACGCTGGGGTTGCCGGCTCCGTCTCGGTCGACGTTGGCCCGGATCTTCGCCCGCCGTGGAGTGAGCACGCCCAGTCCCGCGAAGCGTCCGCGATCCAGCTTGCGATTCGCCTACGACGCACCGAACGAGTGTTGGCAGTTGGATGGATTCGAGCATCGCCTTGCTGACGGCACCTGCGTGTGGGTGCTGCAGGTGATCGATGATCATTCCCGGCGGGTCCTGGCATCGCTGGCAGCACCGGCAGAGACCGCTGATGCTGCGCAGGAGGTGTTCCAGGCCGCGATCGCCAGAGTCGGTGTTCCCCAACGGGTGTTGACCGATAATGCCCCTGCATTCAATCCTGTCCGGCGAGGGAAACGGGGGCGCGTTGAGACATGGCTACGGACCTTGGGTGTTCAACCCATCACGTCTCGAATAGGTCACCCTCAAACCCAAGGGAAAGCTGAACGCCATCACCAAACGTCGCAGCGGTGGCTGGCCGCGCAGCCTGCCGCGAAAGATCTGCAGCACCTGCAGCAACTGCTGAACGACCTCGAAGACGCCTATAACCAGCGTCCCCACCAGTCACTGGGCATGCTCAACCCGCTGCAAGTCTGGGCTGCCACGCCCGTCGCTCCCGCCCCATCCCCTGACGCTCTCGCACCCCTGGGGCCGTCCACCGACACCGATTCAGTCCATCGACGCACCATCGATATCCGGGGAATGCTCTATATCCACCAAATGACGATCAACGTGGGAACCGAGCACGCCGGCGTCACATTTCTTGTCACCGTGCACGGCCCACACATCCAGCTATGGGACAGCGATGGGCTGCACTTTCGCACCGTCACCACAACCCCAGGGACCAGCTACTACGGCAATGGTCGACCCACCGGCAGGCGCCCCCACAACACCAAAGTGTCCAGCATGTCCTGAGACACCCAAAGTGTCCGGTAACTCATGAGACATGACATGCCCGAATCGGGCGTGATCTACCCGAAGAAGGGCTAGTGGGAGCGGTAGCCCTCCCACAGCAACTCCAACTCCAGCAGCAGTCGAGTCTCGCGATCGTCGAGGTCGACGTCGAGCATGTCGGCGATCTTGGCCAGCCGATAACGCAGCGTGTTGGGATGCACGTGCAGCAGTCGGGCAGCCTCGCTCATCGTTCCCATCGCGGCGAAGTACGCATCGAGGGTGCGGATCGTCTCATGTCGATCGGCCGGCTCGAGTCGACTCAGTCGGCTGAGACCCCCCGCCTCGTCGAGGTAATTGCCCAGGTGACCGGCGAGTTCCATGAGCGTCACCCCGGTACGCATCTGGTCGATCGCACCGACATGCTGATCGGGGTGATGGCACAGATATGACATGACGCGATCGGCATCGCCGCGCGAATCAGGCACGCCGCTCATGCGCACCACATCCCCGAAGGCGATGTAGGTGTCGGGTTCGCGGCGCAGGATCTCCTGGGCGTGGCGCTCGCTCAACTGAATGAGACGTTCGGTGGACTCACCACCGATATGCAGTACATGCAGGCGATCAGCGCGGGCAACGCAGAGCACGCGCAGACCCCACGCCTCGGTATCGATGTCGCGATGCGCGTCGCGCAGACCATCGACGAGGACCTTCGGATCGCTGTGCCACACCGTGGCGACCCTCATCCGATCAGTCGGCTGGATGCCCAGGCACTGCCCGAGGAATTCCGCGTCCTGATTGCCATCGAGGAAGAGGCCGAGGAAGATGCTCTCCTCACGTCGTTGCACGACAGTCCGGGCACCGAAGAACACTGCCACCTGCTTGGCGGCGGACTCCAGGATGGTGAAGGCGTCGGGGCTGAGTTCGCCAGCAGATTCTGCAACCCACATCAGGCCGACAGGAGTGTCGCCGAGATAGATCGGGGTGACGATCCGCCGGGTCTGGTCGGCGACGATGGCGGGTGCTTCGAAGACCTCGTTGCCATGCGACAGCATCCACTGGATGGTCTCGGTCACCGGAAGCGCCCACATGTCCTGCGGGATCTTGCGACGCAGGATGGCCTGGCGGCGGGGTTCGTCGATGTTCTGCGGCAGCGTCGAATAGGCCACGACATTCCACTCGACATCGTGGATGATCACCGGTCCGCCGACCTGCCAGGCAAGTCGGTTGCAGAAACCGAAAATATCACCGGAATCCTCGACCCGTGGTGAGTCGAGGGTTGGAAAAACCTCATCAGGCATGAATGCAATCCCCACAATCGTGCGTCCGACCCGAACCGGACACCGAGAAAACTCTAGGCGCACCCCGGGCGCCGCGGAGGCCAGTCGGCCCGATTCCTCAGACCTTTCCCATGCGGAGGCTGGTTCGGGGTCGGTGCACTGTGACGCCCGCCACACTGCCAGCGCGACCTGAATCGTCGGTCACTGGCTGGGTGCGGCGCTCCCGCATGCCCCGTTGTACACCTCGTCGATCGCACCACCGGCAGCGGTGAACGCCTCGTCACTGAACAAGGTGTCGAGCTCGTCGAGGATGACCTCGTTTTCCACGCCGGTGGACAAGGAATCCACCACCAGGCGAGACGCCTCCTCGGATCGGGTGACGAAATCCTCAGCCTCGGGGGGTAGCCCCGGCAACGCCCGGGTGACGTCGAGGGCTGCGGAGCCGAACTCCTCGGCGGCGGTGCGCGCAGCGTCGGTGTCGCCCTCGCTCAGCCCGACCACCATGTTCGTCAGCGCCGCGCTGTAACCCTCGATCGCCGATGTCGCCAGCGTGCAGTCGATCGCGGCGGAATCACCACCGGAGTCACTCGATGACGAACACGCTGACAGCGTGAGTGCCGCGGCGGCGAGGCCCGCTAGGACCAGGGTGTTTGCGCGTCGTCGGTGGCTCATCGCTCGCCCTTCTGCGCCCCGCTGGCCGGGGGCTTGGTGACGGGAACGAAGCCAGCATCCGCGCGTTCGCACGATGGCGCCACGCTACCCCGCGCCGATCAATCCCAGGGATCCCGACCCCTGCCCGAGGACCGTCCACGCCAGATATCCGGCCACGAGGACGCCAGCGATAACCGACAGGATGAGGAACAGCCGGGCCCTATCGGAATAGCGGATCGCCGTCTCGACGTCACCGGCCTTCTTCGCCGAATACGTGCGCACGGCGAAATACACCGCGGGGATCGCCAACGGCCAGAAGCAGAACACCAGGGACAGGATCGACAGGACGAGGTAGTCGCGAACGACGATCGGGGAACCCTCGGGAGGAGCGGGTGCCTCGATGATGGTGTCCCCGGTTTGCGGCGGGCTGCTCGACGAGGGAAGGAAGGGATCGGGCGGGGTCGCTGGTTGCTCGCGCGGACGCGTCTGCTTCGTCCACGATGCGCCCGTCCAATACCGCTGCAGGTGATCGGTAAACGGATCGTCGTACCACCCCTCCGGCATCGGCTCGGCGGGTGTGATGTCCGGCGGTGGTGTCGTCATGCGGCCAGCAATGCGTCGATCTTCGCGGCCAGTGCAGGTTCGGGTTGCGCACCGATTATCCGGTCCACGCTTTGACCGTTGCGCAGGAACACCAGGGTGGGGATGCTGCGGGCGTCATAGGCGGCGGCGATCCCGGGGTTGTCGTCGACGTTGACTTTGACGACCTTGATCGCACCGGCGTATCGCCTCGCGAGTGACTCCAACACGGGTGCGACCATCCGGCACGGCCCACACCACGGCGCCCACAGGTCGACCAGCACCAGCACGTTGGTGTCGGTGACAGCGGCGAAATCAGCGTCGCTGGCATCGACCAGCCACGGCATCTCGCTCTTGCACTTCGCACACCGGGGCCGGCCTTTCGCGGCGGTCGGCACCCGGTTCTTGGCCTGACAGGAGGGGCAGACGGCGATAGCGGTGCTGCTCGGGGTCGAACTCACGCTCCCAGTCTGCCTGATCAGTGGTTTCGAGACGACATGACTCCGCGAGCGCTGCCCCACGACATGAGCGACCAGCGCGATGCCGCCGACAGGATGCTGCCCAGGCTGGCGAAGGAACCGATCGAGGCGACCGAGAACGTCGACCCGATGCATCCGATCGAGGCGAAGGACCCCACCGAACCGATCGACAGGGTCGAACCGGTGGATCCGATGGACAGCAGCGAGTCGCGCGAGGCGATCGACCAGCGGGAATTCGACATGCGTCCATCCTCTCCGGGGAATCAGTCGTCGTGGTCGCCGACCGCACCGAGCTGCTCGGTCGGGGCGACGGTGTGTTCGACCAGCAGTCCCGCGCCCACGGCGCCACCGAGGTCACCGAGTGTGGCCAGTAGCACCTGCGGTGGCTTCTCCGGCTGCAGTAGGTGCGGCATCATCTGGCTGCGAATCCGGTCGACGAACGGTGCCCCCAGCCGCAGACCCAGACCGCCACCGATCACGATCGCCTCGACATCGAGCAGGTTCACCGCGCTCGCGATCCCGATGCCCAGCGCCCATTCGGCCCGGGTGATCAACTTCGTGGCCATATGGTCGTGGTGGGCTAGCGCCTTCGCCCACACACCGCTGGCCAATCGGGTGCGGCCCTTGTGTTCCATGATCGTGAACAGATCGGTCTTCTTGCCCTTCGCCACCAGGCGCCGAGCCTCGATCTCCATCGCAGCACGACCGGCATAGGCCTCGAGGCATCCGCGTTTGCCGCAGGTGCACGGCGCACCATCGGGCTCGACGACCATGTGCCCGATCTCGCCCGCTGCGCCACGGCCGAGCCACAGCTGGTCGTCGATCACGATGCCGCCGCCGACACCGGTGCCGCAGAACACACCGATCATCGACGAATAGGGACGCCCTGCGCCGAGGGTGGATTCGGCCATCACCGCCACCTGCACGTCATTGCCGACCTCGATCGGCACGCCCAGGGCCTCGCGCAGTCGTGGGCCTACCGCGACACTGCCCGACCAATCGGGCAGGTTGCCGGCGTGGCTGACGGTGCCGGAGTCCACATCGATCTGCCCGGGCGAGCCGACACCGACACCGATGAGTTGATCGAGTTGCGCTGAGGCGTCGGCAACGGCATCGCGAACGGAATGGGCGATGGCGTC
Source organism: uncultured Actinomycetales bacterium (assembly GCA_913063435.1). Lineage (GTDB taxonomy): Bacteria > Actinomycetota > Actinomycetes > S36-B12 > S36-B12 > M55B157. The sequence continues at coordinate 9,459 of CAJXYI010000054.1, read as the reverse complement.
GAGGACGCCCTGGGGCCCATGGTCCTGCGGGGTCGGGACGCGGCACTGCCCGAGTATCTCGCCGTCAGGATCGATGACGGCGACCTGGATCTTCGTCCCGCCGAGGTCGACTCCGGCTCTGAGCATGATGTCTCCCTCGGGTCGGGGCTCGCACGGCGATGAATGCCGAGGTTAGACCCCACCGCTGCATCGACGCAAAGGTCGATGATGTGGTGCAGGGCGCCCGATCAGGGCGCCGGTGCAGTGCCGCTGGTGTCCGGGTCAGCGGCACCGGTCGGCGGCGGAGCCTGGGTCGTGGGAGTCGGTGTTGGGCAGCCCGGGCCCGACGGCGAGGGCGAGGGCGCCAGCAGTGCAGCATCGACCTCCGACTGCGGTGCGACCGCGGTGAAGGCGGCGCCGATGACCGTGTCGATCGTGGCATCGGTGCGGGCATCGTCGACGAGTACGGAGCCGGGGATATAGAAGGACATCAACGTCGCCGATGCCAGTCCGGCGGGGCCATGGCGGATCTCGGCGGGGGCGCTCACGGCGCGTCCGAGCGGATCGTTGTCGATCGTGCCGATGATGAACCCGCGCGTTTGCAGTTCTTCCGCGGTGCCTGCAGCGAGGCCGGCCCTATCGGTGGAGTTGTAGACATTCGTGGTGACCTGTGACGGGGTCGGCAATCCCGCGCCGGGGGTGACGGTCACGGTGACGCACGGTTCGGGAGCCTGGGAGGTGCCGGTGGGTGCGGGGGCGGTCGTGGCACCACCACCGCCGGCGTCGGTGCCGCCCGCGCCGCGGATGATGACCGAGAGACCGAATCCGGCGGCGAACAGCACCACCATGCCGACCACCACCAGCACGATCGACACGGCCGGGCTGCGGCGGCGCCGATGGCTGCGACTTTGCCGGGGGCCGGGTGCAGGTGTGCTCATGTGGGTCGCGTGCCTTCCGAGACTGGGATCGATTCAGATCGCGGTGCTTGGTGTGCTGATGCTCATGCTGATGCGGCGCTCCCTCAGTGTAGGTCGCTGCACAGCCCGAAACGTGAAGCGACGGCGCGCGACACGGGGCGGGTTCGCAATCGCGACCAAGGTGCCATCGACATGTGACCTGCCCGTGACCGTGCCTGTGCCCGTGACCGTCACCGTGCCTGTGCCGATGCCCGCGAGGTCGGCGGGTACCCTCGTCGGCGGAGGATTCGCCTAGTGGCCTAGGGCGCACGCTTGGAAAGCGTGTTGGGGGCAACCCCTCACGGGTTCAAATCCCGTATCCTCCGCCGCCGCGTCGGTGGTCTGCTCGTCTCGGGACGGGTTGGGCCACCGACGCTGCTGTGTGGTTCACTAAAGATGACCCCTCGTGCGGCGGCATCTCGCCCAACCCCCCCAGGGCCGGAAGGCAGCAAGGGTAAGCGGGCTCTACCGGGTGCGCGGGGGGTCCCTTTCTGCCCGGAACATGGTCGGGGGTTGCGACTAGGGTGGGGGCGTGTCGTTGGCCCTGTATCGCACCTACCGCCCCGGGCGGCTCGACGAGGTCGTCGGGCAGGAGCACGTCACCGAACCGCTCGGTCGGGCCCTCGATAACGACCGCGTCCACCATGCCTATCTGTTCTCCGGCCCACGCGGGTGCGGCAAGACCTCGACCGCACGCATCCTCGCCCGGTCGCTGAATTGCGAACGTGGGCCGACATCGGATCCATGCGGCGAATGCACCAGTTGCATCGAACTCGCCCCGAACGGGCCCGGCTCCCTCGATGTCATCGAACTCGATGCTGCCAGCCACGGCGGCGTCGATGACACCCGCGACCTGCGCGAACGCGCGATGTTCGCACCCGTGTCCTCGCGCTACAAGGTCTACATCATCGACGAGGCCCACATGGTCACCAGCGCGGGCTTCAACGCGCTACTCAAACTCGTCGAGGAACCACCCGAGCACGTGCGGTTCATCTTCGCGACCACCGAGGTCGACAAGGTGCTGCCCACGATCCGCTCACGCACCCACAACTACACCTTCCGTCTGGTGCCCACGCGAACCCTGCAGGCGCATCTGGCGAAGGTGTGCGAGGCCGAAGGCGTGACCGCCGACCCTGCGGCGTTGTCACTCGTCGCGCGAATGGGTGCCGGCAGTGTGCGTGACTCGCTGTCGATCCTCGGACAGCTCGTTGCCGGTGCCGATGGCGATATCACGTATACGTCCGCGGTGGCCCAACTCGGCGTCACCGACACCGCACTCGTCGATGCGACGATCGCCGCGCTCGCCGATAGTGATGGAGCGTCGATGTTCGCCACCGTCGATGCGGTCGTCGATGCCGGATACGACCCGCGACGTTATGCGACTGATCTGCTGCAGCGGTTGCGCGATCTGATCATCATGTCGGCGATGCCGATCGACGATGCGCTGCCGCTTCTCGATGCGCCCGAGGTCGAGATCGACACGATGCGCGAACAGGTAGCACGCTTCGATCTGGCCACGTTGTCGCGGGCTGCCGATCTCGTCAGTGGCGCGTTGAGCGATCTGCGCGGTGCCACCGCGCCGCGGTTGCACCTGGAACTGCTCGCCGCACGGCTGCTCTTGCCGGCGACGTCGGCGGCTGCTGGCGCACCTGCCGCACCGCCGCGACCGAGTGCTCGACCGGCCGCGCCACTAACGACTGCCGCGCAGACCGCACCACCGCCTGATACTGCTGCAGCACCGGCATCACCCGGGCCGACGCCACCAGCACCTACTCCACCGGCACCTACTCCACCACCGCCGAGTCGCCCGGCGACAACCGCCGATGCTCCGCCACCACCGCCGCGGTTGTCCAGCATCGCCCCGAGCACGGCGAGCGAGGGCGATCCACCCGAGGCGGATGTTTCCGCGGAAACATCGGATGCTGCAGATACGACGGTGGCGACGGGATCGACGAAATCAACAGGCCCAGCGGGTTCAGCAACGAGCGTCTCGCTCGCGGATGTGCGGACGATGTGGCCCGCGGTGCTCGAAGCGGTGAAGTCGCGCGGGCGGGTGCTGTGGATGCGGTTTTCCGACGCCACCCCCGTGTCGTTGGAAGGCGGTGTTCTCGCGGTCGGCATCCCCGACGCGGGGCGGTGGAAGAACATCAAGGGAACCCCGGCCGAGGTCGAACTCGGCGAGATCGTCTCGAGTGTGATGGGTGCACCGGTCACCGTCGATGCTGTGCTCGGATCGGCCCCGGGAGGCAGCGCTTCGCCACCTACGACATCCACCGATGCGCCCAGTCCTGATGACGCCGATGCCCATGAATCCGATATGACCGGTGAGTCGCTGGCGATCGCCGAACTCGGGGCGACCGTCATCGGCGAGATCACCGAAGGCTGAGGGTTCACGCGTGTACGAAGGGATCATCGCCGACCTCATCGACGAACTCGGTCGGCTTCCGGGTATCGGGCCGAAAAGCGCGCAGCGGATCGCGTTCTATCTGCTGCAGGCCGAGGGCGAGGATGTGCGCCGACTGGCCGAGACGCTGCTCGAGGTGAAGGACAAGGTCCGGTTCTGTGACCTGTGCGGCAACGTCAGCGAGGCCCAGCGGTGTCGAATCTGCCTGGATGACCGTCGCGATTCGGCGGTGCTGTGCGTGGTCGAGGAACCCAAGGATGTCGTCGCGATCGAACGCACTCGGGAGTTCCGCGGCCGCTACCACGTGCTCGGCGGTGCCATCAGTCCGATCGACGGCGTCGGTCCCGACGATCTGCGGATCCGGGAGTTGCTGGCCCGCCTGGCCGATGGCCAGATCGAGGAGGTCATCCTCGCCACCGACCCGAATCTGGAGGGTGAGGCGACCGCGACGTACCTGGCGCGCACCCTGTCGCCGATGGGCCTGACGGTGTCGCGCCTGGCCAGCGGGCTGCCGGTGGGTGGTGACCTGGAATACGCCGACGAGGTCACCCTGGGCCGTGCCTTCGCCGGTCGCCGCCGCCTAGACGAGCGCTGAAATGTGCACCGGTTGGTCACACTCGTGAATCCGGTTCGTTGACCGCTCGCGCTGTGCGATGCTCACTCGATGCGAGCGACTCGACTGATCTACGTCGAGAATGATCCGGCCCTGCTCGGGGTGATGTCGACCCTGCTCGCGAATCTGCCCACCCTCGAGGTGCTGCTGGCTACGGTCGACCCGTTGGAAGCGCTGGCAAGTGAGCATGTCGAAGACGCGGATGTGGCGTTGATCGATCTGGCATTGGGCCGCGACACCCTGACCGGGATGGATCTGGGCATGGCGCTGCGTCATCGCAATCCGCAGATCGGCATCGTCATCCACTCTCAGCATCCGATGGGCACGATCTCGAGGCAGGTGCCGGAAGCGGAGAGGATGGGGTGGTCGTTCCTGGCCAAGACCGGGACGCTCAAGCCGCAGGAATTGAGCGAGATCCTGCGCTCCACCGCCGCCGGTATGAGTCATCGTCGTCTGCTTACCGAAGATGACGATGTCCCTCAGGAGTCGGCCATGACGCTGCGGGCATTGACCCCGCGCCAGCGCACGATCATGGGATTGGCCTCGCTGGGTATGAGTGCCCCCGAGATCGGTGAGCACCTCGGTATCAGCGCCGACTCGGCACGTAAGGACCTGTCGAAGGCGTATCGAACCCTGGTGCCGCCCGATCAGGCTGGCACCGATGTTCGCACCAAAGCGGTTCTCGCCTATCTCGCACTCGTCGACATCGACGACGGAGACTGAGGATGATGAAAGCCTTCGCGTCGGGAAACCGATGGCGAATCCTGGGCCCTTGGCCGCTGCACCCCATTCTCATCGCGGGTGCCATCACCATGTACCTGTCCGGTGTCCGCAACAGCGAGCGCATTGCCAGCGGAGCCTTCGACCTCGCGTGGATCACCGAGGGAGTAGGTGTGGCGCTGGGCATCGGCGTGGCCTGCGGCATCTTCATGCAACTTGGTGTTCTGTGGCAGCGAAGGTTCGGCGTTCGAGTCAGCTCCTATATTGCGTTCGTCATTGCGACGGCCGCGTTGATGGTCGCTCTGCGGATAGCCGTGGGTGATGTCCAGGTGAGCGTGACCGCGGATATACCCTCGGTCCTGGGGGCCATCCTGCGTATCAGCCTGGTGATGTTCATTCTCCTCAGTATCAGCGGTTGGGCTGGTGATCGACTTGCTCGGCAGGTGGAGCAGACCCAGGAGGCGTTGGAACTCGCGCGTCGTCAGCAGGCGATTTTGCTGCAGGGAGACGAATTCACCCGACGCCAGATCTCAGGGGCGCTCCATGATCGCGTGCAGGCACGGTTGATTGCGGCGTGCCTGGAACTGCAGATGATGGATGTTCGCGACCCTGATCCGACGCAGAGCACCGTCGATTCGGTCGTGGCACAGCTCGAGGAGATCCGATCGGTTGATGTGCGGCGAGTCGCGCGGGCGCTCAGCCCGCAACTTGGCGAGGTCGACCTCGAGTCGGCGCTCGCTGAACTCGCACACCAATATGAACCGGCAATGCACACGAAGATCACCGTGGACGCCACGATCGAAAGCAAGGCGACCAGGCCACCGCAGCAGGTCCTGCTGGGGGCATATCGCATCATCGAGCAGGCATTGCTCAACTCCGCGGGGCATGGTGCAGCCCGTCAATGCGAGATCGAGGTGCACCTCGATGACGAAAAAGTCTTGTTGAGTGTGAACGATGACGGTCGCGGATTGCCGGATGCCACGAAGCCTCCCGGATTCGGATCGACGTTGATGACGGCGTGGAGCGATTCCCTCGGTGGCACCTGGTCGGTTCGACCCGGACGCACATCGGGAGCGCTACTCACCGCCGAACTCCCGCTGCCGCGGCAGCGCTTCGCATCTGTCGAATGAAACATCTGGTTGGCCGGGATCTAGGAGCGAGGAGTCGGGACCTTGGTCCCGCCAGGGTGGTGACTTCCCACCCGCCGGAAGGGCACTTTCGCCGCTGCAGGACAGGGCAGGAACCGGCATAGCGTGCAGATATGCAGTCCATGCAGGCGCCCGTGCAGGAACCCGTGCAGTCTCAGGAGCAGATGCTGCTGAGCGCTGACGAGGTCGCTGCGCGCCTGGGCATCGACCTGTCGACGGTGTATCGCATGGCCGCTGATGGCCGGCTCATCGCCCGCAAGGTCGGCCGCCAGTGGAGGTTTCCACCCGAGGCCGTCGGACTCGAGGGTATGGGAGATGTCGCCCGCGCACCTCGACTCGATTCGCGTGCTGCCCGCGCCGCGATCGGAGTCGCTGCCGACCTACTCGGCGTCATGATGGTCGTCACCGATCTCGACGGCCGCCCGGTGACCGAGGTCGTCAACCCATGCCAGCGTTACACCGTCGCCACCGACGACGAGCGCGAAGACTGCCTCGAACACTGGGCAACGCTGGCGAGCACCGCGGATCTCGGTTGTCGATTCACCCCCGGTCCGCTCGGTTTCGAATGCGCCGTGGCGTTCATCCGCTCCGGCGACCGACTGCTGGGCATGGTCCTCGCAGGTGGCATCGCCGCCCCCGGAACCGACACGACCGGCCTGCACGATCTCGATCCCGCCCAACGCAGTGAGGTCATCGCCACGCTGCCGCGCGTCGCCGCGACCATCGGCAACGCCCTCCAGACTCCCGTCCACTGATCACGACCGAATAGCGAAAAGAGGAAATCCCATGAAGCGACTACTCGTCCTCGGCGCCGGTACCGCCGGCACCATGGCGGTGAACAAACTCCGCCCGCGACTGTCGGTCGATGAGTGGCAGATGACCGTCGTCGAGCCCAGCGATGTGCACCGATATCAACCGGGCTATCTGTTCCTGCCCTTCGGCGCCTACACACCGGAGGAGACCTTCGACGACACCGACCGCTACATCCCCGAGGGCGTCGAGCGGGTACGCGGCGAGGTCGATGTCGTCAAGCCCGAAGAGAACGTCGTCGAGCTCGTCGACGGGCGGACCCTGCCGTATGACTACCTCATCATCGCCACGGGCACCACGCCGCGACCTGATGAGACTCCGGGCATGGACGACGACGCCGTGTGGCGCAAGACCGTGCACGAGTTCTACACCTTCGAAGGCGCCATGGCGCTGCGCGACACCCTCGCCGATTGGCCCGGTGGGCGCCTGGTCGTACACGTCACGGAAATGCCGATCAAATGCCCCGTCGCACCGCTGGAGTTCACCTTCCTCGCCGATGCGTTCTTCGCTGAGAAGGGCATGCGCGACAAGGTCGAGATCGTCTATGCGACACCGCTGGAAGGCGCTTTCACCAAGCCGGTCGCCTCGAGCCTGCTCGGCGGCATGCTCGAGGAGCGCAGCATCAGTCTCGAACCGGACTTCATGATCGAGCGCGTCGACTCCGAGCCTGCGCAGATCGTGTCGATGGATGAACGCGAGGTTCCTTTCGACCTGCTCGTCACCGTTCCTCTCAACATGGGTGCTGATTTCATCGCTCGCTCGGGACTGGGTGACGACCTCAACTATGTGCCCGTCGACAAGCACACTCTGCTCAGCGACAAGTACGACAACATCTTCGCGATCGGTGATGCGTCGAATATCCCCGCATCCAAGGCTGGTTCGGTTGCGCACTTCTCGATGGATCTGTTCCCCGAGAACTTCATCCAGCACATCAACGGCCAGCCGATGACGCATTTCTTCGATGGACACGCCAACTGCTTCATCGAGTCCGGTCGCGGCAAGGGCATGCTCATCGACTTCAACTACGACACCGAACCGCTGCCGGGCAAATACCCGCTCCCGGGTGTCGGGCCATTCAGCCTGCTGAAGGAAACCGAGATCAACCACCTGGGCAAGCTCGCGTTCCGCTGGATGTACTGGAACATGCTGCTCAAGGGCACTGAGTTGCCGCTGCCCGCGCTGATGAGCATGGCCGGCAAGAACACATCCGTCCTGGAAACCCCCGTGCTCGACAGCACCGATAAGGAACTGGAGGCCGTGCGATGACGGTCATGGACAACCCCACATCAGTTGACGCTGAGCTCCTCGAGCGCCTCGACCGCCTGTCGCTGCAGATGACGGCGATGCACGAGGAGATGCAGCGTTCCCGCGAGGAGCGCGCCCGCCTGTTGGAGATCACGCAGTTAGCCGGGCCGGTCATGGACATGGTGACCGCGCGGATGACTGAACTCGAGCAGAAGGGTTACTTCACCTTCGCCACCGGTGGCCTCGGCATCGTCGACAAGGTCGTTACCTCATTCGACGAGGACGACATCGAGGCACTCGGCGACAACATCGTGCTCATCCTCAACACCGTCAAGGAGATGACGCAGCCTGAGGTGATGAGCCTGCTCAACCGAGCAGCGGTGGAGATGCAGGAGATCGAGGAAGCACCGCTGGGCAACCCACCGTCGATGTTCGCCCTGCTCAGGGCGATGCGTGAGCCCGAGGTCCGCCGTGGCCTGGCCCGCGCTCTCGTCGTGATGCGCTCCCTCGGCTCGCAATCACCGGGCCTGCCCGCAGCCACCGAATCCACTCGGTAACCACCCATCCCGACACCACACCTACATCACACGTACAACACCTAATCTAGGAGACATGAAATGCCTAACACCACCATCGCTGGTCGCGACGTCGCCGTCGACGACGAAGGATTCCTGACCGATCCGTCGCAGTGGGATGAAACGCTCGCGGCTGAACTCGCGACGAACATCGGCATCGAGATGACCGATGACCACTGGGCGGTCATCAAGTTCCTGCGCGACGACTACGCCACCCAGGGCGAGACCGCGACGACCCGTCGCGTCGACAAGGTCGGTGGCTTCCCGGTGAAGCAGCAGTTCGTGCTGTTCCCGAAGAAGCCGGCCAAGAAGATGTCCTACATCGCGGGTCTGCCCAAGCCACACGGCTGCGTCTGATCACGTTCCCTATTCGATACTGCAGGAAGGCAGTCCCATGACCGCGACGACCACCGCGCCGGCCATCGTCCCGAACTTCGACGACGAGGATTCCGGCGACCGCAAGCTCGTCATCATCTGCTCCAAGGGCAACCTCGACATGGCCTATCCCGGGCTCGTGCTCGGCAACGCCGCCCTCGGTGAGGGCATCGAGACGCACATGTTCTTCACCTTCTGGGGCCTGGACATGATCTTGAAGTCCCGGATGGATGACTTGAAGTTCACCCCCGTGGGCAACACCGCCATGCACCTGCCCGTCGGAGACTCGCGCATCCCGCAGTTCCTCACCGCGTTCCCGGGGATGCAGGGGATGAGCACGAAGATGATGAAGAAGCAGATCGCCGATCTCGGGGTGCCCGAGGTGCCCGACTTCCTCGATCAGATCGTGGCCGCCGGTGGTCACCTGTGGGCATGCCGGATGAGCTTCGACATGCTCGGGGCGACCGAGGGCGACCTCTACGACGGGGTCGAGGCGGTCATCAACGCCACCGACTTCATGGAGCTCAGCGCCGGCGCCCAACTCCTGTTCATCTAGCCCCCACCCCCCCGGTCCCTCCCGGAACGTCTGAGTTACCTGAATGGTCGCTAACTCACCGAGTTAGCGACCATTCAG
>CAJXYI010000053.1 GCA_913063435.1 uncultured Actinomycetales bacterium | reverse complement strand
CGCTCCCGGCACGATCTCGATACGCGCCAACTGAGCGAACTGGGTCAACGCCTGCTCATTCAATCGAAGGACCTGATGGTCATCACCACCCACGATGAGGAGGGTGGGTGCTTCCACATAGGGCAGAGATCCCATGGCCAGATCCGGACGGCCGCCCCGACTGACAACGGCACGGACCCGATCGGGGCGGCGTGCAGCAGCGACCAGCGCCGCCGCCGCTCCGGTGCTCGCTCCGAATAGGCCGATGGGCAGATGCTGCAGGCGGTCGTCACCAGCACACCAATCCACGACCGCGACGAGGCGTTCGGCCAGATAGTCGATATCGAACACCAAACGCCGATCTGCTCCCTCTTCCTCGGTGAGCAGATCGAACAGGATGGTCGCGAAACCGGCATCGTTGAGTGATGCTGCGACCTCCTGATTACGTGGACTCCATCGGCTGCTGCCGCTGCCATGGGCGAACACCACAACACCCCGGGCTCCGCGCGGCACGGCCAGGGTTCCGTGCACCCGCCATCCACGACCGTGTGGATCACCCACCTCGATCGCGACCTCATGGCGAGCTGCCATGCGCAACATCGCGGCGACATCGGTGTCGGTGACTGTCTCCGGCTGCTCGTACCAGTCCTCCGGCGAGGAATCACCCGCGACCACCATGGGGCAGATCACCTCTTCGGCAACGATCTGCAGGTTCTCAACGGCGACCCGCTCACCAATGGGTGCGGCGGCGACTACCCGATCGGCTCCTGCACGTCGCATGGCCGCAACTGCCGCACTCAACCGCATCGCTGATTCAATGCGATCGTCGACCACGATCACGAGACGACCCTGCAGGTGCGCGAGTGCCCGTCCTCCACGGACAACGATGGCTCGGCGCGACGCTTCGCTTATTCCTCGGTGAATGGCAGCTTCGATAGCAACCGCGTCGATCCGATTCCTCGCACAAGCTGTGCGATCGATGACGGACACTCCGCCCTCGGTAACCGCGCCGATCACTTCGTGGGAATCGACTGGATTGTGCATGTCGGTGATGAGAAGCACCTCGAGATCGCACTGGAGTCGATCGGTGATCTGCCTCGCGACAGGAACGCTTTCCGACCCGACCGCAACCACCAGGGGGTCCGCCATCGCGAATCGTCGCAACGCTCGAGCAAGTTGGCGTCCTGCGTGCTCCCTGTCCCAATACTTCGTCGTTCCCAGCATCTGGGGAGAACTCCTTTCGAGCCATCAAGGCAAGGGATGAATGTGACCGTTCAGTGCGGTATTCGCCCGCATGCGCGCGTGCCCTTCCGACCTACGTTCGATAGGCAGCGCGAGATCGGATGCGCGATGCACGATGCACACCGCTCATAAGAACACCGATCAGTTGGAGGAAAGATGACCAGTGCGATGGAGAAGACGTCGAATCCCGTGCGCAGGGCGATGGCCGAGCCATGGCCGCGCCTGTTCGATTGGCTGGATTCGTTGACTCCCGGAGAACTGACATGGCATCCCCACTACGACCATGTCCTGCGCCTGGAGCAGGCCCAACGTGACGGGCAACTCATTCTGCGCTTGGAGATCCCCGGAGTCGACCCCGAGGAAGACATCGACATCACCTTGGAAGACGACGTCTTGACGATCGATGCTCGACGTGAGGAACGCCATGAAGAGAAGGCGAGGTCGGAGTTCCACTACGGTCGGTTGCAACGCTGCATCTCCCTGCCCCAGGGCATCGATGAGGATGACATCAGCGCCGCATACGTCGACGGCATCTTGGAGATCGCCATCACGATGCCCAACGGTGGGACCCGGCCTGAGAGCACCCGTTCCATCCCGATCAAGTCCTAGAACAGCTACCTCTACGACAGTCACGAGACAGTCGCCGGGTCGGGTTGAGGAAGCAATCCTCGCTCTATCGCCGTATCGACAGCCTCAACCCGGCCCGGCACCTGCAGATAGCGGTAGATCGCCATCGTCTCCTGCCGCACCGTGGACTCGCTGAACTTCAATGCCCGGGCGATCTGCCCATTCGTCATCCCCTGCGCCATCAGTTCCAGGACCCGCTGTTGGCGAGCGGTGAGCGCACGTGGTCGACCTCGATCGATTCCACGCCGCCAATCGGCGGACGCATGCTGCGGGTGTCCACCGGCAGCGGATTCGTCACTATTGCGACTGGGAGCCCACAGCCCCCATTGGCGTGCATAGACCCCCGCCGCAGTGTCTTCCGATGCACTCAACCACTCCAGGAGCAACGACATGATGGGCGCGAGAGCGGTCAATTGCGCCTCAGCCTCGGCTGGGATGTGGGGGGAATCGAAGCGCAATTGAAGTACGCCGCGAAGTCGGGAGGGAGTGGCCAGCGGCCAGATCAACTGCGGCCCCTCCGGTGGCACTTCCACTTCCACATCGCCATCTGGGATCGTGAGGTTGGTCTGGGGCAGCCGCCACCTCAGCACATCGCTGACCAGCGGGGTATCCAATGCGGAGAGTCGATCCAGGTCACCCTTGCCCTGTTCTGGACCGAATGCTCCCAGCAACTGCAGGCGACTCGCAGGATCGACCCCGTATATCGCCACCTGGCGCGGGTTCAGCGCCGGAACGCCGCTGAGAACGATGAACTGAGCGACCTCATCCATAGTGGGTCGATGAATCAGCAGATCAACGAGATCTCGACTGCGGGCTTCAGGTGATCCGTCGACTTCAACCGGGTGAAGTGGAGTGGGAATCTGCGACATGGTGTCCTCTCAAGGGTGATGATCGGTCAGGTGCACTGTGCTTGCGCCGTCGCACACACTGTCGTTGCTTCCTTGCTTTTTCCTCCTGTGCCGCTGTCGATCAGTGCACGAAACATGTGCGAGCACGACGTCATCACCCTCATCACCGGATTGCACCCGGTCAATGTCGACGACTTATCGCTGACCGTTCTGCAACGGTCAGCCTTCGCGATGATCAGTCAGAGCAATCACATGATCTTGCGCTGTCTGCTGACCCTGCGGATCGTTATTCCGTGGATATCGCACGCACCACGGATGCCATGACCGAGGGAGTCATCGCATTATTGAGCGCCGACTCGCTCTCCGCAGATGCGATCAGTGACCTGCGCTGGCACGACATCGATTGGTCGACCGGTTCGATCATCGTGCGACCTCCGTGCGCCCACCGATGCCTTGTCGGTTTGACCCTGGGGATCACAGAACGTCGCACCCATCGGCATCGCCATGTGAGCCCTGAGACGCTGACGGCGCTGCGTTCACTCCGCGAGCGAGACATCCTGCGACGAGTTCGAGACGGGAAGTCGTGGTTTCCCACCGACTCCGTCATCTCTCGAGCAGGGGGCACCACACCCCCATTTACCCGGGACTGGCAACACGAGCGAGCCGTCCCCGCCATAGTTACCCCGTGAAAGAAAGGCTGACGCGCACGCTCGTCGTGGACGACGACGACTTCACCCGATTCCTGCTGGTTCGCACCCTGACCGACTTCGGCTATGGACCCATCCACGATGCGGGTAACGCCTCCGATGCCCTTCAACTCGTCAAGGCTGTACAGACATTCGATATCGCCGTACTCGATTTGGATCTTGGCCGAGGACCGCACGGGATCGATCTGGCACATGCGCTTCGCAAAGCACTGCCGAGCCTCGCGATCGTATTGCTGACCTCGTACGACGATCCGCGCCTGATCGGGACCTCGCGGGGACTTCCCACCGGGGGGGTATCGCTGTCCAAGCGCTCGGTCAGCGATGAGGGCCAACTCCGGCGAACCCTCGACCTCGTTCTCACCCATCCCTGCCGAAGCGAAAACCGCGCTCCTTCCGAGTCCCCTAAAGGGGTCGCCCTCAGTGACAATCAGATACAGATCATGCGACTTGTCGCCGAAGGCTTTTCCAACGCGGAGATCGGACGCCGCCAGCACCTCACTGAGCGGGCTGTCGCTAAGGCGGTGAGCCGACTCGTTCGGCAGTTGAACCTCAACGCAGGACCCGATGACAACGTTCGAGTCCTGATCGCTCAGCACTATTTCGCCAGCATCGGGTCCGGCCACGTCCGAGGCAATTGATACCGCAGCCCGCCGATATCACGAACCTAATGCTTCGAGCGCATCTCCTTCGAGGGAAGCAAGCCCCAATTCGAGGAGCACATCGGTGGCCTGGCCCATGAGGTCGGCCTGGCCAGCCGCAGACCCCACCTGTGCTCCGGCCAGGATACGTTTGCGGATCGATTCCAAGATCACCGCCAACTTGAAACACGACAGGGCAATACACACATCGAGGTGATCGACATCCCGGCCGCTCGCACTGGCATACGTATCCACGAGTTCCCGCCGGTCGATGAAACCTTCGTGATCGGTCACACCATCGACCAGTGGGAGTCGTTTCAACAGTCGATCAGTCGGTCGAGTCCAATACACCAGCAGGAGAGCCAGATCACTGAGGGGATCACCGAGCGTGGACATCTCCCAGTCCACGACAGCGCGAATTCGCATCGTCTCCGGATCGACGATGGTGTTGTCGAGGCGATAATCCCCGTGCACGATCGACCAGGGCGCACCCGCCGGCACATTTTCCACCCGCGTGGTGAGGCGATCTGCCAGATCGATGGCCAGAGGTTGATCTCTCGTCTGGCTCAGGTCCCACTGCGATCGCCATCGTGCAGCCTGACGGATGAGAAAACCCTCGGGACGACCCAGTTCGCCCAGACCCACTTCATTGGCGTCGATGGCGTGCAACTGCGCCAGGGTGGACACGATCTCGTGGCTGAGATCGCGTGCCTGCGGAGGTGTCAGGTGCGCCGTCTCAGTCGCTGCGCCCATGACGAGACCGGGCATATAGCCCATGACGTGGAAGACAGATCCGATGACATCGGGATCTTCGCACAGCGCGATCGGCTGCGGAACCGGGAAACCTCCGGCGTAGACACCGGAGATCACCCGATGCTCGCGGGCCATATCGTGAGCGCTGGGCATGACGTGACCGAATGGCTGGCGCCGCACGACCCAGTCGATACCGTCGGAGTCGGAAACTCCCTGACGGATTCGATACGTCACATTCGAACGGCCGCGGGCCAGCAGCTCAGCCTCCAACGGTTGATCGGGATCGACCGGTAGCTCCTGTTCGACAAGCCACGCTAGGAGTTGGCTTCGATCGAGCCGCTCAACCGCTGGATCGTCAGGTGATTCCGCAGAAGGGTTCGACATGGTCCGACAGGCTAGCCGACCTCACAGGCTTCGGTCGGCCGAGGCTATTTCTTGCAGCTCATCCTGCAGGCGTTTGCGCGTCTGCTCATCGCAGTAGGACGCGTCGATACCGTGTCGAACCAGCGAGATGATCTCGTCGTTCGTCAGATCCGCGATGCGCTGCGCAACGACGTACTCGTTCACGAGGTCCGTACCGAACATGCCCGGATCATCGGTGCTCAGCGTGATGGGAACATCGGCGTCCATCAGCCGTCGCAGCGGATGGTGATCCAGATCAGTCACCGCCCCGGTGCAGACATTCGAGGTCGGACACACCTCCAGCGTGATCCGCTCGTCTGCCAGATACGCCATCAGTTCATCATCGGCAGCGGAGGCGATCCCATGTCCGATGCGCTCGGCGGAGAGATCGCGCAACGCTGACCAAACCGACTCGGGTCCGGAGGTCTCCCCCGCGTGGGGCAGGCTGCGCAAACCCAATTCGCGTGCTGCGGCGAAGTGGGGAGCGAAGAGCGACCTCGGAACACCCTTCTCGGGGCCTCCCAGACCGAAACCGATCGTGCGCGGTGGGGCGAATCCGGTTAGCCAGTCGATCGTGACATCGCCGACACGAGGTCCCAATCCACCGTGCACATCGATGACCCAGGCGATCTCCACACCGCGTTCGCTGGCTGCACGCCGCCCATTCTCCATCGCCTCCGCAAGTTCATCTGGCTCGATGCCATCGGCAAGTTGGGTCGCAGCGGTGACCGTCACCTCGGCGTAGCGCACTCCCTGCGCGGCGAAATCTCGGGCGAGCCCATCGATGAGGACGGTGACGTCGTCACCAGCGGTCACCAATCCACTCACGGCTTGGTAGACCTCGACGAAGGAGTCGAAATCGCGGAAGGTGTAGAACCGCTGCAGCTCGTCAAGGTCGGTGGGAACCCGAGTCTGGGGGTGTCGTCGAGCCAACTCCACAACGGTCTGTGGTGACGTCGCACCGATCAGGTGGACGTGCAACTCGGTCTTCGGCAGCGACCGAACCCATTCACGATCGAGTTCCGTCGCCATCGGATCACCCTCCCACGTAGCAGTCACCACCGTCGCAGCACGGCTGGATGTAATGGCAGCGCGGACAGTAGTCCTTGCCGCCACGACGCTGCAGGTCGACCGTTTCGCAGGCCGGGCACGGCCCCGGGGCACCCATCACGGGCCCCAGGGTAGCCGCGGGATTATTCCGTGACGGTGACCGACACAACCTGGGTCGCGCCGGTATCCATGTTGGTCAACGTCACCGTCGCAGTGCCGGGTGCGAGGGCTTCAGCACCGGGGTTGAACACCGCAGAACCATCGTCTCGCCCCGGGGTCACGTTGAGGACCTCGGGGTTGTCGGTCGCGATCATCTCCGCCGTCGGATCCGCAACATTGAACACGACCATCCGTCCGACAGTGACGCTCACCTCAGTCTGACCGGGCTCGACCATGACGGGACCGATCATCTGTGCTCCTGAAGGGGTCGCGGTGGACGTGGGATCGGCGCTACCGCCGGAGGAACATGCTGCCAGAGCACCCGCGCCGCCGAAGGCGAGGACACCCACCGTGATAACACTGACACCCCGACGTGCCACATTGCCGATCGTGTTCTCGCGCATGATGCTCCGTTCCACTGATTGTCCCGTCCAACAAAGCGGCTAGGCCTCGATCGGCCGTCACCTGAACAGACGCCGGACGTCCCGGGTCGGTTCCCGAACGGGGATATCGCCTCGGGGTAAGTCATCTCGGGGCATACCGGCCATACCGATTTCCCTCCAAACCATGCGGGTGGTTCCCTGTCGCACCGTAACGGGCCAGACTGTCCCCATGACCAGCCGCCGCAATCCGGGTAGGGGCGATTCTCGGTCCTCGCAGTCCACTGCGCGGTCGACCCCCAAGGTGGAGTTCGAGGACACCACTCCCTACGACGCTTATGTACGCGCGTCGACACTGGCCGACCTGCAGCGAACGGCGACGAATGTCCCCGGGGAATACATGTTCCTGGTGTGCTCCCAGATCATGGAGTTGTACTTCAACCTGCTGGCCTTCGAGTGGCGCAACGCTCAAAAGGCGCTGCGTGGAGATGATCTCGGTGAAGCACTGGTCACCCTGCGGCGCAGCGTCGACCACTTCACCGCCCTCAACGGCAGTTGGGTGAGTTTTCGCTGGATGACCCCGGCGGATTTCAACGCATTCCGCGAGGAACTCGGTGAAGCCTCAGGCTTCCAATCATTTCTGTATCGGCACGTCGAGTTCCTGCTCGGTTACAAGGATCCGGCGCTGCTTCGTCCGCACAAGCACGTCGCCGGGGACCACTATCAGCGCCTGCAGGACGCATTCGCAGAACCGACTCTGTACGACGATGTGCTCGGCTATCTCTCCCGTCAGGGTTTCGAGGTGCCAGAAGAAGTGCTCAGCCGCGACGTCGCAACGACGTATGAAGCTCATGATGCCGTCGAGGATGTCTGGGTGGCGGTGTACGAGCAGACCGAGCACGGCGATCCGCTGCGCGACCTTGCCGAACTGCTCACCGATCTGGCCGAGGCGTTCAGCGACTGGCGCTACCGCCACCTGATGGCGGTGCGACGGGCGATGGGCGCCAAGATCGGCACGGGCGGATCCGCTGGCGTCGCGTGGCTGGAACGCAGCCTGGCGCGCCAGGCGTTCCCCGAACTGTGGTCCGCGCGAACCCGCATCTGACAGGCTGCGCCCATGCGTTCCTATGAACCCGATCTCGATGTGGCAGATCCCGGTTGGCGGTCGCAGTTCCACATTCCACCGTTCACCTCACCATCGGGCGCGGATCATCCCGAGATGGCCTATTTCGCCGGCAACTCACTCGGCCTGCAGCCGCGGGCAACGGCTGCCGCGGTCGAAGTCGAGCTGTCCCGGTGGGCCGAGTGGGGCGTCGAAGGTCAGCTGAGTGGGCCGCGGCCATGGAAGGACTATCACGAGGCTCTGCGCGAACCGGCCGCCCGACTCGTAGGGGCGCTACCGGAGGAGACGGTGGTGATGAACTCCCTGACCGTCAATCTGCACCTGCTGATGGCCACCTTCTATCGACCATCGGGTGAGCGCACGAAGGTGCTCATGGAGGACATCGTCTTTCCCTCCGACGGTTATGCCGTCGACGCCCAGGTGCGTTGGCACGGGCTCGATCCCGATACGGAGGTGATTCGCCTTCGACCGCGTGAGGGCGAAGACATCCTGCGCAC
This sequence comes from uncultured Actinomycetales bacterium, assembly GCA_913063435.1. GTDB lineage: Bacteria > Actinomycetota > Actinomycetes > S36-B12 > S36-B12 > M55B157. The sequence goes on along the minus strand of CAJXYI010000053.1, from coordinate 6,855 downwards.
CGAGGATGTTCTCGATGCGATCTCACGCCACGGTGACGAAGTATCGCTCGTGTTGTTCAGTGCGGTGAACTACCTGACCGGTGAGTGGATCGACATGCCTGCGATCACCTCAGCCGGGCATGCGGTGGGTGCGATGGTCGGCTTCGATCTCGCCCATGCGGCCGGAAACGTGCCGATGGATTTGCACGATTGGAATGTCGACTTCGCGGCATGGTGCTCCTACAAGTACCTCAACTCCGGGCCGGGTGCAGTTGCCGGAGCATTCGTCCATTCCCGTCACGCGCGCGATACTTCGCTCCCGCGTCTAGCGGGTTGGTGGGGCACGGACACCGCGACGCGATTCCGGATGGATCGGCACTTCAGCCCACCCGCCACCGCCGATGCCTGGCAGGTGTCCAACCCCCCGATCCTGGCCATGACCCCGGTCGAGGTGTCGTTGCGGATCTTCGACGAGGTCGGGATCAAGACGCTGCGCGAACGCAGCCTGCGCCTCACCGGTTATCTGCGCTCACTGTTCGACGAGGTCATCGCTGAGCTGCCAGCCGGTGACATGGTCATCGTGACGCCGGCCCATGACGACCGCCACGGCTGTCAACTATCCGTGCGATTCACCTGCGACATCCAAAGGTTGGCGGACACGCTTCGTGATGAGGACGGCGTCATCGCGGACACTCGCAACCCCGACATCATCCGATTCGCCCCGGTCCCGCTGTATTCGACCTATCAGGACTGCTGGCGGGCCGCGGATGCGCTGCGACGACGACTGTCGAGTTGATGCAGCGCATCGTCGAGCATTACGGCGCTGATCCGGCCCAGGTAGGTGAATGGTTCCTGCCTGACCACACCGGCGCTCCCCTGGTGATCCTCGTCCACGGTGGCTTCTGGCGCCCGGTATGGCGACGAGACCTCGAGGAACCATCCGCGCAGGACCTCGCCGCACATGGCTTCGCCGTGTTCAACATCGATTACCGCACCTATGAGCATCCGTGGCCCACGACACTCCTGGACTCCGCCGCGGCGATCGATCACGCTATCGTCGCGGCCCGCCATCATGGTGTTGACACGACTCGGCGGGCGATCTGCGGTCATTCCGCAGGCGGCGGACTGGTCGCGTGGGCGACATCCCGAGCAGCTCTGGCGGAGCATCTTCCGGGAGCGAACCCCTCTGCACCGTCATTCGATGCGGTCATCCTGCACGCTCCCGTCGCGAGCTGGGCCCAGGCCAGTCATGAGCACCTCGGCGACGGGGCGGTCAACACCTTCATGGGTGGTCGGCCCGAGGATGTGCCGCAACGGTATGCGGCCAGCGATCCGATCGGTCTCGTACCCGATGCCGCTGGTCGGCGTCTGATTCTGCACGGTGATGCCGACACCGATGTGCCGCTGTCACAGAGCCTTGCCTATACCCACCATCTGCACTATCACGATGTCGTTGTCGAACACCTCACCCGCCCGGGAGAGGGTCACTACGAGATCCTCGATCCGGATTCACCCGTTTCGCACGTGCGTCGGGAGTTCCTCACCGAGGTTCTGACAACTCCGCGGCGACTGCGTGCAGATGATCGGTGAACGCCATAACAGCCGGTGGCACCCATCGATCGTGCACGCGACTGATTCCCACGGGGCGGGCCAGATGCGATAGATCTCCATCGGCAAGATTGACGATGGCGAGCGATTCATCGTCCCGGGCAACGAGTTCCGGCAGCGCAGCAACATAATCGCCATCCAGGATCAACCTGCGCAGTGTGAGCGCGCTGGTGCATTCCACCCGGTTCACCGGCCACGGCAGGACATGTGTGGCGAACACCTGCTCGAGTTCTCGGCGCAACGCGGTTCCTTCAACGGGAACGATCCAGGGCAGGCGTGCCAACTGAGCGATCGTGGGGACAGCACCACCCAGTATCGGATGATCTGCACGGACGACGAACACAATCGGTTCGACGTACAGCCTTTGCTGATCGATGCGCGCATCCGTGGCAGTGAGCCGGCCGACGGTGAGGTCGATGTCACCGAGCAGCAACTCCGATGTCAGCACATCGGGTGTCGCCTCTCTGACCACGATGGACACCGCCGGATGCTCCTTCTTGACGCGCGCGATCGCCAGTGGCAGCAGCACGTTCGAGCCGGCCAAGTGCGTGCCCACGGTGACGGTGCCCGCCTCGGCCTCGACCAGGTCCGTCAGCGTCCGACCCGCCTGCGCGATGGCAGCCAACGCCGCGCGTGCGTATTCAACGAACGCCTCGCCATACACCGTCGGGGTGACCCCGTGCGTGGAACGGTCGAACAGCGTGACCCCGACGATCCCTTCGAGATCCTGCAGCCCTCGGGTGACGACCGGCTGGGTGATGTGCAGGTGCTCGGCCGCTCGGGCGAGGCTGCCGGAATCGGCGATGGTGGTGGCCAGGATCAGGTGGCGCAGTTTCAGTCGACCGTCGAGGAGTCGGTGAGACAGGGAGGCCACGCCTGCACACTAGACCCGATATGCCCAAATGGGCATGGGTTGGGTGGATTAGCGCAAGGTCCAGGCATGGCGATAGCGCCGGATCCCGGGGGAGAATGACGCTATGACGCAGGCTGGAGTGCCCGGACCGACCGCCCGGGTGGTGGAGGGGAAGGCCACCCCCCGTGGGGCGTATCCGCACGTGAAGTCGGTGGGTGATCTGGTGTGGGTGTCGGGCACCTCCAGTCGACGCGCCGATGACTCATTCGTCGGTGTCGAGGTGGCCGCTGACGGTTCGCTGACCCTGGATATCGCAGCGCAAACCCGCGCGGTGATCGCGAATATCGCCGACCTGCTCGCCACCGAAGGACTCCGGCTGGAGCATCTGGTGCAGGTCACCTGCTATCTGGTGGACATGGCTGATTTCGCGGCCTACAACGCGGCCTATGCCGAATTCTTCGATCACACCGGACCGACCCGCACGACCGTCGCGGTGCGTGAGTTGCCGCACCCGCACCTGCTCATCGAAATCACCGCCGTCGCTCATCGCGGCGCTGCGGGTTAGCCGACAACAGCCACGAAACCCAGAAGGGCGACGCGACCCATGAGCGACGACATCACCCGCACGATCGACTTCGACACCTGGGTCCAGACGAACGGGCCCGACTTGAAGCCACCGGTGGCCAACAAGGAGATGTTCCCCGGCGGTGAGGATTTCATCGTCATGGTGGTGGGCGGTCCCAATGCCCGCACCGACTACCACGTGGATCCCTTCGAAGAGGTCTTCTATCAGGTCAAGGGCACGATGCATGTCGATCTGATGACCCCCGATGGCCCTGCGACCGTCACCATCGGACCCGGTGAGATGTGGGTGCTGCCGCGCAACATGCCGCACTCCCCACAACGACCCGAAGCCGGGTCCATCGGTCTCGTCTTCGAACGAGTGCGCGAGGAGGGGACGCTGGAGAAATTCCAGTGGTACTGCCCGCAATGTCATGCGTTGGTTCACGAGGTTGAATTGCAGGTGCGCGATATCGCCGCCGATCTGCCACCGGTTTTCGAGGCGTTCTATAACGATGAGGCTGCACGCGTATGTCCATCCTGCGGGCACCTGCACCCGGGCAAGGGGTGACGTGCCCGTCATCGACATCCACTCCCACAACGTTCCGTGCGGCTGGCCTGACCTGCAGGCCGAAACCGGCGGCGACGGCCCCTGGCCATGGCTTCGCGCGACCAGTGAGCGCGAAGCGATGATCATGCTCGGCGAGCAGGAGTTCCGCGCGATCGACGACCGATGCTGGAACGCGGCGGCTCGACTCGCGGACATGGACGCCGACGGTGTGGACCTGCAGGTTGTATCACCGACCCCGGTGTTCTTCTCCTATCACCGGTCAGTTGCCGAATCCGCTCGGATCGCCGCGATCTTCAATGACCTCGCCGCGCAGATGTGCGCCGAAGCGCCAGACCGACTCGTGCCGTTCTGCCAGGTTCCCCTCGCTGACCCCGAGTCCGCCTGTCGCGAACTCGACCGATGCCTGGCCAATGGTCACGTCGGTGTCGAAATCGGCAACCACGTGGGCGATCGTGATCTCGATGATCCCGGAGTGGTGGAGTTCCTCCAGCATTGCGCATCGGTGGGCGCTCCGGTGTTCGTGCATCCGTGGGATATGCCGACGACACCTCGCACCGCCCGTTGGATGGCGCAATGGCTCGTGGGGATGCCAGCTGAGACGCACCTGTCGGTCCTGGCCATGATCCTCGGCGGTGTGTTCGACCAAGTGTCACCTGATCTGCGGATCTGCTTCGCCCACGGCGGCGGTTCCTTCGCGATGTGGCTGGGCCGCACGGAGAACGCCTGGCACACTCGCCCCGATCTCGTCGGGGTCTCCCAGCTTCCCCCTTCTGCCTATCTCGACCGTTTCAGCGTCGATTCCGTCGTCTTCGACGAACCCGCACTACGGCTGCTCGTCGACACCATGGGGGCGGATCGGGTGATGATGGGCTCGGATTTCCCCTATCCCCTCGGTGAACGTCCTGCAGGTTCCGTCGTGCGTACCTCGACGTTTCTCAGCGATGATGAGGCAGACGCCATCCTCGGTGGCAACGCGGCTCGATGGCTCGACGGATCGACAGGAAGCGCACAACAGACCGCAGCGACGACAGGCACCCCCATGGAGGCACAGGTATGAGCAGCAACGTCACGATCATCGGGGCTGGATTGACCGGTGCGTTGCTGGCCACGATGCTCGGCCGCCGGGGATACACCGTTGATCTCTATGAGCGTCGCGCTGATCCGCGAGTGACCGGTGCCGAGCGTGGAAGAAGCATCAACCTTGCGATCTCCACCCGGGGACTCACCGCGCTGCGCGAAGTGGGTCTGGAAGCCGACGTCCTGGCGCGCGGTCTGCTGATGACCGGTCGGATGATCCACACCGTCGATGGCGGACAGGAATTCCAGTCGTACAGTTCCGATGGCGAACGGGGCATCAGCTCCATCAGCCGCGGTGAACTCAATGCCGTGCTGCTCGATGCCGCCGAAGCGCTGCCGACGGTGACGCTACATTTCGAGCACCGTCTGAGCGCTCTCGATATCGATGCGAGCACACTGTCGTTCGTCGGGCCCGACGGCTCCGTCGAAGTCACCGCCGATGCGACCATCGGTGCCGACGGCGCCTTCAGTGTGGTGCGTAGAGCGATGCAATCTCGCGATGGCTTCGACTACTCCCAGGACTATCTCTCCCACTCCTACCGAGAGTTGAACATCCCTGCGGTCGATGGGGATTTCGCCCTCGACCCTTCTGCGCTGCATATCTGGCCGCGCGGAGCTTCGATGATGATCGCGCTACCCAACCTCGACAAGTCCTTCACCGCCACGCTGTTCTGGCCGCGCAAGGGGCCGGGTTCCTTCGATGAGATCGATACGCCAGAGAAGGCGCGGCGATATTTCGACGACAACTACCCGGATGCCTCGGAACTGATGCCGAATCTCGAGGAGGACTACCGTCTCAATCCGATCGGTTCGCTGCTGACCGTGCGTTGTTCGCCGTGGAATTCCGGTCGCGTGGCGCTCATCGGTGATGCCGCGCACGCGATCTGCCCGTTCTATGGTCAGGGTGCGAATGCAGGATTCGAGGACTGCATCGAGTTAGTGCGCCAACTCGATGCCCATGCTGATGACTGGGTTTCCGCCCTCGCCGACTATGCCGCGATTCGCAAACCGCAGGGTGACGCGATTGCCGATCTCGCACTGCACAACTTCGTGGAGATGCGCGATTCGGTGAACTCTCCCGGCTACAAGGTCGTGCATTCGATCGAGCAGCGATTGAATCGACTCCTCGGTGAGCACTACCGCACCCGATACGACATGGTGTCGTTCTCCACCACGCCCTATGCGGATATCGAGCCTCGGGTGCGGACCCAGCGGGTCACGGCCGGTGCGATCGCGGCTGGAGCGATCGGGGCCCTGGCCGGCCTGGCCGGTGCCGCATTCAGCCGTCGCCACTAATGAAAAGTTTGCGCGGGAAACATGAGTAATTCCGTCTCGTTTTGGTCAGTTTTCCATCGCAAACTTTCCTCCAGGCCGGCTTAACGCGGACTCGATGCGAGCGATCACCGCGTTCGGTTCGTACAGCATCTCCGCCCAGCTCCATCGAACAACGATGTATCCCGCGCGCTCGAGATCTTCTTGACGTCGCTTCTCTGCCCAGAGACTCTCAGGACTTGAGTATTTCAAGGCTCCATCCGCCTCACCGATGACCATTCCCCAGTGAAAGTCGACCCGATACCTACGTCCACTTGCTCCGCTGACCCGCACCTGTAGTTGAGGTATCGGGATCCTGTGCTGGTGAAATTCGAACAGGGAGGCGGCCTCAAGTGCGGATTCGATTCTTGGATCAGCTACATGAATCAGACCCCTGACTCGGCGGATGCCTCGACCGTGGTGGTGCTCGACTGCCATCGCGAGCTCGTTTATCAGATTATCGCGCTGCTGTTCACAGTCCAGGCGGGTCGCTATCACGCCGTTGCCGAGCCTCTGAAGCACCGAACCTGTCGCGCGCCATTCCATTTCACGGCGCATACCCAGGGCTAGCAGCCACAGGATCTCCCATGGTTCGAGCCTCTCGCACGCGAGGTCGATCGCAGTTCGCATGGGCGAGGTGTAGATCGCATCACCCATTACCGCCTGCTGGGATTCGCGGATCTGCCCTTCGCGAATCGTGATGCCACAGCGTTTACCTCGACGGGTTTGACTGTTCTTTGGTACCCAGACCACCGGATGGGCGCAACCTGCGTCCATCTCCCACGCATCAGCGGCTGCTGATCCTCCGATGATCGGCTTGACACCGAATTTGAGAGCATCAGCACACACTTGCGCAATCATCAACCTCTGGAGATTTGCTACGTCCAAGCAGTAC
>CAJXYI010000052.1 GCA_913063435.1 uncultured Actinomycetales bacterium | reverse complement strand
GGATGCGGAGTCGTTGCAGCGCGCCGCCCGTCGGTTCGGTCTCACCGCGCTCATCGCCGTCATCCTGCTCGGTGTCAGCGGATTGGCCAACGCCTACACCCGCCTCGACACCCCCGATCAACTGCTCACCACCGACTATGGCCGCACGGTTCTGGCCAAGATCATCGTGCTCATCGCGCTCGTAGGCGTCGCCGCCCTTGTGCGTCGCCGTCTCGTCCCGCAGTTGGACAGCCCACGTCGGTCGAAGGCCTTCCTGCGGGTGCTCACCCTCGAGGTGTCGCTCATCGTCGTCGCGTTCGCCCTCGGTGTCGCGCTGGCAGTCAGCGACTATCCCCGCGTGTCGTCACTCCTGCCGACCTTCGGCGAATCGCTGCTCGGCTATCCGTATCCGCCCGCGCCGACCCCCGAGGCCATCATCGGCGGATTCCTGTTCGAGCCGGTGTTCTTCATCGGCGGACTGGTGATGGCAGCGCTGTACGTCATGGGGGCCGCACGGTTGTGGTCGCGTGGGGACCACTGGCCGATCGGGCGCATGCTGGCCTGGTTGACCGGCATCGCGGTCATGATCTGGACCACCAATGCCGGCATCGCGCTGTATTCGCAGGTATCGGTCGGCTTGCACATGGTGCAGCACATGACGATGGCGATGATCGCGCCGTTCCTGCTGGTGCTCGGCGGTCCCTTCACGCTTGCCCTGCGGGCTTTGAAGCCCTCACCGGGACCACAGCGAGGCCCGCGCGAATGGATCGTGTGGGGATTGCATTCGCCTGCGGCGAAGGTCGTGACGAATCCGCTCGTCGTGTTCGCGCTGTTCTCGCTGAGCATGTTCGTGCTGTACTTCACCCCGCTCATGGCATGGCTGATGGGTTCGCACATCGGGCACGTCGCGATGCAGTTTCATTTCCTGGCCTCGGGCTATCTGTTCGCGTGGATCGTCATCGGGGTCGACCCGGTGCCCAAGCCGCTGCCGTATTGGGCGAAGTTCGCCCTCGTGCTCGTCGCGCTCGGCGTCCACGGCTTCTTCTCCATCGTCGTGATGATGGGCAGCCAGCCCCTCGCCCAGGAGTGGTACGGCATCGTGCGCCCGGACTGGGTGACCGATCCGCTGCGCGACACCCAGCTCGGCGGCCAGGTCGCGTGGGGCATCTCGGAGATCCCGATGCTGTTCCTCGTCGTGATGATCACGCTGCAGTGGATGAAGTCCGATGAACGCGAGGCCCGCCGCAAGGACCGGCAGGCCGAGCGAGACGGCAACGCCGAACTCGAGGCCTATAACGCCTATCTGGACAGGCTGAACTCGCGCTCGAAGGCACGCGATTCCACCCCGTCGACATAATTTGACGCGCCCCATCTGAACCGCTCTATTTGAACCGCTCAATTTGAACCACCCAATCTGACCCGCCCCATCTGAACCCCTCAGTCCCGGTGTGGGCCTAGGGTGGCGACCCGTGGATGCACTGCTCGTCTGGAAGATCATCGCGCTCATCGCGGTCTTCACCGCCGGCGTCGTCGGTGGACTGCTTCCCTGGCGGGTCGCCGGGCTCCGACGCAGTCGTGACTACCTTGGCTGGGGAAATGCGTTCGCCGGTGGAGTTCTCCTCGCCGCAGGGCTCATCCACCTGCTGGGTGATTCCGCCGATGGTTTCGCCACGGTATGGCCGGATGCCGACTACCCATGGGCGTTCACCATCGCCGCGCTCGCCTTCCTGCTCATCCTGGGCATCGAGCGGGTCGCACCTCGCGCAGCGCGCGCCCCGGTCGGCTCCGCGCACCTAGGTGAGGACCCCGAGTCCGATGCGATCCTCGCGGCAGCCCAAGACGGCAACCGCTACCCCTATCTGCTGCTCCTCACCCTGTCCATCCACTCGATCATCGCCGGCATGGCGCTGGGAGCGCAGCAGTCCCTCGCAGGATTCGTCGTCATCCTCATCGCGATCCTCGCCCACAAGTCCGCCGCCGGCTTCGCCCTCGGGGTGAGCCTGCACCGCATCGGCATCCCCCTCACTCGGGCCCGCACCCTCATCCTCGGTTTCGCCGTGATGACCCCTATCGGCATCCTGCTGGGCACCGCGGTGTCGGCGATCCTCGATGCGACCGGCGAGCAGATCTTCGAGGCGCTCTTCGATGCCATCGCCGCCGGCACCTTCGTGTACATCGCAAGCCTCGACATTCTGCGCGAGGAGTTCCTGCCTCCCCGGCGGGATCGCTGGACCCGCTGGCTGTGGGCCCTGATCGGGCTCCTGCTCATGGCCGTCGTGGCGATCTGGACCTAGCCGAATACCCATCGACCGCGATACTGGTATACCCTAGGGGGTATGCAGAAGACTCGCCGCATCCTCCCCGTCCTCGCCCTGACCGCCCTGCTCGTGGCCCCCGCCGGCCTGGCGGGCTGCTCGTCCTCGGATTCCGCCCCGGCACCGGCCCCCACCGCGGCGGCCACGAAGCCCGCGAGCCCCGAGCGCGTCGACGTCCCGACCTGGGTGAACGCCGCCGAGACCCCCGGCACCGTGATCATCGACGTGCGCACCCCCGAGGAGTTCAACGCCGGCCACGTCGAGGGCGCACTGAACATCCCGGTGGAATTCCCCGACTTCGCGGCGAACATCGCCCAGCTCGATCCGGAGGCGACCTACGCGGTGTACTGCCGCACCGGCAACCGATCGGCTGCCGCGACCGCGCAGATGGCCGGACTGGGATACGTGCACATCTATGACCTCAATGGCGGGTTCTCCGACCTTCAGGGCACCAGCCTTCCCACGACCTAGGCCTTCCCACGACCTAGGCCTCCCCACCACCTAGGCCTTCCCACCACCTCGGCCTCCCCACCACTTAGGGCTGACCACGATGTAGTCCGGCGCGACGATCCGTTGGATCGGGCCGTCATCGGGTGCTGGCACGCGCACCGGTGGCGGCCCGAGTCGTCTCGTCAGGCGACGGTTGCACATCGGCTCACCCGCACGGCCTGACCCGCACGGCCTGACCCGCACGGCCTGACCCGCACGGCCTGACCCGCATAGGCTGAACCCGTGACCTCCGTTGCTCTCGTCCAACTCGCCCAGGACACCGCCACCGAGCCGCCCGCCATGCGCGTGGACCGCGCCATCGACCTCACGCGAGCAGCGTGCGCGGACGCCGACCTCGTGGTGCTACCGGAGCTGTGGCTGGCCGGAGCCTTCGACATCCACGCGTCGAAGGAGTACGCAGAACCACTGGATGGCCCACTCGTCGCGGCGTTCTCCGATATCGCCGCTCAGGAACGCACCTGGCTGCACATGGGCTCCTTCCCCGAGCGAGACGCCGACGGGCACACGTTCAACACCTCGGTGCTGTTCGATCCCGACGGGACGATCGCCGCGACCTACCGCAAGGTGCACCTGTTCGGATTCGACGGCGGTGAGCCGAGTGTGATGAGTGCGGGCGAGGACTACGTCGTGGTCGACACTCCTTTAGGCAAGACCGGACTGGCCACGTGTTACGACCTGCGCTTCCCCGAGCAGTTCCGCGCCCTGGTCGATGCCGGAGCCGAATCGTTCCTCATCACCTCCGGTTGGCCGACCAAGCGGATCGAGCATTGGCGGGTGCTGCTGCGGGCACGCGCAATCGAGGATCTCGCGTGGGTGGTGGCCGCCAACGGCGTGGGGACCCAAAACGGCACCGAGCTGGGCGGCTATTCGGCCATCATCGACCCGCTCGGCGAGATCGTCGTCGAGGCTGACGGCTCGGAACAGATCCTCACCGGTGCGGTGGATGTGTCGAACGCCAAGCAGTGGCGCGACACCTTCCCCGCACTCGGCGACCGCGTGTGAGTTTCGCGCCGGTGACGACTGACATCGCCGCTCCCGCGCGCGCTGCCCACCGGTGGGTCTATGCCGAGATGCTCGTCTTCGCCCTCATCAGCCTGTTCGCCTCGTTCGTGCTGGCCATCGACGCCATCGAGTTGGCCGCGGATCCGAATGCGCAGTTCTCCTGCGACATCTCCGCCACCATCTCGTGCAGCAAGGTCGGCCTGTCCTGGCAGGCCAATCTGCTCGGGTTCCCCAACGCATACCTCGGACTGATGGCCGAGCCGGTGGTGATCACCCTCGCTGTCGCCGGGTTGTCCGGGGTGCGATTCCCCCGGTGGATCATGCTCGGCGCGCAGATCGTGTATTCGATCGGTTTCGCATTCGCCTACTGGTTGTTCTTCCAGTCCTACTTCGTCATCGGCGCGCTGTGCCCGTGGTGCCTGACCGTCACGGTGGCGACGACGTTCGTAATGTTCTCCATCACGCGGATCAATGTGCAGGACAACAACTTCGTACTGACCGAGCGAGCGCACGCCGCAGTGACACGGTGGTTGCGGATCGGGATCGATTTCGGATTGCTCGCGATCATCCTCGCGGGTGTCGCCGCGGCGATCCTCAGCAAATACCTCTAGCCGATCTGCTCACCTAGGATCCGGCGATCCACCTTGCCCATCGCGTTGCGCGGTAGCTCGTCGACGAACCGGTAATCCTTCGGCCGCTTGTAGGGGGCGAGTGACGCGGCGACCATCGAACGGAGATCCTCGACATCGGCATCGCCGACGATCACCGCTGTCACCTCCTCGCCCCACTCGCGCGAAGGCCGGCCGATCACCGCGACATCGTGCACCCTCGGATGCTCGCGCAGAACGTCTTCGATCTCGCGGGGATAGACGTTGTAGCCGCCGGTGATGATCAACTCACTCGCACGACCGACCAGGTGCCAGTAACCATCGTCGTCCACTCTGCCGATGTCGCCGGTCGGGAACCAGCCATCAGCCGTGAAGGTCTCGCCAGTGTCGACTCCGAGATAGCCGCTGAAGACATTCGGCCCGCGCACCTCGACGACATCGTCCGCACCCAATCGAATATCGACATCGGGCATCGCCACTCCGACGCTGCCCGGGCGGCGCTCACCATGCAGCGGATTGCCGGTCAGCATCACCGTCTCAGTCATCCCGTATCTCTCCAGCGGTGGCTGACCAGCCTGCCCGGCGATCGTGGCGAACAGGTCGGCGGGCAAAGGTGCGCTGCCGGAGACGATGAGCCGCATCGTGCGCAGTGCGTCGAGCCGATCTGCATCGGCGAGGCGGGAATACATCGTCGGCACCCCGAAGAACATAGACGCCTGAGCTGCGTGTTCGGCAAGGGTCGATGGATCGAATCCGGGCAGCACGAGCATCGCGCCACCAGCGGTCAGAGATCCGTTGATCCCGACTCCGAGGCCGTGCATGTGGAACATCGGCAGCGCATGCAGCAGCATGTCGTCGCCCGACCATTCCCAGGCTTCGACCACCGCGCGGGCTCCGGCCAGCAGATTGCCGTGCGATAGCTGCGCGGCCTTGGGTCTCCCGGTCGTTCCCGAGGTGAACCCGAGCATCGCCGGCGCATCGGATAATGCCGTGTCCAGGCGCGGATTCCTCAGTGGCGCCGGCAGATCAGCGAGATCGACGTTCGCGTCGGTGATGCGGTGGGTCGGCTGCGCGATCGACTCGATATGGGCGAGTTCGCCTGTCGTATAGCCGGTATTGGCAGTCACCACGACAGCCCCGGCACGCAGGATGGCGATGTACGCCACCACCGTCGCCGCCGATGGCGAACACGACAGCAGCACCCGATCCCCGGCCTGCACATCGCCCGCCTGCAACGCGGCTGCCGCTGTCGATGTGCGTTCTTCGAGTTCTGCAGCGGTCCAGGCGACATCCTCCGCCGGTGCCCGCAGCACGACCCGCGTCGGGTCAGCCGACCAGGCGGCGACCCACGCGGCAGTCAGACTCATCGAGCGTGGTGCTCAGGGGGTGAGCGTCATATTCGACAGCACTCGATCGGCGAGGTCCGCATCACCGTCGACGGTGACGGTCGAGCGCCAGTCAGGGGCGCGACCGCCGGTGGCGAGCATGAACGACTCGAACGGCATCGTGAGCGTCACTGTTGGCGCATCGATCGACTCGACCATACGGGCACGGCCATCCTCACCGACGACGACGGCGATATCGAAGACCACTCCGGGTTCGATAATGGTGAATCGCACCGATTCGCCCACGCCGGCACCGGCTCCCTTGCCGACGATCTTGCCCAGTCCCGGGGCGATCTGCGTTGCCGATGCCCGCGCGCCGGGGGTATCGAGACTCCCCGGCTTGCCGACTGCGCGACGGATGTCCTGCTCATGGACCCAGGTGTCGAAGGTGCGCTGCTGCACCAGACCACCGATATTGCCCGGCCCGAAGGGGCCCTCGTAGGCGTCATTGCGATCGGCGAAGTCGCTGCGCAGGCTGGCGAGCCGCCGCTGCAGCGTCTCGCGGGTTTCGGCCATGACCTCCTCACGCGACCACGACCGGCGTCGATCGACCGGGATCTCCATGAACTTCGCCTTGTCACTCGTCGCATGCGGCAGGGCGGCCCAGTCCGGTTCGTGGGCCGGCTCGGCCTCGCCCATCAGCCACAGTTCGAGCCAGGTGATGTGCGCGACCACATCGGCCACGCTCCACCCGGGCAGATCGGTCGGTGCATTCCACTGCTCGTCGTCGAGGGAATCCAACAACTCGAGCAGATCGTCGTGGGCGGACTCCCACGTGTCGATCAGGGTCGCCAGGTCGGCGTCGGGGGGCAGCGGGTATGTCGCGGAACTCATGGTGCTCACGCTAGCGGGACGCCGGGTGCGGCGAGGAAGGACGCCACATCCGACAGGAACGTCGCCCCCTGCTGACCATCGACGATGCGGTGGTCGAAGGTGAGCGACAGTTGCATCACCGGGCGTACCGCCAATCCACCCTCGATGGCCCACGGCCGATCGATGATGCGACCCGTCGCCAGGATCGCGGCCTGTCCGGGCGGCAGCACCGGGGTGCCTCCGTCGACGTCGAACACCCCGATATTGGTGATGGTGATCGTCGCACCGAGCGAGTCGGCGGGGGTGATGCGATCCTCGCGGGCCTTCGTCGTGAGGTGCGCAAGTGCGACTGCCATACCGTTCACGTCGAGGCGATCGGCATCGGCGATCTTCGGCACCACCAATCCGCGGGGACCGGCGACCGCGATGCCCAGTTGCACTCCGGCATGTCGCTCGATCTCGGCGCCCTCAGCCGTGTCATGCCAGGTGGCATTGACGATCGGGGTGCGCCGCACCGCTTGCACCACTGCGAGCGCTGCGATGGTCAAGGCAGTGACGCGCAGCCCGGTCTGTTCGCGTAGTCGCGCGACCGCGGCGATGGTGCCGGACACGTCAACGTCCTTCCAGACGCTGACCGCCACCGCACTCGATGCGGAGGCGACCATCGCGGCGGCCATCGACCGCTGCACACCGCGAACCGCAACCCGCTCACCGGGCTCGTCTGAGTTACGCGAGTGGTCGTTAACTCCCGGAGTTAACGACCACTCGCGTAACTCAGACGCGGGGTTGGTTGCCGCGCGGTGGATGTCTTCGCGTGTGACATCGCCATACGGGCCGGTCGGGGCGATGCGCGTGATGTCGACGCCGAGTTCGCGGGCCAAGGCACGCACCGGCGGTTTGGCAAGGACTCGCTGCGCATTCCTACCGTCGGTCGGCTGTGCGGCGGCCGGTGGACTGGAGATGGCGGGTGTCGCTCGCGTCGAGTGGCTCGAGTCACCGTGTCCCTCCACATGGACCCGGTCCTCCATCACGCCATAGCCGATGAGCACCGGGGTGCGCGCCGACTGCGACTCGCCCTGATCCGACACCGACAGGATCGGCGCACCGACTTCGACGATCTGCCCCTCGTCGACGAGCAGCGCGGCCACGATGCCTGCGAAGGGACTCGGCAATTCCACGACGGCCTTGGCGGTCTCGATGTCGACGATCGGGTCGTTCACCGCAATGGTGTCGCCCGGTGCGACCCGCCAGCGCACGATCTCGGCCTCGGTCAATCCCTCGCCCACATCGGGCAGGGCGAATACCTGGTCGCTCATAGGCTCATCACCTGATTCACCGTGGCGATGACGCGGTCGATGCTCGGGAGGTAGTGCTTCTCGAATCGGCTCGGCGGATAGGGCAGATACGCACCCGCGACGCGTGTCACCGGTGCCTCGAGGTGGAAGAAGCACTGCTGCTGCACCTGTGCGGCGATCTCGGCACCCAGACCGGCGATCTCGACCGCTTCATGAACGACCACGCAGCGCCCGGTGCGCTGCACCGATGCGATGACGGGATCGAGATCCAGCGGCGAGAGCGACCGCAGATCGATCACTTCGGCCTGCACGCCCTGATCGGCCAGGGCATCGGCGGCTTCGCGGCACGTGCGCACCATCGGACCGTAGGCCACGAGCGTGATGTCTCCGCCTTCGCGCACCACCCGTGATGTCCACGGATCGACCGCTCGTGCGGTGTCGACCTCGCCGCGATCCCAATAACGCCGCTTGGGTTCGAAGAACACGACCGGGTCATCGCACGCGATCGCCGCACGCAGCAGGTGATAGGCCTCATCCGCATCTGCCGGTGTCAGGGTGCGCAATCCCGGTGTGTGCACGAAATAGGCCTCGGGGGATTCACTGTGATGCTCGACCGCGCCGATCCCACCGCCATAGGGAATGCGGATCACGATCGGCAGTGTCGTGCGACCACCCGAGCGGTAGTGGTGCTTGGCGACCTGGGTGACGATCTGATCGAAGGCCGGGTAGACGAAGCCATCGAACTGGATCTCCACCACCGGCCGATATCCGCGCATCGCCAAACCGACTGCGGTACCGACGATTCCGGCCTCGGCCAGTGGCGTGCCGACGACTCGGGAATCACCGAAGTCCTTCGCCAGGCCATCGGTGACACGGAACACCCCACCGAGGGTGCCGATGTCCTCCCCGAGCAGGACGACCTTCGGGTCCTCATCCATCGCGCGACGCAGCGCCGCATTCAATGCGGCGACCATCGTCATCTCGGTGGTCACGCCGCTCACGCCGCACCCCCGGAGATCATCGACTCCCAGCGTGTTCGATCGCGCTGCACATCGGCATGCGGTTCGGCATAGACATGATCGAACATCTCGATCGGGTCGGGATCCTGCGCGCCGCGCACATGGGCCCGGATGCGTTCACCGAGCGCATCGGCTTGCGCCTCGAGTTCGGCGAACCACGCATCGTCGGCTGCGCCGGTGCTGCGCAGATAGCGCTCCATCCGATCGATCGGATCGAGACCTGCCCAGTGCTCCAACTCACCGGCGGGGCGATATCGCGTCGGATCATCCGAGGTGGTGTGGGCACCCATGCGATAGGTGATCGCCTCGATGAACACCGGGCCGCTGCCGGTGCGCACCCGTTCCAAAGCCCAGCGGGTCACCGCGAGCGAGGCGAGCACGTCATTGCCGTCGATGCGCACCGCCGGCATGCCATAACCGGCGGCCCGCTGCGCGAACGGCACCCGGGTTTGCCGCTCGATGGGTTCGGAGATCGCCCAGCCGTTGTTCTGGCAGAAGAACACCACGGGTGCGGCTTCGACCGTGGCGAACACCATCGCCTCGTGCACATCGCCTTCGCTGCCCGCGCCGTCGCCGTAGTAGGCGATCACCGCGTCATCGCTACCATCACGCTGGATGCCCATCGCATAGCCCACCGCATGCAGCACCTGGCTGCCCAACACGATCGTGAACAGGCCGAAGCCGTGCTCGACCGGATCCCAGCCGCCATGGGTGGTGCCGCGATACAACCCGAGCAGACCGACGGGATCGACCCCGCGCGCCCAGGCCACAGCGGATTCGCGATACGTCGGGAAGGCGAAGTCGGTGGCACGCATGGCGTGGGCCGAACCGATCTGGGCGGCCTCCTGACCCAGGCACGACGACCACAGACCGAGTTCGCCGGTGCGCTGCAACGCGGTGGCTTCGGTGTCGACGCGGCGGGCCAACACCATGTCGCGATACATCGCGCGCAGCAGATCGGCATCGTCGATCGGGTCGACCGGTTGGGGGACGAGGGGGTGGTCTGTCGCAGTGCCGTCGGGGGCGAGCAACCGGATCGGTTCGTCGCCGGGCAGAAAACCACCGAGCGAATCGCGCATGTGTGAACCCTGGGTCATCGTGAGACCTCTCGTGACGTCGTTCGGCCCGGGTCTCGGGCACTGCCTCCATCCTTCCACCGACGGCCGGCGCGGATAGGGCAGACTTCCGATATGGCTGTCGATCCCTCCGTCGAACCCACCCGGGTGTTCCTGCTCGACGACCACGAGATCGTCCGGCGTGGCTTGGCCGATCTGGTGAACCTCGAAAGCGACCTCGAGGTCGTGGGCGAGGCCGGCAGCGTCAGTGAGGCGATCGCCCGGATCCCAGCGGTGCGACCGAATGTGGCGGTGCTCGATGTGCGGCTGCCGGATGGCAGCGGGGTCGAGGTGTGCCGCGAGATCCGTGATGCGATGCCCGAGGTGCACTGCCTGATGCTGACGTCCTATGCCGATGATGAGGCGCTGTTCGACGCGATCATGGCCGGTGCATCGGGATACGTGTTGAAGGAGATCCGCGGCAACGACCTCATCGACGCGATCCGCCAGGTCGCGGCCGGCAAATCCCTGCTCGATCCGGTGGCGACCCAGCGGGTGCTCGACCGGTTGCGCAAAGGCGAGCAGCATGACGAACGGCTCGATGCGCTCACCGATCAAGAGTCACGCATCCTCGACCTCATCGGCGAGGGACTGACCAACCGCCAGATCGGCGAGCGGATGCACCTGGCGGAGAAGACGGTCAAGAACTACGTGTCGAGCCTGCTGGCGAAGATGGGGATGGAGCGGCGCACCCAGGCAGCCGCCTACGTCGCCCGCCGCGACGCTGAACAGGGCCACTGAACTCTGCGACGATCAGGCTGTGAAACCGTCCACATCTCACGAGAACGACGCTTGACCGGACTAACTACTCCCCCTTAATCCGGTTTGCCGTCGTTGTCGGATGCTGGCGCGCCCGGGCCCCCGCCTGCGAGGCCAGACGAGACGCCGATCGCGGCCACTGACACCCGGACTGGCTCAGCGGCTGCGACCGGGGATCGTGATGCGGGTGGAGCGGACCTTCTCGCCCGTTTCGAGCACGGTCTGGAAGTAGACGAAGACCTTGCGGTTGGCGATGCGGGTCCAGGTGAACGCCTCGTCGACCACGACACGGGTGGATCCACTGCGGTAGCGGCTCTCTCCGGCGAGTTTCACCCGAGCCTGCACCGTCGCACCCTCCAGGTTGGTCGTGGTGCCACGCACGTTGACGCGCTTGCTTGATCCATCACCGGCACGGGTGCCGTCGAGCAGGATCGTGCGTGCGTCATCGAGGGTGACCCGCACGGGTGTGGACACCGCCAGCACTCCGCCGGTGGCGGGAGTAGAAACCACCTGCACCAGGTAGTCCCCCGCCTGGAGCGTGACCGCCCAGGATCCGGCGTAGGTTCCTGAATCGCCGACCACGACGCGGCCCACCAGAAGCGGCTCAGCAGTGCTGCGTGGCTGCGCGACGACATTCGCGGGGATCGCATAGACCGCCATGGTGGATCCCGGCAGTGCACCGTCACCGGTGACGCGGATGCGCCCGGTCGTCTTGACCTGCAACTCACCATTCGCGGCCAAGGGTTCGCGCGATCCCCCGGCGGTCAAGGTCACGATGTCCATGGCGAAATCAGGTCCAGACACGACCATGCCGTCACGTGCGGGGTTCGGGCCACCGGTGGCCCCTGGCGCGCTGCCACCGTCGAGATCGATGGCCACGGTGCCCGGTGCCACCGGCCCGGGGACCGGCTGCGGATCCGGCGCCGGCCCCGGCTCGGGATTCCGCGACGGAGTGACCGCATTCGACGGCGCGGATGGTGCGCCCCAGCCGGCACCGGTGAGTGCGGTGACGGTGAACGTGTAGCTGCGTCCGTTGCGCAGGCCGTCCACCTCGCACCACAGTTGCCTCGCTGGCGCGAGGCAGGTGACTCCGCCGGGAGCGGAGGTCACCCGGTACATGCTGACCGCGAAGGACCCGGCCGATGCCGGCGGCGCCCAGGTCACCATCGCCGCACCCTGCATGGCCCAGGCACGCACGCCCAGGGGCGGGGTGGGAGCCACCGGGGTCGGTGGGGTCGGATCGGGAACCACGAACGGTGCTGACGCAGGTGAGGTGCCGGCGAGGTTGTCCGCGACCACGACGAACGCATAGTCACGCACCGAACCGGGGGCGAACATCATGCATTCGGTCGTGCTCGAGGTGCAGGTGAACTGCGTGTCATCCACCGATGCCGGGCCGATCAGTGACACTGAAGTCGAGCGCACCGAGGCGGCCCCCAGTGCCGATCGTTTTGTCGCGGTCACCTGGTAGCCGGTGATCGCCGCACCGTTATCGGCCGGGGCGGTCCAGGTCACCTCGAAGGCGGTCGAGTCATCGACGGTCACCGGTGTGGCGTTCGTGATCACCGGTGGCGCGGGACGATCGGGTTGGCGTGTCTCCTGGGTGTCATCGGTGGCACCGGCGCCGTTCTTCACCGTCACGGTGACGTCATAGGTCGCACCCCGGGTCAGGCCGCTCACCGGTAGGGAGAACACTCCGGGACCCACAGTGTCGTCGAAGACCGTCACTCCCTCCGACGCCAAGACGATCCGATACTCCGTCACGGCGGAACCGCCGTCGCTGACCGGTGGCGACCACGACACGATGCCGGTCGTTCCCGATGTCGGCAGATACGTCCCGACCACCGGATCGGGTGCACGGGCGGGAATCTCACTGACGATCGCGGTATTGCCGACGTATTCGCTGTCGTCATTCGTCGTGATGGCGACGACCGTGACGGTGTAGGCGGTGCCGTTGGTCAGGCCAGTGAACACATAGGAGTCATCGGTTTGCTCCGTCAATGTCGCAGTCGCGATCTCGGAATCATCCACCGACTGCTCCAGGCGCAGGTCGTATCGGGTGAAGTCTGCACCGCCGAGTTGGGTGAGGCTCAGCGGATCCCAGGTTGCTGTGAGCTGAGTGTCGCCCTTCCGAGCGGTCAGTCGACTCACCGCCTTGGGGCGTTGGATGGATTTGATCGGGTCTGCTTCGATGGCGGGAACGAGGGGGCTTTCCGCGCCGGCTCCTGCGGAGTTGATCGCCTGGACGGTGAAGCGATAGGACTCACCATCGACCAGGCCGGGGATCGTGCACTCTACGGGGAATGTGGTGGGACACCCGGTGAACACGATGGGTGGGCCGCCACTGGCGGGATAGGCATTGATCTGATAGCCCGACAGCACCGCACCACCGGCGAAACCGGGCCCGTTGAGGGTGATGGTCGATTCGCCGTTTTGCACATTGACGCTGGTGATGAACGGCGCCGATGCGGGCACGGGATCGACGGTGAACACCTTCGTGACCGCCGATGCGGGTGCGAACACATCGTTGCCGGCCTGGTTCGTGGTGATCGCGCAGTCCCCGACAGCATCGATGGTCACGATGCCGGTGTCATCGACGGTGCAGGCATTATTCGTCGTCGCGGTGTCATCGCGGGAGAACACCACCGTAAGACCTGACGACGCCGTGGCTGACAGGGCGAAGGCCGGATCTCCGAAACCCCGATCGGTGGGTTGGGTGAAGGAGATCGATTGGTTGAGCTTGCCCACCACGATCGACTGGGTGACCGGGGTAGCCGCCGTGAAATTGGAATCGCCGATCTGGGTGGCGATGATCTCGCAGGTTCCGGCCGCATCGAAGATGACCGTATCGTCAAGAGGCGGCACGAACGAACACACCGAGGTCGATCCCGCGGCGATACTCAAGGCCACCGGCAATCCACTGGTCGCCGAAGCGCTGACGGCATAGGTGCCCAGGGCGCGGGGATTCAACGGCGGCTGGGACGTGAACAGGATTGTCTGACCGGCCTGGCTGATGGTGATGGTGTCATCGGTGGTGAGGCTCGACGGCGCAGGACCCGTTGCCCGCACCACACAGGAACCCACCCCATCAGGCGTCACCGTGGAACCTGTCACCGTGCACGGCCCCGACACCTTGCTGAAGGTCACCAAGCCCGAAGCCGGATCGGTCGCGGCGAGAGTCAGCGTCTGGTTGTAGCGCATCGCATCGGCAGAGGTGAACGTCGGTGGACCGGCACGGTAGGCGACCGCGACCTGCCCTGCAGACACCACAGGTGCCACCGTCGCCACGGCTTCGGCCGTCGCGATCGAGGTCACACCGGTGCTCCCGGCGGCAGTGCCGCTGAAGATCTGGGTCACCGCATTCGGAGCGCTGACCGTGCCGGTTCCGATGATGACGTCGCCACCGGTTGCGACGCCGAATGCGGAATTCGTTCCGGCGCTCAAGCGCAGCCGCATTCCATTGCTCGACGCCGATGTCGTGACCGTATGGTCGACGGTGAGATCGCCGGTTTCGGTGGAGATCACCACCCATTCGGTGGCACTGATGCCATCGACACCGGCCACGGTCCCGATCGTCAGGGCATTGGTATCCACCAAGACGAGTCGATGCCCACCCACGGAGGCCACGGTGTCGACATCGACATCACCGGAACTGGTCAGCATCATCATGTGCAGGTTCTTGACAAGCAAGCCACCTGCTTCGATCGTTCCTGAATTTTCCAGCGTTCCCGAATTGTCATTCGGCGCAACGCCCTCGAACACCACGGCGCTCCCGGCATCAGTCAGTCTGATGATCCCAGCATTGGTGAGCAGGTCTCCCTTGAACGTCAGTGTGTGAGCGGAGGCAGAGTCGATGCTGGCTCCGGAGGCGACGGTGATCGCTCCGCTGCCAGCAACGTTATCGATGGTGAGATCACCCGAGTTGAGAGCGGATTCGATCTCGCTGTCGTCGATAGAGACATCCTCAGTCGCAGTGATGACGCCATTAGACAGTGTCCAACCCGAACCCTGTGGGTCACCACCGCTGGCGACGATGGTGATGGTGGGGGGCGGCGACAAGGTGATGGTCGTGGTGCCGGTCTGTTCGAGATAGTCGTCATCAGCAGCCTTGGTCGCTGTGATCAGACAGCTGCCCGAGGCCGCGTTCGCCGTTACCGTCGTCCCGGTGATGCTGCAGTTTCCCGAGGTCACGGCGTACGTGACTCCGCCCGCACCAGAACCGCCAGTCGTCGACAGCGAACCGGTCTGGCCCTGGCGGATGGTCGAAGGTGTCGAGGTGACGTTGAGCGCCGCTTGCGGTGCTTTGGCGACGGTGAACGACTGGATGACATTGGGAGCAGCAGAGTATGTGCTGTCTCCCGCCTGAGACGCGGTGAGCGAGCAACTCCCCCCACCGCTGATCGTGACAGTGAAGTTCGGTGCGGTTCCCGAAACTGAGCACACACCCGCATCGGCCGATGTGAGGGTGACCGGCAAGTCGGAGTCAGCACTTGCCGTTGCCGCAATAGGAGCGTCGCCGAAGGTTGCACCTGATGGCGCCGGGTTGTTGAAGGTGATTGTTTGGGAGAACTTTATGACGAAGGTCTGAGTGACTGGCGTTGCCGCGTTGTAGGAGTCATTGCCTGATTGAGATGCGGTGAGTGAGCAGGTGCCTGCAGTCTTCATCGTCACGCTAAAGCCGGAAACTGTGCAGATCGAAGTGTCGTTTGATATGAGTGACACCGTCAGGCCGGACGAAACTGTCGCGGCCACAGTGAATGGAGTTTCAGAGAAGGGGCGATCAGCCGGGTCCGCAAAAGTGATGGTTTGTGGAGCTTTGGAAATAGCGA
>CAJXYI010000051.1 GCA_913063435.1 uncultured Actinomycetales bacterium | reverse complement strand
CACCGCACCAGCGAACACACCCGCCGGACTCGCAGCGCGGCAGCGAAAACGCCAAGCCGACCAGGCCGCACGCGCACTCCTGGCCGACCCGAAGACCAATTCGCGACAGCGCTACACACCCAGCCGCTACGCGCTACTCGCCCGCGAACGCAACCAACCCCCCGAACCACCCTTTTGATTCGCGAAGGGGATTCGAGGGGTCGGTGCCAAAGGGTGCTGCGACTAACTCAGGCTTTCTTGGTCTCCCAGAAGATCTCTGCGATCTCGTCGATCTTGCCGAGCAACTGATCTGCCACGACGACGTCATTGGTGCCTTTGGTGCCACCGGCGCCGGCGAGCTTGGTCGCCTCATTGAACAATGAATTCAGTTGCGGGTACTTCTCGAAGTGCGGCGGCTTGAAGTAGTCGGTCCACAGCACCCACAGGTGCTCCTTGACCAGGTGAGAACGCTGTTCCTTGATGTTGACCGCGCGCTCTTTGAACACCGGATCATCGGAGGCGTTGAACTTCTCCATGCACGCCTTCACCGACTCTGCTTCCAGTCGGGCCTGCGCCGGGTCGTACACGCCACAGGGCAGGTCGCAGTGGGCATGGGCAACAGTGCGCGGGGCCAGCGCACGAATGATGCGCCCCGAGATAGTGCGATTGAGCATGCTTCCTCCGTGGGTCACTGCGCTCCTTGCGCAGTCTCAACCTTAGTCGGCAGCGGTCGAAGCGGCATGATGAGGCGGTGCGCCTTCCGTGGTTCAGAGTCAGCATCGACGGACCATCGATGCTGCCCACCCTGGCGCCGGGGGAGTGGTGGCTGGCCCGGCGCACGGTCGATCTGTCTCCGGGGGACCTCGTCGTCTTCGTCCATCCGGATCGGGAGGGCCATTTCGTCGTCAAGCGGGCCATCCGACGGGAGCGGGGTGGCTGGTGGGTCGAAGGGGATAACCGGGGGGCTAGCGATGACAGTCGCACATGGGGAGCAATCAATCCCGATCGCATCCTCGGGAGGCTGTGGTGGCGTTATCGCCCATGGTCGCCACGTGAGGCGCGTGCCATCCTGCGGAACAATCGTGGTTGACTGTGCGCCATGTCGACCTCAGGTGAGGACTTCGGTCCGCTAGCCAGTCCCTTCGATGCCGATCCCGCCTTCCCGTTGCATCGTGGCGGCAAGATCGAAGTTCGACCTACCGTACGGGTGCGTGACCGCGGTGGTCTCTCGCTCGCCTACACCCCCGGCGTCGCTCGGGTCTGCTCGGCGATCGCCGAGGATCCTGCCCTGGCCTATGACTTCACCTGGAAGGCCAACACCGTTCTCGTCGTGACTGACGGAACCGCTGTGCTCGGCCTCGGCGATATCGGACCCGAGGCTGCGCTGCCCGTGATGGAAGGCAAGGCGCTGCTGTTCAAGGAGTTCGGTGGTGTGGATGCCATCCCGGTCTGCCTGGACACGAAGAACACCGAGGAAATCATCGACACGGTGGTGCGCCTCGCGCCTGCCTATGGCGGGATCAATCTCGAGGACATCAGTGCACCGCGCTGCTTCGAGATCGAGCAGCGCCTCGACGCTGCATTGGACATCCCGGTCTTCCACGACGATCAGCACGGCACTGCCGTCGTCGTGCTAGCCGCGCTGCTGAATGCCGCCAAGGTGACCGGGCGAACCCTGGGTGATCTGCGCGCGGTGGTCTCAGGTGCCGGAGCCGCAGGAGTCGCGGTGACCGACATCCTGCTCGAGGCGGGGATCGGTGACATTGCCGTCGCTGATTCCAAAGGCATCATCGGTCCCGATCGCAGCGACCTCACCGATGTCAAGACAGCGCTCGCGGCGCGTACGAATCGTGCTGATCTCACCGGAACCTTGGAGGAGGCGCTCGCCGGTGCCGATGTGTTCATCGGGCTGTCTGCCGGAACGGTCGGGGACGCCGCGGTTGCCACGATGGCACCACAGTCACTGATCTTCGCCCTGGCCAATCCCGACCCGGAAATCCACCCTGAGGTCGCTCACCGTACCGCCGCGGTGGTGGCCACCGGACGCAGTGACTTCCCGAATCAGATCAACAATGTGCTGGCGTTCCCGGGAATCTTCCGGGGTGCACTCGATGTGCGCGCTCGCACCATCACCCCGGGGATGAAGTTGGCTGCGGCGCAAGCCATCGCCGATGTCGTCGGAGACGAGCTCGCGCCCGATTACGTCGTGCCCAGCGTCTTCGATCGGCGAGTGTCCGCCGAAGTTCCCCGGGCCGTGTCTGCTGCCGCCATCGCCGACGGGGTTGCCCGACTGACCTAGTCGGTGGCTAGTCGTCGTCGAGGCGGGCTAGCCAGGTGGCCAGCCTCTCGATCGGCACCTCGAAGTCGGGGTTGAGATCGACGAATTCGGTCAGTCGCTCGGCGAGTTCGGCGAAGGTGATCTCATCCTCGCCACGGCGGGAGCTCAGCTCTTCGATACCGCGATCAGTGAAGTACATCGGAGGGCATCCTTCAGTCCGCGAATGCCGCGTCGACCACGGCGCGCTGTTCCTCCTCGTGGCGGTGATGACTACCGACTGCCGGGGATGACGACGACGGTCGGGTGACGCCGACGAGTTCGCGGCCGATGATCTGCGGCAGGTTCATCGACATGAACGACCACGCACCCTGATTCGCTGGCTCCTCTTGAACCCAGCGGACCTGGGCGTCGTCAGGGTAGGCGTCGATGACACCGGGAAGGCTGCGATGGGGCAGCGGATAGAACCGCTCGAACCGCACGATGGCGGTGTCGGTCACACCGCTCTTTTCGCGCTCGGCAACGAGGTCGTAGTAGACCTTGCCGCTGCACAACAGGATCTTGCGCACGCCCTCGGGCGCCACTGTCGTATCCCGCAGGATCGCCCGGAAACTCCCCGTTGTGAAATCCTCGAGGGCGGATGTTGCGAACTTCGCACGCAGCAGGGACTTCGGGGTGAACACCACCAGCGGTCGGGTCAGTCTTGAGAGCACCTGCCAGCGCAGCAGATGGAAGTACGACGCGGGAGATGACGGCATCGCGACGGTCATATTGTCCTGGGCACACAGCTGCAGGAATCGTTCGACGCGAGCCGAGGAATGGTCAGGACCCTGGCCTTCGTAGCCGTGCGGCAGCAACATCGTGATCGCCGAGCGCTGATTCCACTTCTGCTCACCGGCTGAGATGAATTCATCGATGATCGTCTGCGCTCCATTGACGAAGTCACCGAACTGCGCCTCCCACATGACGAGCATGTCGGGGCGGGCAACGGAGTAGCCGTATTCGAAGCCGAGTGCAGCGAACTCGCTGAGCAGCGAGTCATACACCCACAATTTGGCGCCATCCGAATAGCAGCGCTTCAGCGGCTTGTACTGCCAGCCGGTCTCGCGGTCGACGATCACCATGTGTCGATGACCGAACGTGCCGCGGCGGGAATCCTGGCCAACGAGGCGAACCGATCGCCCTTCCTGCAGCAGGGAACCGACTGCGAGAGCCTCGGCCATGCCCCAGTCGACGGCGTCGTCCGCGATCATCTGGGCACGTCGCTGCAATTGCGGAGCCAATCGCGGATGCACGGAGAAACCCTCTGGCATCTCAAGCTGGCTGGCCACGACGAGGTCAACCTGGTCGGCGGTGATGGCGGTGTCGACGACGACAGCGGGGACCTGGGGTGCGAGGGACTTCTGGCCTTCACGCACAACCGATCCGGACGTCTCGCTGAAGGATTCCTCGGCGGCGGATGACTGCGAAGAACGTGTTTGCTGAAACACCTGCTCAAGTTGCTCTTGGAAGTGCCGCAGTGCCTGCTCGGCCTCTTCGACGGTGATGTCGCCACGACCGATGAGAGCCTCGGTGTAAACCTTGCGAACGCTGCGCTTGGTGTCGATCAGGTTGTACATCAATGGCTGCGTCAGCGAGGGATCATCGGCTTCGTTGTGGCCGCGGCGGCGGTAGCAGACCAGATCGATGACGACGTCCTTGTGGAACGCCTGACGGAACGCGAAGGCGAGTTTGCCAACCCGCACAACGGCTTCGGGGTCATCGCCGTTGACGTGGAAGATCGGGGCCTGGATCATGCGCGCAACATCGGTGGCGTAGACCGAGGAGCGGCTGTATTTCGGTGATGTGGTGAAGCCGACCTGGTTGTTCACCACGATGTGCACGGTGCCACCGGTGCGGTAGCCCTGCAGCTGGGACAGATGCAGGGTCTCAGCAACGACGCCCTGACCGGCGAAAGCAGCATCGCCGTGCAACAGCATGGGCAGGATGTTGAAAGCCTCGTCCCGAGGCAGCTGATCCTGCTTTGCGCGCACGATCCCTTCGAGCACCGGATTGACCGCCTCCAGGTGGGATGGGTTAGCGGCCAGGTACACCTGGGTTTCCTGGCCGTCCAGGCTGCGATAGGTGCCCGAAGTGCCGAGGTGGTACTTCACATCACCTGAGCCCTGCACGGATTCCTCGCCGTAGTTTCCCTCGAATTCGGCGAAGATCTGGCCGTAGGACTTGCCGGCGAGATTGGCGAGGACGTTCAACCTGCCGCGGTGGGGCATCCCGATGGCGACCTCGATGATCCCTTCGGCAGCCGCGTCGGACAGCACCGCGTCGACAAGCGGGATCAGTGACTCTGAACCCTCGAGCGAGAACCGCTTCTGTCCCACGTACTTGGTCTGCAGGAAGGTCTCGAATGCCTCACCCTCGTTGAGCTTGTGCAGGATGTTCAGTTGCTCTTCGCGGGATGGTTTCGTGTGGGGGATTTCGACGCGCTCTTGAATCCATTGACGCTGCTCAGGATCTTGGATGTGCATGTATTCGATGCCGATGGTGCGGGTATACGAATCACGCAGCACGCCGAGGATCTCACGCAGTTTCATCAGCGGTCGGCCGGCGAACCCACCGGTGGCGAACGTGCGATCCAGATCCCAGAGAGTCAGGTTGTGCGTGAGCACATCCAGATCTGGGTGTCCGCGCTGCTCGTATTCGAGCGGGTTGATGTCTGCCATCAGGTGGCCACGCACGCGGTAGGCGTGGATGACCTCCTGCACACGCACGGTCTTGTTCAGATCGGTCTCGTGCGATGCGGAAACATCCTCGGCCCACTGGATCGGCTCGTAGGGGATGCGCAGGGAATTGAACACCGATTCGTAGAAGTCATCGCCGCCGAGCAGAAGCTCATGCACCGTCTTGAGGAATTCGCCCGATTGCGCTCCCTGGATGACCCGGTGGTCATAGGTCGAGGTGAGCGTCATGATCTTGCTCACCGCGTTGCGCACCCGCGATTCCTCTGACGAACCCTGCCATTCCGCGGGGTATTCCATCGCGCCGACGCCGACGATCGTGCCTTGCCCGGGCATCAGGCGCGGCACGGAATGCGAGGTACCGATCGTGCCGGGATTGGTCAGGCTGATCGTGGTTCCGGCGAAGTCCTCGACCGTCAGGCCGCTGTTGCGCGCCCGACGAACGATGTCCTCGTAAGCACCCCAGAACGAGGCGAAGTCCATGTGCTGGGCCGCCTTGATGTTGGGTACGAGGAGTTGTCGTGAGCCATCGGGCTTGGCGATGTCGATGGCTAGCCCGAGATTGATGTCGGGGTTCACCTGGAGCCCGGGCTTGCCATCGAGGTCGGCGAACGCGTTGTTCATCGCCGGAATCGCACGGGCCGCGAGCACCACCGCAAAGCCGATCAGATGGGTGAAGGACACTTTCCCACCGCGACTGCGGGCGAGGTGGTTGTTGATGACGGTGCGATTGTCGATGAGCAGTTTCGCGGGCACCTCGCGCACGCTGGTCGCTGTGGGAACCGACAGGCTCGCTTCCATGTTGTCCACCACGCGAGCGGCCGGGCCGCGCAGTTTCTCGACGACGACATCGGTGGTGGCCGGTTTCGGTGCCGGCGCGGCAGCTTTGCTGGTTTCCGCCGGTGCAGCCGGCACCGCAGGCGTTGCGGCTGGAGTCGGCGTCGGCGATGGGGTCGCGGCGGGGGCTGCCGGTTCGGTCGACGGTGGGGTCACGGCTGGCGTCGCAGGTGGTGTCTTCGGTGCGGCGACGCGGGCAGCGCTGCCCTCGCTGGGGGTGTAGTCGGCGAAGAAGTCCCACCAGGCGGGGTCGACGGTGGACTTATCGGCCAGATACGCCTGGTACAACTCGTCGACGAGCCATTCATTGGCGCCGAAGCCACCTGGGACGTTGGCTGCGGAGGAGGTCACAGGCGTCAAGGGTAGTCGCTGCGCCGCACGCCGTCAGGGTCGGGCAGCGCGTCAGGTGCGCGGGTGATCGCCACCGGCGATCTGATCGAGGGCGTGCTGCAGGATCGGGGCGAGTGCCGCCAGAGCGTCGCGAACCCCGCCGGGTGAACCGGGCAGATTGATGACGAGGGTTCGCCCGGCCAATCCGGCCAGTCCACGAGACAGGACGGCGGTCGGGACGCCGCCGGCGACACCCTCGGCACGGATCGCCTCGGCGATGCCGGGGATCACCCGGTCGAGGATCCTCGCGGTCTGCTCGGGTGTGGTGTCCGTCGGGGTGAGACCTGTGCCACCTGTGGTGACGATCAGGTCGTAGCCGGCCTGGAGTGCGTCTCGCAGTGCGGTTCCGACGGGGTCGCCATCGGCCACCACGACGGGGCCGTCCACGACGAGTCCGAACGAAGCGCCGAGTTCTTCGAGCCCATCTCGCAGGATCGGTCCGGACCGATCGGGCCAGGTTCCGCCTGCCGCGCGGGTGGATGCGGTGATGACGAGGGCGCGCCGGTCACCTGGAATCGAGAGCTCATCCGACACGTCGGTGCACCGCCCCGGAGATCGCGTCCATGACATCCTCCAACGCCCGCATCGAGTGGCCGCTGATGAAGGTATCGACATGGGGTAGTGCGGCGGCCATCCCCCCTGTCAGCGGGGCGAAGCCCTCGGCGGCCTTGCGGGGATTGACCCAGATGATGCAGTGGGCCAGTCGATGCAGTCGGGCCATCGCCTCGCCGAGTTCGCCCGGTTCACCGATTTCCCATCCGTCGGAGACGATCACCACGACCGCACCCCGAGCCATCCCGCGGCGACCGTGCTCGTCGAGGAATCGGGTGATCGCTGGACCGATACGGGTACCACCGGAATAGTCCGGGGTTGCCTTCGCGGCCATCGCGTAGGCCCGGTCGGGTCCGCCGATGGACAGTGGTCGGGTGAGTCGGGTCAACCGGGTGGCGAAGACGAAGGCCTCGGCACCGAGGGCCCGAACGGCACCGCGCAGCAGGTGCAGGTACACCCGTGCGTAGGGCTCCATCGAACCGCTGACATCGGCGAGGAGCACGACACGTCGAGGTCGTTCGATGCGTCGACGGCGCACCCGAGCGACCGGATCCCCTCCGGTGCGATGAGCACGGCGCAGTGTGGCGCGGATGTCGAGTTCACGTCCGGCCCGGTGACGTGCGCTGCGCCGACCTTGCCGCTTCGGTGGAATGAGCGGGAGTTGTTCCACGAGTCGCCGGATCAGTGCGAGTTCCTCGGGGCTGCAGGCGGCGAAGTCCGTGTCACCGAGTCGTTCGATTGCGCTGGCCGCTGCAAGAGCCGAGGCCTCATCGCTGTCGGTATCGCCCTGCGCCTGCGGTGCCCCCGGTGTCGAGGAGGTGATCGGGGACGCGATGTCGTCGGGGCGATCCGAACGGGGCTGCTCGCTGTGATCGAGGGAATGCTCGGGCGTAGGCCGTAATCCGGGGTCATCGGTGTCGGGGCCCGGCCGGGTGTCGACGATGTCGAGGAAGCCTCGAAAGACCTGATCGAATACCAGGTCGTAGGTGGGCACCTGGGTGTGATCGCCGATCAAGGTGACCCGGCCGAGCCAGTACACCTCATCGATGGTCCTCGGTTGGGCGAGCAGCACGGATTCGGCGAAACGAGCGCTGCGCTGGGGTGTGATCGGGATCCCGGCAGCGTGTAGTTCGTGTCCGAATGCGGCTGCGATGCCGGCGAGGTCGATCTCAGTCACCGGCCACCCAGGACAGGCCGGCTGTCATCGCCAGGTCGTGGTCCTCGCGATACTTCAGAACCGAACCGAGGGTGCGGCGCACCGCATCGGAGTCCAACTGCCGGATGCCCAGCAGCGTTGCGGCGTGAACCCAGTCGATGGCCTCGGCGACACCGGGGGGTTTTTGCACGTCGAGGCTGCGCAGTCGTTGCACGGCCGATGCCACATCGGTGACGAGTCGAGGGTCGGCATCAGGCACCTGCATCCGCACGATTCGGGTGGCGTGCTCCAGATCGGGGTAGTCGATCCAGTGATAGAGGCAGCGTCGTTTGAGGGCATCGTGCAGGTCACGTGTTCGATTCGACGTCAAGATCACCACGGGTGGGTGCGTCGCGCGCAGGGTGCCGATCTCGGGGATGGTGACACTGGCTTCGGCGAGGAGTTCGAACAGGAATGCTTCGAACTCCTCGTCTGCGCGATCGACCTCGTCGATGAGCAGGACTGCCGGTCGGGGACCGGCGTGCTCGATAGCGGCGAGCAGGGGGCGTTCGATGAGGTAGTCGCGGCTGAACAGCGATGACTCGTCCGTCGAAGCACCGGTCGCTTCGGCAACGCGGATACCGAGGAGCTGGCGCGGATAATTCCACTCGTACAGTGCCTCGGCCGCATCGATTCCCTCGAAGCACTGCAGTCGGATCAGGGGCGTTTGGAGCAATTCCGCAAGGGCCTTGGCGGCCTGGGTCTTGCCGACCCCCGCCTCTCCTTCCAGCAGGAGAGGTTGGGGTAGCCGCACGGCGCAGAACAGTGCCGTGGCCAGGCCGGGATCCGCGAGATAGCCGACATCACGCAACCGCTCGGTGAGCGCGTCGATATCGGGGAGGAGTTCGGGGACTGGGTCCACGGCGATCGTCGTGCCGTTCAGCGCTTGCGGCGCGCGATCAACCAGATGATGCCGATCACCGTGACCACGCCGAGGATCACCGGGAGCGCACGCTTGAGAACGGGAGCTCCGGCAGTGCCGAGCAGATCGATGCTGTCGGCAGCCTGCGGCATCGCGGGGGCGGCTTGGGTGGAGGCGGGCGTCGAAGCGGAGGTGGGCGAGGTTCCCGGTGCCGATTCGGTGCCCGTGGCGGATTCCGGGGCTCCGCTGGCGGCGATGACCGCCTCGAGATTCGCCGAGAACTGGTCGATGATCCGACCGGCGACATCCTGCATGACCCCGCGACCGAACTGGGCGGGCTTGCCGGTGACGGTCAGGTCGGTCGTGACGTCCACCCTGGTGCGGTCGGGCCCCTCTTCGGTCAGTTTCGTCGTGACCACGGCCTTGGCGGTGCCGGAGCCTCGAGTTTCCTTGCCCGTCCCTTCGATGACGGCCACGTGGGCGGCGTCATCGCGTTCGAGGAACTTGGCGGTGCCGCCGTAGGTCATGCTGACCGGCCCGAGCTTCACCTTCACCTTGCCGGTGAAGTTGTCTCCGTCGTTGCTCTCCAAGGTCGCACCGGGCATGCAGGGAGCGATCTTGTCGACATCGAGCAATGTCTTCCATGCGGTATCGAGGTCTGCGGGTACGACGAATGAATTCTGCAGGTCCATGCAGTGCTCCCCACGTGTGAGTGGCTCAGTGTGGTGTATGACACTAGCCGCATGGGCGAATCGACGCCAGGGAATGCCTATGTCGTGCAGGTGCATCTCTTCGCTGCAGCGCGGGCGGCTGCAGGAGCTGATGTCCTTGTGGTCTCCGGGGGCACGCTCGGGGAGGTCCTGGCCTCATGCGAGCGGCAGGCACCGGCACTGCGGGATGTGCTGCCCCGCTGCTCCTATCTCGTCAACGGCATCGCCGTCCTCGATGAGGCGGCGCGACTCCTCCCGGGCGACCGCCTCGATGTGCTGCCGCCCTTCGCGGGTGGCTAGATAGGGGCTTAACCCCCGATCGCACTCATCGGTCGCGGTGGCTGGATGAAGCTGGGGTCGTCGATTCCGTGACCGGGCAGTTTCGCGGCGACCGAGGAATGCAGGCGATGCCGGATCTGTGATTCGATCGACGCTTCGTCGAGAGATACGTCACGCAGAACCGCCCGTAGATCGAGTTCGTCGCGGGCGAACAGGCAGTTGCGGAGTTGGCCATCAGCGGTCAGGCGCATGCGATCGCAGTTGCCGCAGAACGGTCGGGTGACGCTAGCGATGATTCCCACGGTCTCGGGCCCGCCGTCGACGAAGAACTCCTCCGCGGGCGCAGAGCCGCGCACGGGAACCGGGGTGAGATCGAAGGCCTGGGAGAGGTCGTCGAGGATGCGCTCGGCGGTGACCATCGACGCGCGGTTCCAGATGCCACCGGCATCGAGGGGCATCTGCTCGATGAATCGCAGTCGCCAACCTTCATCGAGAGCGCGACGCAGCATAGGCACGGCCTCGTCGTCGTTGACGCCGGGCATCAGCACGGTGTTGACCTTGACCGGGGCGAGACCCACGGCTTTCGCTGCAGCGAGTCCAGCGATCACATCGTCGAAACGATCGCGGTGCGTCATGGCCTTGAACCGGTCGCGGTCGAGGGTGTCGAGGCTGACATTGACGCGTTCGAGGCCCGCATCGCGCAGCGCACCGGCTTGGGCGGCAAGGCGAAGGCCATTCGTGGTGATGGACACACGCGGTGGTTTCGGCAGTGAGTTGATGCGATGGACGACGTCGACGGCATCGGGGCGCAGCAGGGGCTCGCCACCGGTCAGGCGAACCTCGTCGATGCCCTCCTCGATGGCGACGCGCAGCACCGTCATCAACTCATCGGTGGTGAGAAGTTCCGCGGAAGGGATCCACTGTGCGAAGTCCGCCGGCATGCAATAGGTGCAGCGCAGGGAGCAGCGGTCGGTCAAGGACACCCGCAGGTCGCGGTGTGCGCGGCCGTGCGTATCGATGAGTTTGCTGTCGCCGAGTGTGCCCTCGCTCATGCGCAATTCACCCATTCATCGGTTCCGTCGCTGAATACCTGATGCTTCCAGACCGGCAGGCGTTCCTTGGTCGTATCGACCAGATCCGCGCAGGCGGCGAAGGCCGCACCTCGATGTGCTGCGCTCACCGCTGCAGCGAGCGCACAGTCACCGATCTCCAGCGGCCCGATCCGGTGCATCACGGCAAGGCCGATGACGTCGTGTCGAGACGCCACCTCGCGGGCGACCTCTGCGAGCACATCGGCCGCGCTGGGATGACCCTCGTAGTCCAACCGCGCCACTGTTCGACCGTGGTCGTGATCGCGTACGTCGCCGGAGAACGTCACCACGGCCCCCGCGGAGGGGGATTCGATGAAGGCTGCTGCGTCCTGGGCGCTGATCGGCTCGACTGTGACGGCGCTCGTGACGCTAATGGTTACGGCAGCCTCCGCCCGGGTACGCATCAGTTCAGTATGGACGACTCGCCTGCACGGGGCCAGCGAGAATGGCAGGCTAAGCAGCCATGCGCGAGATCCTGGCCGACCTAGCCCAGGCGGGGGCGGAACCGGTCGCCATGGCGACCGTCGTGCGCACCTGGCGTTCGGCCCCGCGTCCGGCGGGGGCGGCGATGCTGGTGACCGGCTCGGGTGAGGCGATCGGCTCCGTGAGCGGCGGATGCGTCGAAGGTGCCCTCTATGACCTCGGAACCGAGGTGTTGTCCACGGGGGAGCCGGTGCTGGAGACCTACGGGGTCAGTGACGACGACGCGTTCTCGGTCGGGCTGACCTGCGGGGGGATCCTCGATGTTTTCGTCGAGCGGGTTGATCCAGACACCTGGCCGGAGCTTGCGGGGATCGCGGCGAGTGTGGCCGCAGACGAGCCGGTGGCCACTGCAACCGTTGTCCGTTCAGGTCGACCGGAGCAGATCGGCCGGCATCTGGTCATCCGACCCGATACCGATCACGGCAGCTTGGTGGAGGGTTCGCTGGGTACGCAGCGTTTCGACGACACCGTGGCGGCTGACGCCCTGGGGATGTTGGAGTCCGGCACCACCGGTTTCTTGCATTACGGACCGGCGGGGGAGCGTCTGGGTGAGGGTGTCGATGTGTTCGTCAATTCGATGGCGCCGGCTCCGCGGATGTACATCTTCGGCGCCATCGACTTCTCGGCAGCACTGTGTCGGGTGGGGAAAGTGATGGGTTTCCGGGTGACGGTGTGCGATGCCCGAGAGATCTTCGCGACTGCGCGCCGGTTCCCCGATGCCGACGAGGTCGTCGTCGATTGGCCGCACCGTTGGCTCGCCTCCCAACCGGTGGATTCTCGGACGGTGATCTGCGTGCTCACCCATGACCCGAAATTCGATGTTCCTGCTTTGCAGGTGGCACTGCGCACCGACGCGGGATACGTCGGAGCCATGGGGTCGCGTCGCACCCACGAAGACCGGCTGCGTCGACTGAAGGAAGCCGGTGTCGGTGATGACGAACTCACCCGACTGCACTCTCCCATCGGCCTCGATCTGGGTGCGCGGACTCCGGAGGAGACCGCGATCTCGATTGCCGCGGAGATCATCCAGAAGCGCTGGGGCGGAAGTGGTGCGCAATTGACCGCGACGGAAGGGCCGATCCACCCCGGCGCACCCCGATGACCACACGCCGATGACCACGCTCGCGGGGCTCGTACTCGCGGCTGGGGAGGGCCGGCGCTTCGGCGGCCCGAAGGCGCCGTTCGTGTACGAGGGTGAACGACTCGTCGATCGTGCCGTGCGCATGTGTCACGAAGCGGGCTGCGATCCGGTTTTCGTCGTTGTGGGAGCCTGGATCGACGATGTGCCCGAGGCGAAGGTGGTCGTCAATGATTCCTGGCGGGAGGGAATGGGTTCGTCACTACGAGCGGGATTGGCTGCAGCGATGTCCGAGCCGGATATCGATCGCGTACTCGTCACCCTGGTTGATCTGCCGGGCATGACAGCACAGGCCCTCGAACGGGTTGCGGCGAGTGAGTCCTCGATCGCGCAGGGTTGTTTCGCGGGCGATCGCGGCCATCCGGTTCTGCTCGGCAGGGAGCATTGGGCGGCAGCGATGGCGATGGCGCAGGGAGACCGGGGTGCCCGCGACTATCTGCGCGCGCATCACGAGCAGATCGCGTGTATCGAGATCGGCGATGTCGCATCAGGCTCCGATCTCGATGTCCGGCCCTAGATCCGGACCCTGCGCGCTACAGGCCGAGGGTGCGGGCGATGACGAGCAACTGCACTTCGCTGGCACCTTCGACGACGCGCAGCATGCGCAGGTGACGCAGGATGCGCTCGATCGGGCCCTCGTTCATCAAGCCCATGCCCCCGAAAGCCTGTAGTGCACGGTCGGCGACCTCATAGGCCCACTCGGTCGTCGCATACTTCGTGATGGAGGCGTCTCCCATGATGGCGAGCGGATCACCCTGGGTGTCCACCCGCCACGCCAGGTGATACACCAGCCAGCGCATCGCCTCGATGTCCACCTTGCTCTTCGCGAGAGGGAAGGACACGCCCTGGAATTTCGCGAGCGGCTTGCCAAAAGCGTTGCGGGCCTGCACGTGCTCGGTTGCGCTACGCAGGGCGAACTCCGCGAGTCCGAGGGACTGGGCACCGATGTAGGCGCGACCGGCGTTGAGGAAGCTCATCGCTTCGAGGAACCCCATACCGACTTCGCCGATCACGTGATCGCCGGGCACGCGCGCGTCGTCGAAGAACAACTCCGCCGGATGGGAATCGGACAGGTTGTACTGCGTCTTGCCGACGCGGTACTGATCACGGGGTACGACGAATGCGGTGATGCCGCCTGCTGCGCGCTTATCGGCGTCGGTGACGGCGAACACGATCGCGAAGTCGGCATCGTCGCCGTTGGTGATGTAGTGCTTATGGCCGTTGATCACCCAGTCATCACCGTCGCGCACCGCCGATGACCGGATGGATTGGGCATCGCTGCCGGCCTCGGGCTCGGTGAGTGCGAAACACATCGTGCGCTCGGCCTTGGCGACGGGGATGAGGTAGTCGTCCCACAGGTGGCGCGGCAGTTTCAGCAGCAGGGTCGACGGACCCGCCGGATTCGGCGGAGCGACAGCGACCATCGCCAGACGCATCCCGCTAGCGGCGGCATCCTCGACGAGCAGGGTCGTTCCGACCACGCTCAATCCCTCGCCACCGACCTCTTCGGGCAGATACGGGGCGTAGAAACCGGCAGCGGCACTGCGGCGGCGCACCTCGTCTACGACCGGCTTCAGTGCGGCCTGGTCGACCGATGCCTCCCAGAACGAGCGGGCGTACTCGTCCTCGAGGGGGCGAACCTCGCGCTCCAGGAAATCGGAGAAGGCCGCCTGCAGGGCGGTGATCTCAGCGGGAATGGTGAAGTCCATGCCCGCATGATCTCAGCGGGTGGGGACTCCCGCCTCCAGGGGGAGGCCGTTCATCCGCCACATGCCCGTGCCACCCTCGACATTGGTCGCCGAGACACCGTGGCGGTCGAGGAAGGCGCACACCTGCCAGGAGCGAGCCCCGCTTTCGCACACGACGTGCAGTTCGCCGCCGGTAGGCAGTTCGGTCAGTCGGACGGGAACGGTCGCCATCGGGATGTTGATCGCGCCGGGGATGTGGCCGGCATCGAATTCATAGGGCTCGCGCACATCGATAACCGTGGCGCGCCCGGAATCGAGGGCGGACTTCAACTCGGCGACGGTGGCGGTCTGCATGGCGGTGGATCCTCCTCGGGGCGGCTGTGATGACCCCCTCACTATATACCCCAGGGGGTATATATGCCACTCGGTGTCAGACCCGCGCCTTCTCCAGGGTGCCCATCTGCTCCAGGCTCACGCCCTTGGTCTCTCGCAGGAACTTCGCCACGAAGGGGATCGACAAGAGTGCGAAGCCGGTGAAGATCCCGTAGGCCAACCCGAGGCTGATCGACGACAGCGGCGGGAAGGCCGTGGACACGAGGAAGTTCGCCACCCATTGGGCGGCAGCGGCCAAGGCGAGGGCGGCAGCGCGGATGCGGTTGGGGAACATCTCGCCGAGCAGCACCCACACGACCGGACCCCAGGTCGCGGCGAAGAACGCAACGTAGAGATTGAAGGCGAGCAGCGCGATGATGTCGACGCCGTCACCGAGGACAGGTTGCCCATCGGCATTGACGGTCGCCGTGCCGAAGACCCAGGTCAAGATCGCCAGCATGGTGACCATCCCGGTGGAGCCGACCAGCAGCAGCGGCTTACGACCGACCCGATCGATCAAGGCGATGGCCACGAGCGTGAACGCGATGTTCACTACCGTGGTGATCAGCGATGTCTCGAAGGCTTGGCTCTCGGAGAAACCGACTGCCTCCCAGATGGTGTTGGAGTAGTAGAACACCGCATTGATCCCGACGAACTGCTGGAAGGCGCTCAAGCCGATGCCGATCCACACGATCGGCATGAGACCGAATGCTCTGCCGCGCAGATCCGATAGCCGGGGATTGTGGTCACCCTTGAGTGACTCGGCGATCTGGTGCACCAGCGGGGCGACATCATTGCGGTAGATCGTCTGCAGCACCTCGGCTGCCTTCGTCTCCTCACCGATCGACACGAGGTATCGCGGTGATTCGGGGATGCGCAGCACGAGCAGCCCATAGACCAGGGCGGGGACGATCATGGACAGGAACATCCACTGCCACGCAGCGATTCCGAACAGCCAGTCATTGGTGGACTCGCCACCGGCCGCTCCGAGGATGAGCCAGTTGATCAGTCCGGTGGCGAAGATGCCGACGACGATCGCCATCTGCTGCATCGAGCCCATGCGGCCGCGCAGTTTGGCCGGTGCGATCTCGGCGATGTACATCG
>CAJXYI010000050.1 GCA_913063435.1 uncultured Actinomycetales bacterium | reverse complement strand
CTCGGAGCTCGCTCGCGGCTTCGCGGTTTCGGCCGCTGATGTCGCGCATGCTGGCGACGACCGAGTGACCGCCCTCGAGCAGGCTCAGCGCAGTGAGGCGGCCGAGGCCGATGTTCGTGCCGGTGATGAAGACGTTCTGTGCCATGGGGAGCTCCTAAGCCTGGTGAGGGAGGAATAATTTCGTACCAGTCGGTATCTTTCTGGGCGGGAGCGGCTGTGTCAAGATTTGAATACCAATTGGTTCGAAACAAGGGCAGGTGGGAATCTCGATGGCAGGAGACCTCCCCAAGCGCGCCCGGGGCCGACCCAAGACCTTCGACCGGACCCGCACCCTCGAGGTGGCGATGGACTGCTACTGGCGGGAGGGAGTGGAGTCGGTCTCGGTGAACGAGATCTGTCGACGCGCAGGCGTGTCCAAGCCGGGCCTATATCGGGAATTCGACAGTGAGGATCGGCTCATGGACGCCGCACTCACCCGCTATCACGAGACCACGCTCGGCCCGGCGATGGCGATGTTCGCCGAGGATCGACCGTTCGCCGAGACCTTGACAGCCTTGATCGAGTTCGCGACCCGCGATGAGACATCGGATATGCCCGCGGGCTGTCTCTTCGCGAAGATGCTGGGCCACCGCGATCGACTCGGGCCCATGACGGCTGCTCATGTGGACGCCCTGCAGTCCGAGGGTGTTCATGTCTACGCCGAATGGCTGGAGCGAAGTGCGAAGCGAGGCGAGATCACGCTGGGCGTCCCTGTCGAACTCCTGGCGACCTACGTCGACGCGCAGGTGACGATGATGCTGAATCGAATCGCCGCGGGTGAAGACCCGAAGGTCGTTCGCGCTCACGCCGAGTTGGCGTTCTCAGTCCTCACGGGATAGCCGCGCCCGCTTGGTCTGGCGGAACTAGGCCGGAACCCCGGACAGGTCCTGAATCGCCGCGAGGATCTCGTCGGGTGCCTCCCAGTTGAGCATGTGGCCGGCGCCGGGAACCCAGCGAAGTTGCGCATCGGGGATGCCATCGGCGAGCCGCTGGGACTGGCGCGGAGGAGTGGTGCCGTCCTTCTCCCCGCACAGCACGATGGTCGGGATTGAGATCTCGCCGAGCCGGTCGCCGCGGTCTTCTTTGCTGAAGGCCTCGAGGACGGGAACGAGTGGCTGGTGGTCGGTGTTGCGGAACATGTCCAAGAATGCCTCGCACATCGCCGGGGATGGGTTGTCCCCGCACAGCGAACGGGCGAACAGCATCCCGGTGGTGTCGTTCTCAGCGATCTTCACCATGGCGCCGGACTTGATCATGGGGATCTGGGCCTTGTTCTGCGGTGCACCGCGCAGCACATCACCGGCGAA
Organism: uncultured Actinomycetales bacterium; assembly: GCA_913063435.1. Taxonomy (GTDB): domain Bacteria; phylum Actinomycetota; class Actinomycetes; order S36-B12; family S36-B12; genus M55B157. Next base: position 14,419 of record CAJXYI010000050.1, on the reverse strand, counting down.
TGTCGACATGAGGATGAGCCCGTTCAGTCGCTCGGCGACCCCGGGGACGTCGAGAATCGCGGCGATGGCGAGGAAGCCGCCCATGGAATGGGCGAGCAGGATCCCATCGCGGACGTCGTAGTTCTCCAGCACCGCGAGGTAGTCACCGGCCATCGACTCGGTGGAGATGCCATCGGAACCGATCGTGGATCGACCGTGACCGCGCTGGTCGAAGGCGATGACGCGGTAGCCGCGCTCGAGGAGTTGGTCCCACACCACGCTCCACTCCAAGACACTGCAGTAGATCCCGTGGGCGAAGACGACGGTGGGGCCCTCGCCGGCGGTGATCGCTCGGATGATGGTGCCATCCGGTCGCTCGATGAAACTGGTGACACCGTGCGGCTCGGTGCGGATCACGTCGGCGGGGTAGGGGTCGGGGGTGCTGCGCAACGTCGCGACGCTGCGGCGGGATGCGAGTGTGGCTGCACCTGCGGCAGCGGTGGTCAAGGCGGCGGCTGTCAGCAGTGTCTTCTTCATCTGCTCCAGCGTGCCAGATCAGTAGGTTGCGGGCAGGGGATCGCGAAAATCGTATGCGGGACCGGGGGAGGCCTACCGCTCCCGAGCTGCGATAGTGATGCGGGCGGAGCCGTTGCGGTAGCGGTCCTGTCCGGCGAGTTTCACCCGTGCCTGCACGGTTGCACCATCGAGGTTGGTGGTGGTTCCTCGAACGTTGACGCGCTTGCCGGCCCCGTCGCCGGCGCATGAGTTCAACCTCCGTGTCGGCGAGGGTGATGTGTCCGGATGCTTGGCCGGACTCGGCAGAGGCCACCGTGGATGACTACTTGACCAAGGTTGGTCAAGTAGTCAGACTGAAACCATGACCCACACCGTCAATATCTATGAGGCGAAGACCCGACTTTCCGCGCTGCTGGCGGACGTGGAGTCCGGGGGTGAGGTGATCATCGCCCGTGCCGGTCGACCGGTGGCGCGACTCGTCGCGGCCGATCAGGTGAGCGGCCGGCGAACCCCGGGTGCCTGGAGCGGGCGAATTCGCGTCTCCGACGACTTCGACACCCTCCCCGAGGAGATCGCAGCCGCTTTCGAGGGTCACTGACGATGCGGGTGCTGCTCGACACTCATGTTCTGCTGTGGTGGTTGGCCGGTGAGCGATTATCGAATGAGGCGATCGAGGTGATCGGCGATCCGGCTAATGAGGTGTGCGTCTCGGCAGCGACCGTGTGGGAATTGTCGATCAAGCGACAACTCGGCAAGGTCGAGATGCCCGATGGGCTTGCCGAACAGTGCTCGGACGAAGGATTCCGAATGCTCGTCATCGACGGGCGTCACGCCGAGCTCGCCGGGTCTCTACCACTGCATCACACCGATCCTTTCGATCGAATGCTCATTGCCCAGGCCCAACTGGACACCCTGATCATCGTCACCCGCGAGCGTGCCTTTGCTGCTTATGGCGTCCAGGTAATGGCTGCGTAACGCAGGAAAAGCTGCGAGATTCAGGCGGAGGCTTCGCCGGTGGCCTACCTCACCGCGTCGGTGACCTCACACGGCGGTCCAGCGCAGGTAGGGCTTGACCTCCTCGACGTCGCCGAAGTGCTCGCGGGCGTCCTCGGTAGTCATCGCAGGGGAGACGATCACCCGGCCGCCGGGTGACCAGTCGGCCGGTGTGCTGATCGGCTGCGCGTCGGTGAGTTGCAGGGCATCGATCACGCGCAGGATCTCAGTGAAGTTGCGACCCACGCTCTTGGGATAGATCAGGATCAGCCGGATCACGTTGCGTGGATCGATGATGAACACTGATCGGACTGTCGAAGTGTCGCCCTCGCCCGGGTGGATCATGTCGTAGGCCTCGGCGACTACACGATCGGAATCGGCGATGATCGGGAAGTTCAGATCGGTCCCGCCGACATCGCGGATGTCGCCCGCCCACTGCACATGGGACTCCAGTGGGTCGACGGATACGGCGATCGTCTTCACGTCGCGGGCGTCGAACTCCTGCTGCAATGAGGCTGTGCGTCCCAGTTCGGTGGTGCACACGGGGGTGAAGTCGGCCGGGTGCGAGAACAGCACCGCCCAAGAGTCGGCCTTCCACGCGTGGAAATCGATATCGCCCTCGGTGGTGGCGGCGGCGAAGTTCGGCGCGACATCGCCGAGACGCAGGACACTCATGCCTTCACCTCGCGCAGCAATCCGGTCGCGACATCGAAGACGAAGCCGCGCACATTGTCGGTGTGGGGGATGAACGGACTGTTCTTGATGCGTTGCAGTGACTGCTTGACGTCGGTATCGAGGTCGCTGAACGACTCCGCCGCCCATTCGGGCTTGACACCCACCTCAGCCAGAATTCCCGCCTTGAACTCGTCGTCGTTGAAGGTGAGCATCCCGCAATCAGTGTGGTGGATGAGGATGATCTCCTTCGTCCCGAGCAGTCGTTGACTGATCGACAGCGAACGAATCTCATCCGCGGTGATGACGCCACCGGCATTGCGAATCACGTGTGCTTCGCCTTCGCCGAGGCCGAGGATGCGATACACGTCCATGCGCGCATCCATGCATGCGACGACCGCCACATGACGCGAGGGTGGCAGGGGCAGCGGGCCGGAGAAGGATCCGGCGTACGTGCGGTTGTTCTCGATGAGTTCGTCGCTGACGGACATGGGGAACCTTTCGTGATGAGGATGTCGTGGAGAGGGGTGAAGTGCCTGGCCACAGATAGGAGCAGGACGAGACATCGTCGGGTGTTCGGTGGTGCGAGTCGGGTATGCCGGTGCGAGCCGAACTACAGCCCGGAGGGCGCGGCTCAGGAAGGAATGCGACAGGCCGTGGAATCCAGGCGCCCGAAGTCCAGAAAGATGCGCTTGCTGAGGAAGCGATCGGCGGGGCGGATTACCACGATCGAGATTCAACCAGATACTGCCTATTGTCGGCAACCTGTGTCGTGTATTCCGGCCGATTGACGTCTGCTTCGTGTCTCGCTCACGATGGTGAAGGAACCGCACTGCAGCCGGCCCCGGTACTGTTCCCGCATGGATCTGGCGATCATCGGAGCGACGGGCAGTTGCGGGCGGCAGGTGGCCGCTCAGGTTGCTGAGCGCGGAATCCTTCCCGAGATCGCCACCATGCACCTCATCGGCCACGCGGGTGGTGAGCATGAGTCGGAATTGTGGGGCTTGCGCGCCGACCTGCGCGATGCCTTCGCCGACACCGCCCCCTCGATCGAGGTCGGCACCGAAGTTGCGGCAACGAATGCCGACCTTGTGGTGATGATGGCCGGCGCCACGGTCACCCGCACAGATTCCGATCGGGCCGCGCTCGCGGAGAAGAACCTGCGTATCTTCACCGAGGTTGCCGAAGCGATTGGTCGCATGGGCAACTCGCCGATCGTCGTCGTGCAATCCAACCCGGTCGAGCTGGCCGTCGATCTGCTCGGGCGTCATGTTCCCCGTCACCGGATCCTGGGTGCAGCGGCATGGTCGGACTCGCTGCGGTTCCGGCGCGAGCTCGCGGCCGACCTGGGGGTGCGTCGACCGATGGTGCAGGCGCAGATGTGGGGCCAGCATGGTGACCATCTCGTGCCGATCTACAGCCGCATCCATGCGCGCGGTGTCGACGAGCAGTTCGCCGCCGATGTCATCGGCAAGATGCGCGAAGGCCGAGTTCTGGCCGATCTGCACGGAGAGATCAGTGAGGCGCGGATGCGTGCTCTGTCGATGGTGCACGACGGTTCGGTGGCCGAGGCGTATGCGTTCATCCAGCGCCAGCCGGCCGATGTCCGTGCGGCGGTCAAGCCGTTCTTCACACACTTCACCGCCGGTCGCACGACGGAATTGGCCACCGCGCATGCGGTGGTGGACATCGTGGAGTTCATCGTCCGCGCGCAGCGTCGCGTCATTCCCGCCCAGGTTCAACTCGAGGGTGAGGAGTGGGGGATCCACGCCCCGCTCGCCGTGCCCGTCCTGCTCGGGCCGCTGGGGTGGTCCCAGGTCGTGCCGGAGCCGCTCGCCGAGGACGAACTGGCAGCACTGCTGACGGCAGCTCAAGCGATCCGCACCGCGAACGCCGCGATGACCAGCTGAGGGTGCTTGCGGGAGCCGGAACGCGCAGAACCGTTTAGGGGTCTTCAACGGGAAAACCTAACCGGGGGAGGGCGGATATCCCCCCAAAATGGCGGTTACCCGAACGTCGATCGGTAGGTTTCCCTCCATGGCGAATTGGACGAGGCGAATCCTGGTCGTCGAGGACGACGCATTCACCGCGACTCTGGTCGAGTCGGTGCTGACCCGCGAGGGATACGAGGTGACGGTCTGCCCGGATGCGGGCACCGCACGGGCGGTCGCCGCGGAGATGGACCCGGACCTGGCCCTGCTCGATGTCAACCTTGGCTCTGGGCCCAGCGGGGTGCAGCTGGGCTTCGCACTCGAACAGACCCATCCGGGCATGGTCATCACCTACCTGACCCGTTATCCGACCGCGCTGGTCAAGGACGGGAACAACGCCGAGCACCTGGCGAACAAGGTGGTGCTGAGCAAGGACGACGTCTCCGATGCCCAGGCCCTGCTGGCTGCGATCGAGGCAGCGCTGCGCGGCCAGGCCGAGGTCGTGCCGATCGATGGCGACGCGCAGGTGCGCTTGTTGACGCCAACCCAGATGGAGATTCTGCGGTTGTTGTCCTCGGGCATGACCAATTCCGCGATCGCCCAGCACCGTTCCACCTCCGAGCGGGCCGTTGAAAAGCAGGTCAAGGCCATCTATGCCGCACTCGACCTCGAATCGGATAAGACCACGAACGCTCGCGTGCTCGCCGCCCTGCGCTATTCCGACACCATGGGCGACACGATGAGGGTCGAGCTCATGGATATCGAGGCGATGAGTGCTGGTGATGGGCAGCAAGCCCGAAGCTGAGCAGGCAGCCCAACGAACCACGCGGGGGTTGCTGACTGCCGCGACGGATCGGCGTGGGCTACGCCCACCGATCCAGGTGGCGATCCTTATCGGCTATGTCGTGCTTGCTGCGCTGTCTTCCCTCGCGTTTACCGGGTCGGTGTCTCTCACCGCTGTCCTTGTCGTAGCGCCGATCGCCTGGGCTGCCCAATGGGGTGCGATGTGGCTGACGCAACGCGGGTTTCTTGGTCGCCCCTGGTGGCGCCGTCATGGGTTCTGGTCGTCGATGGTGCTCATGCTCATCATTGCCGTCATCGCCATACTCACCGCAGGCATTCTCGGATCGACCGCGGCCACCGACGGCTGGATGGTGCTGTGGCGGTGGGGCATCACCGTGCTGGTGACGTCGATTGCGGTGCTGAGCATCGACTACGGCCGCGACGTCCAGGAGGAGCGAGACCTTCAAGAGCAACTGCAGGATGCACGACTTCACGGGGTCGAGCAGGTGATCGCCCAGCGCGGCGACGTGGTGTCGCGGATGCTCGCGATGCTTCAAGACGCCGTTGCTTCCGTGGCGGGATCCTCGGCTCAGGCCAGTGAGGTGATCACCGGATTCGCCCGCGAGCAGGTTCGCCCGCTGAGCCACGAACTGATGCAGGCACTCCCTGCTGTCGATGCCCCGCGTGATCGACCGGATGCGACAAGCGGCTGGCGTGATGTCCTGGCGCGCATCACCTCCGTTCCGTTGATCCGCCCCACGCTGATGGCTATCGCGGTGACCCTGCTGTTCCTGTTCACCACGGTCGAGACGACGACGGCTGGCGATCCCGCACCCGGGCGTGGTCCCAACGCTGGCGCGGGTGTCACCGTGAGTTTCGATCTCGCCTCCTTCGCCGTGACTCTGTTCCTGCTGGTCGTGGTGTTCGTGGTGACCTGGGGGACCGCCTGGGTGATGCTGCGACTGACGCGGGACGTCGTACGGCGGGTTAGCCTCGGGAGGCGAGTAGTGGTCGTGCTCCTCACCCCGATCGTGATCGCCATGGTTCTCGCGGCGGTCATCCAACTCGCGTACGTGGCACCTGGATTCACCGATGACCTCAGCCCGAATCTCGTGGACCGACTGTGGCTGACCGCACCGATCGTGATCGTGGCCTTTGTGATCCTCATCGGGCGCGTGCTGGTGGAGGTGATCACCACGACACGGCGCCAGTTGCGGCGCAGCACTGCGGATCTGGAATGGGAGAACACCCGGGTCCGCAATGCCCTCGACCAGGAGCGTCAGTTCTTCGCAACGCAGTTGCATGGTCCGATTCAGTCGGCTGCAGCCGCCGCTGCGCTGCGGCTGCAATCCCTCGAGACCGGGGTTGATGCGGATTCGTTGCTCGCTGACGTCGAGCATGATCTGACCGTTGCGATCCATGCCCTAGCCGACGGGCCGCCGGAGAGGCGAGAACTGAGCGCCGAGATGAGTAATCTCATCGCGACCTGGACGGGTGTGTGTGCGGTGCACATTGACCTGCCCGAGTCGGTCGTCGAGGCGTTTGATGCGGATTGGGTTGCGTGCGGAACCGTCGTCGATCTCCTCGTCGATGCGGTGGCGAATGCCGCCATGCACGGACGCGCGAAGAACGTCTGGATATCCGGCACGTGGCTTGCCGATGACGAAGTCGGGATAACCGTCATCAATGACGGAAGCACGGAACTCGGTGATGGTCGCGGGCTTGGTTCGGCGTTGCTCGATGAGTCGTGCGTGAACTGGTCGCGTGGAATTGTCGATGGGGCAGTAGTGCTTTCGTTCACCATTGCGATTCCGAAGACGACAGTGGGGACATCCGCACCGGTGTCTGCTGCGTAACGCAGTTCTTTCACGCACACGGCAATTCAGTTGAGAAACATTGTGTTTTTCGTGCATCCAACTTGTTTCCCGGGAACCTCACATGTGATGATCACGTCGCTTTAAAAGTAGGACCTGTCATGTTGGCGGCGCCTGAGGAATTCGGCGTGTGAAAGAACGGACGAAACCGGAACCGTGCTGAGAACTCGTCTAGGCGCTCTGCGCAGAAACAACCCGTACATCACTGTTTCGATCACTTTGTCGGTGCTGATCGCAATGTTGATGCCGCTCCACATGCCCATCGCTGCGGCATTTGAGCCTGAACAGGTCGGCACGACATATGTGCAAGAGCGAGAGATTGGCGTGCAGTCCCTGCCAAACGGGATTCAATCAGTGGGGCCCTACGAGTTTGATATCGATGCAGACGTATTCCAGGGAAGTAGGTTCGAGGTTCCCATTGATAACGGTGGAGAAGAACTGACTCTCAACCTAAAGACCGACAATGACCTGAAATTGGCCGCGCCGACTGGAGCCTGGACGATTGCCCCAAACCCAAAGGCAGGATTCGACCGCACCATCATTTTGGGCCCTGGTGAGGCGAGTATCGGTTTTTACACCTCAACGCCGCCTCCATTCATTTTCGATACGCCCATCAGTACTGGCGCTCTTGTTGCGCCTCTTTCCGTGCCGTCGCTTTCGGTGTCGCCAAGTTCCGTTGCTTTAGATGCATGCGAACCATTTCCGTCCGTGACAGTCTCACCAGAAGACTTTTCCTCAGGGACTGTGGCCTACTCCCTGTCTCCCGCTCCCGAGAATCTGCCGGCGGGTTTGGTATTCGATCCAGATTCTGGAGTGATATCCGGATCGGCGACAGGGATCAGCGCAGACACTCAGTACACGATCACGGCCAACGGCCCGAACGATGAATCGGCCACGGCAACCATCAACATTGAAGTCGAGCGGGCGCTATCACCGTGCAATCAAGTTATTACCGTTTCCAAAGAGCAAGAAGTTTCGTCGGCCTTCACGCCCCTGACCGCTGCAGGCTTCGACGACACAATTACCTATTCGGCTCCAGATTTGCCCGGCGAACTTGAAATCGATTCCGCCACTGGAGTGATCTCAGGCGAGTTTGATGTTCTCACTTCGAACGAATGGGTTGTCACCATCACGGCGTCTGATGGACAGGACACTGCGGAAGCCACTGTGACGATCAGATTGGTCGGCTTGAGTCCACAAGGTGGAGGAACACTTGTAGGGAGTGTCGGACAAAGCATGGTGTCTGCAGCCCTCACGCCGAAGTACTTCACTGACCCGCCTGTGTTTTCCATCACGAGCGGTGGATCACTGCCTGCTGGACTTTCACTCGACACGACCAATGGGCAGATCAGCGGAACTCCAACTGAGGTATTCGACGCCAGAGACTTCACGATCACGGCTACCAATCCGAATGATGCAGGTGAAGTTGCCAATGTTGGGATTCGTATTTCGGTTCCAGGATTCAGCCCTTCAAGCCTGAGCATGACGGCCACTGATGGAGAACCAGTGAGCCATCCGGTCACAGTCGCATGGGAGAAGATTCCGGGTACTGTTTCCTTCTATATCGACCCACCCTTACCTGCTGGCCTAACGCTCGTGAAGGTAGGTAGTTCGACAACCCAAGCAGAGATTTCCGGGACTCCTTCAACGGGGGCCGTCGTGTCCACCCACACGATAACGGCCTTCAATGGAAAGGGAAGTCTCGACGGTAGCTCCGATCCCGACGGTCGAGAGCGAATCGACGACTCGATAACGGTCAACATCACAACGGCGCCAACCGCAAAAATCACCTTCGAACCTCAAGGTGGATCAGTATCCCCGGCATTCCTCACGGCGCCGCTCAACACGTCGATCCAACTGCCCGCACCGCTGAGGAGTGACTACGCATTCCGGGGGTGGTTTGATCAATCGACTGGGGGCGCGAGGGTTGGCGGAGCGAGCGAATCAGTTCAGGTCACGGCAGACGACACCCTGTATGCACAGTGGATCGAAGTGGCAACACCGCCTGAACCTGAGGTCCTTGATGACACCAAGGCAGTCACTCCGGGAGACAGCATTTCCCTAGAGAACGGCCTCCCGGTCGATGACACGGTAGTTGCCAATGATGACAGCACGGGATTGACGGTCACGGGTGCGGATTTCGAACTGAAACTCGATGGTGTCGATGGATCAGGTAGTCCCGTGAAGCTCGCCGATGATGGAGTGCTGGTTCTGTCGGAGGATCGACGGGTCGACACGTCAGGTCGGGGATTCACGCCCAATGCACCCGTAGGCTTCTATCTCTTCCCTCGGCAGCAGCAGATTTCCTCAGTGGTTCGTATGATCATTAGACCTACGAACGGCGATGGAGTAATCCTGCTCGGCAAACTGATAGCGGATGGAGCAGGTGACTTCAGCGGCACACTGACCCTTCCACCGGGTCTGTCTCGGGGGGATTACATGGTCCAGGCTGTGGGCGTCGCGAAATCCGGTGTTGCCCGTTCAATCACCCTGGGGGTGCGCGTCGAAGTCACAGAGGTGGTTGAGCCCGTTCCGACGACACCACCCGGCAAGCCGGTCAACGTAGCCGTAACGCCATCAGATGCCTCGGTGATCGTCACCTGGTCACCGCCGGAGGACACAGGAAGTTTCCCCGTCACGACCTACCAGGTGGTCGGCTCTCCCAGCGGGACGTGCTTGGTATCAGCACCAGCCCAGACCTGCGTCATCACTGGCCTGACCAACGGAGTTGAGTACACCTTCCGAGTCCGCGCTCTCACCGGCGCTGGCTGGGGCTCATACTCCGAGCCGACCTCCGCTGTCATTCCCGAGGTCGGAGGCTCCGCGTCCATCATGGTCACCGGCACTCGGGCGGAGGTGCGAGGCCGCCCCGGTGTTCAGGTGACAGGGGTGACCACTGGACTCGAGGGAGCGCTCGTCACACCGCGAGTGCGCCTGGCCAAGGAGGAGGTCTACTCCGATGGAGTTGGCATCCGCACGGTCGGCCAAGACGGCAAATTCACCTGGCAGCGCATCTCCAAGCGCTGGATCTATGTGTACTTCGTCGCTGACGGAGTGCGCTCCAATCGCCTGGTGTTCCGCTAGGAGGGCGGCGTTCGAGGCAGCACCGGTAAGGCCGGACGCTCGGTAAAGGGTCGCTGTGCTGCCAAACGCCGGGTCATCGGCGGCCCACTAGCCAGCGTTTGCTCTCTCAGCAGCCGGTAGGCCAGCGTCTGTGGGCGATCCAGCAGGTAAGGGATCGGATGTGGGCGCGAGAACCGTCGGGCGATGACATCCGGGTCGAAGGCGCGGCCGTGGCCTGGGTGATTCAGGATGTCCCCTCGTTGAGGAAACCGACGGTCAACCGTAGGGAAACCCCCAACGTTCGGAGGAAAAGCCCTACCTTTCGCCTGACAGCGCTTGCATCCGCGCTTCTCGCGGGAGAACATGGCCCTGGTCTACAGGTAGGGATATCCGATTAGGGGATCTTGCAGCGAGTTCTCTCGGGGATGCTCAGGAACGGGAAGGGGGTGTGGTCGACATGACGCGTCGCGTTCAAGAGCGCGTGCTGCGCCATGACGCCCTCATCCTCGACACCACCGTGGAACTCGCTGCCGAACGTGGCTGGCCCGGGGTGCTGTTCCCACGCGTGACCGAGGCCACCGGATTATCTGAGCGGCCCCTGCGCGACCGTTACAAGGATCGCCTCGGTCTCGGGCAACAGGTGTGGTGGCAGCGGCTTGAGTCGCCGGTGCTCGAGGCGATGCGAGACGTCATCGAGGTCGTGCCCACGGATGGTGGCGAACTCTCGAAGGGCGCCTTGGCAGAGGTCATGCGGCCCTTCATGGAACCCGATGAGTGTTTCGAGGCCGCGGCAGAGTTGATCATCGTCGCCCGTTATCAGCCCATGATGTGCACGGCGGTGACGGGAACGCTTGGCCAAGCGTTGTCGCAGTGGTTGAACCCGGATGCGAAGGGGATGACACCGACGCTCGCAGCACGTCGGGCATATCTCGCGGCCCTCGCGCTGGGCCTGTTGACCTATTCGCGGGCTACTCACGGGGACCTCCCGGACCTGTCGAGTGTGTTTGCTCGGATCGCGAAGGCGATGAACTCCGCCACTCGGTCGCCGAAGCTCCCGGCTTCTCGATTCGATCGCTGGGATGCCAATCAACTCACCGACTACGGCGACAGCAGTTGGGAGCACCTGCTTCAGACGACGGTCACCGCGATCGGGAAGCACGGATACGACGGATCGACCTTCGATGTCATCACCGATATGGCCGAGGTCAGCCGCGGGATGATCCAGGGGTATTACGCCACGAAGCAGGAGTTCTTCTCTGATGTCGTGAGCCGGGTAATCGCCAGCACCGGGATGATGCAACCGGCCGCGGGGGATGCAGAGCGGGAGTCGCTCGATCCGGGGATTGCAGCGGCCATCGAGATGCGCGAGACGATGCGCCCGGATCGTCAGGGGCTGCGCACGGTTGTGCTCGAGCAGGTGCGCCTGGCCTGGAACGACGACGCGGTGTATGCGGAACTGGCCGAGCAGATGCTCGCCGGGGTGCGCTCGGATCGCGTGGGGGCGTCGGGTGAGGCGTGGCAGTGCGTCGACCAATCGCTGCTGTGGGGCGCAGGGCTGCTGGCCGAATTGCATCCGGCGTCGTGGGAAATGCCATACGGCGTTGTAACGTCGTCTCTCAATTCCTGATCACTTCTCGGGGCGGTTATCCCTCCCTCATTGAGTTCATCGTGAGGTGCAAGTCGGGATTTCACACTTACTCTCAATGAGTCACTCAGCTATTTCCTCTCCCCTTGCGCGTGACCATCAACCTCCCTATAAGGTCGGTCCTGTCATTGAATAGGTAGTACCTGTCATCTCTGCCCTCAGGGCCGTGATTGGCATCGATCCGGGAGGCTCGCGCGTGAAGCGTTCGTTGGTCAGTGTTGTCGGAGTGGTAGGCCTGATCGGTGGCCTTCTGGTGAATCCAGTGATGGGGGGCTGGTCACTCGGACAGGAATCACGTGTACAAGCAGCAGTCGCCCCTGACGAGACGTTCAATTTTGCGTGCGTCAATGCAACAGACTATCCGGCAGTCACGAGTCTCAACACGATTGTGGAGCTTCTGCCAGCAGCAAGTTCGATTTGTGATCCCCAGGTCTACACGAGCCAGATATCGATCGCGATTCCTCTTGGGCAAGGAACTGATTGGCAGGCCCTCGACCAGAACAATCAAGTAGTCCCGATCGCTTCAGGACCCGTAGACAACACGACTCCTTACATGCCACTACGTATTCGTTTCCTTCAAGACCCTGGCACGGCCTCCTTTCAGTACAATTTTTCGATCGGCGGACAGTTTTCACGGGTGAATTTCAGTATTGCAACTCCCCCTGGGGCCCCGGTGTCCTTGTCGGCCACAGCCTCAAACGGTCAAGCCAGCATCGCGTTCACATCAGGAGGACAGGGCAGTGCGCCGATCACGGACTATGAGTACGAAATTGACGGTGACGGTAACTGGATCTCTACCGGGGTGGATCAGTCTCCGGTCGTGATCACGGGACTCACCGACGGGCAGGAATACTCGGTGAAGTTGCGCGCTAAGAGTTCCGCGGGCTACAGTCCTGCTTCACTTCCCGTGACGTTCACCCCCGGCACACCGCCGGCCGCACCCACTTCACTTGTCGCCACCGCAGGTGATCAGCAGGTGAGCGTGGCATTCACCCCCGGAAGCGCGGGCGATCAGCCGATAACTGACTACGAGTACCAGTTGGATGGGGGTTCGTGGCAGTCGGCGTCGACAACCGCCAGTCCCGTCACCGTCACTGGATTGACAAACGGAACTGCTTACTCGATCAAGTTGCGTGCGGTTAGCGCTGTCGGGCCAGGCGCTGAATCGTCAGCTGTGTCCATCACACCTGGTCCGGCGGCGGCACCCACGATTGGTTCAGCGACGGGGGGCTTTGCCCAGGCGACTGTGTCATGGACGGCTCCAGCAAGCGATGGTGGTAACGCGGTCACCGGTTACAAGGTGGAGAGTTCGACTGACGGTTCGAATTGGATCGTCGTGTCGGCCAATACTGGTTCCGCTTTGACCACTTACACTGCAACGGGCCTGATGAACGGGACGGCGTATCAATTCCGAGTTAGTGCGATCAACTCGATTGGCACAAGTGATCCTTCGGCTGCGTCCAACGCGGTGACGCCTTCCGTGACAGTTCCCGGTGCGCCGACCATTGGGACTCCAACGGCGGGAAATACTGAGGTGACTGTGTCATGGACTGCGCCAACTAGTGACGGTGGGAGTGCGATTACGGGCTACCTGGTAGAGAGCTCGGACGATAGCGGTGGGAGTTGGACCACAGCGATAGCCGACACTGGTTCGACGGCTACCTCATCCACGGTGACGGGGTTGATCAACGGCACGGCCTATCAATTTCGAGTCAGTGCGATCAATGCGATCGGCACGGGCACGGCCTCGAATGCATCGACGGCGGTGCGACCAGTAAACCCGACCCCGCCGGGGCCGACTCCGCCACCTCCGCTGCCGTCGAAGCCGTCGGCTCCGGGTTTCGCTTCGGCTGTTGCCGGGAATGCCTCGGCGACGGTGACGTGGTCCGCAGCTACGGCTCCCACGGATGCTCCAGTGATCATCTATCGCGCGGTGGCTACCCCTGGTGGTGAGTCGTGTCAGGCGGCAGCGACGTCGACGAGTTGCGAGATCACGGGCCTCACCAATGGCACGACCTACACGGTCTTCGTGTCGGCGATCAATGCCGGTGGTCAGGGTCCGGTCAAGACCAAAGGGATTTCCGATTGCCAGGACCTTTTGCCCGACCTGCAACGTCTCGCTCTCGCCCATCGGTATCACCGTCAGATCTCGATCTCCCGGGTCGAACTTGACCACCGCCAAGTCGTTTTCAGGATCGGTGCCGATGACGCGACCTTCGATCCGACTTTCGTCGGCAAGGGTGACAAATACCTTGACCGCGTCGGCAACCACGTGCTGATTGGTGAGGACGTATCCGCGGCGATCTATAATAGAGCCGGAGCCGCTACTTCCCTGGCGCGGCACCGGCTCGAGAAACCAGTTATACGCGACGGTTTCGGTGGTAATATTGACGACACCGTCGTTCCGCTCTTGGTAAACGCGGATATTCTCCGCCTCGTCGGAGCCGAGTTCCGCCGCCGAAGCCGGAATCACCATGGCGTCCAGCCCGCCCTCTACCGGCGACCGATCGCCGGAGGAGCGAAAATCCAGGTCAAAAACAACTGCCAGGAGCAGGACCACCACCACCGCTGCCCCCCACCCGACTGCCCCCCACCCCTCCGCGCCGATGGTGGTGGAGACCACCGGCCGTCCGAGCGCCCATGCCTCCAGGAGCTTGAACCGCGTCCCGCTCCCCTCGAGCAGCGGAACCACCACGACGTCCGCCGCCCGCACGGTCTCGCTCATGTCCGGCACCGTCCCCGTGCCCAAGATGGAGGGATCGCCCGCCACCGCCGCGACGATGCTCTCGTGCGGGTTGCGGCCGGCGACGACCCAGACGAGATCCGGGTGGCGCGCCTTCAGGAGCGGGTAGATCTCGCGGTGGAAGTAGGAGGCCGCCCGCACGTTCGGCCAGTACTGCATGTCGCCGAAGAGGATCACCCTCGGCGCTCCCGCCCGGTCCACCGGGGGCTCGTAGCGGTAG
>CAJXYI010000049.1 GCA_913063435.1 uncultured Actinomycetales bacterium | reverse complement strand
CGCGTCCATCACCACGGGCTTCAAGCCGGGCGGCTTCGCCGCCAACGAGGCCGTCACCCTCGACGGCCAGCGCTACGAGGAAGAGACCGTCACCACCTACGAACTCGGCGCAAAGACGGAGTGGCTGGCCAACCGGCTGCGCGTCAACGGTGCGCTGTACTTCAACGACTACCGCGACCAGCAGATCGGCGTGCAGCAGATTCCCCCGGGCAGCGTCACGCCGATCCCCGGCATCACCAACGCCGCGCGTGTCGAGGTCCTCGGCGCCGAGTTCGACGCCACCTGGCTGATCACCGCCAACCTGCAGCTGTCCGCCGCCTACGCCTACACGGACGCGGTCTTCGAGCGCTTCATCCAGACCGAGGAAGGCTCAACGGCCCTCAACAAGGCCGAGGCAGGCAACATCGACGCGGACTTCTCCGACCTCTCCCTGGTGGAGCCGCGCGACATCGACACCGAGTTCACCACCACCGGCAAAGGCCTCACCGGAGAGTTTCAGCAGAACCCGATCCCAACCCCCGTCGGGAGCTTCAGGCCACGTGTCGATGGTGCCTTCGAGGATCGGCTGGACCGTGCGCTGAGTCGCTCCCGCCATGTCCGACTCCTCCTGACTCATCCGATCGACCGATCAGGCCCTTACGTTGGCACGGATCAGTTCTGTCCGACCTCGAATCGAGCGAACGCGCTGACCTGTGTTCCTGCGTCAGTGAGCACTGCGGCCACGGTCTTCTTGGAATCGAGCACCGAAGGCTGCTCCAACAGAACGGCGTCCTTGTAGAAGCCCTGCACCCGACCCTCGATGATCTTGGGCAGGGCGGCTTCGGGCTTGCCCTCCTCTTTCGCCGTCGCCTCAGCAATGCGTCGCTCGTTTTCCACGACGTCGGTGGGGACGTCGTCCTTGCTGACATAGGCCGGGCGCATCGCGGCGATCTGCATCGCCACGCCCTTGGCGGCTTCCTCGTCACCGGTGTAGGCCACCATCACCCCGACCTGAGGTGGAAGGTCAGCGGCCCGACGATGCAGATAGATCGCCACGGGGGCGGTGAGTACGGCAACGCGTCCGAGTTCGAGCTTCTCCCCGATAATGCCGGCCAATGAGGACACCGCGTCGGCGACGGTGCCACCCTGTGGCAGTTCAGCAGCCAGGAGCGCCTCACGCTCGCCGATCTGGTTGTCGAATGCACACTGAACGATGTCTCCGGCGAGTGCCTGGAAATCCTCGTTCTTTGCGACGAAATCGGTCTCGCACAGCACTTCCACGAGGGCGTTGTCCTGGGCCACGACGAGTCCGTTGCTCGCGGTGCGCTCCGCGCCACGCTTTGCAGCCTTGGCGGCACCGGAGATGCGTAACACTTCGACGGCCTTGTCGATATCGCCCTCGGCTTCCTCCAAGGCCTTCTTGCACTCCATCATTCCCGCGCCGGTGAGATCGCGGAGTTTCTTGACGTCTGCGGCGCTGATGTTCGCCATGGTGATCTGCTCACGCCTTCCTGAGGAGAGTTCTCGATGTCCAACGAGTGAAGTCCGGTGGTGCGTTAGTCCTCGGTCTTGGCGGCTGCCTCAGCTTCCGCCACTGCCTCCGCCTCAGCCTCGGCGACGGATTCGACGGCCACCTCGGTCGCGGCGGCTGCCGCGTCGTCGACCGCAGCGCCGGCCAGGAGCTCGGCTTCCCACTCGGCGAGTGGTTCCTCGGCCACGGCGCCGGCTTCGGCGTCCCCGAGAGCGCGGCCCGCTCGTGTCATGAGCCCCTCAGCCACCGCATCAGCGATGACTCGGGTCAGCAGGGCCACGGAACGGATCGCGTCGTCATTGCCCGGGATCGGGAAGTCGACCTCGTCGGGATCGCAATTGGTGTCGAGGATCGCGATGACGGGAATTCCCAGTTTGCGCGCCTCACCGACGGCGATGTGCTCCTTCTTGGTGTCGACCACCCAAATGGCACTGGGCACTTTGACCATGTCGCGGATGCCGCCCAGGGTCCGATCGAGCTTGATGCGCTCACGGGACAGCACGAGCAGTTCCTTCTTCGTCATTCCCGAGTTCGAGCTGTCGGCGTCGAGTTCCTCGAGCTCCTTCAGGCGCTGCAACCTCTTGTGCACGGTCGAGAAGTTCGTCAGCATGCCGCCGAGCCAGCGATGGTTGACGTAGGGCATTCCCACCCGTGCAGCCTGTTGAGCAACCGGCTCCTGAGCCTGCTTCTTCGTTCCCACGAACATGATGGAACCGCCGTGGGCGACGGTTTCCTTCACGAACTCGTAGGCGCGGTCGATGTAGGACAGCGACTGCTGCAGGTCGATGATGTAGATGCCATTGCGCTCAGTGAAGATGAAACGCTTCATCTTGGGGTTCCAGCGCCGAGTCTGGTGTCCGAAGTGGACACCGCTTTCGAGCAACTGGCGCATCGTGACGACGGCCATGCGAGTCTCCTTGCCGGTGGACGCGTCCTTCGCCCACGCAGTCAATGCGTGCATGTGGTGCGTGCACGCGTATCGGTTCCTGCCAGAGTCGGGCGACCCTGGCCCTGGCGACCGGTGAACGCCTGCTCCTCGTCGTGACGAGGACCGATGACGAACCCGTCAGTCCAGGGCATGTCCCAGGCTGGCGGGCCGGCCGCGCGATGTACCCACCGCATCCGATCCGGCACGGGGCCAGACCGCTGCGACGAGCCAGCGTCCTAGCATAGCCGGCCCCGACCCCGGGGCTTCGGCCTGTCCTCCCCCGACGCGAGATGGCGTGCGCATCCCCAGTGCAGGCTGTCGATCTGGCGCGGGTCGCCTCGAGGCAACCAGGCTCCCTGCCATGCCGATCGTCCTCCTCGCTGCCGTGATCATGAGCGTGCTGGCACATCCCCCTCTCGCCGCTCGCTCACCGATCATCGGGCCGACGCAGGGACAGTCGGTTGCTGCGGGGCTGGTCGTCATCCCTTCAAGGACGGCCAGCCCCCGCTGGCGCTCCCCCTTGCGCGGTCCGATGGTCGTCCACCGTGAATTCCAACCGCCCCGGGTCCGGTGGGCCCCCGGTCATCGGGGCGTCGATCTCGCCGCGACCGCAGGTTCGCAGATCCTCGCCGCCGGATCCGGTCGGATCGCCTTCGCCGGACGTATCGCCGGTCGAGGCGTCATCAGCATCGAGCACTCTCCGGGTGTACGCACGACCTACGAACCCGTCCGGGCCGTGGTGGTCGCGGGTCAGTTCGTGCGCAAGGGGGCTCGCATCGGATATCTCGCTCCCGACCGGCGACACCCAGACAGCCTCCACTGGGGTTTGCGGATCCGCGACGGCTATGCCGATCCGATGCGCCTACTGCGAGCACGTCCGATGCTCAAGCCCCGTTCCCGATCTGAAGTTCCCATGTCAAGCGTGTATCTCACGCACGGGGGTGAGCTTGATCGATAGCCGCTCGCAGCCGCTCCACGGAAACATGCGTGTAAATCTGCGTCGAACCCAGCGATGCGTGTCCGAGGAGTTCCTGCACCGCGCGCAAATCAGCTCCGCCATCAAGGACATGCGTCGCGGCTGAATGGCGCAGAGCGTGTGGGCTCACGTTCGTGACCCCCAAGGATCGTCCTGCCATATCGCCAACGATTCCACGTACCGTGCGAACGTCGATGCGTCCGCCTCTCGCGCCGAGGAACAACGCAGCGCCAGATCGAGCATTCATCAGCGCCGGTCTGCCATGTTGTTGCCATCTCAGTAGGGCTTGTTCGGCAGGTATGCCATACGGGACCATCCGCTCCCTACCACCCTTGCCCATGACTCGGATCGTGCGCCGAGAGACCTCGACATCATCGACGTCGATCGCGGCGAGTTCACTGACTCGGATTCCCGTTCCATACAGCAGCTCCAACAGCGCATGGTCACGCACGGCGATCGGGTCATCGTCATCGGCAGCACGCGCGGCTTCCTCGAGCAGGTGATCGGCCTGCGATGCCGAGAGCACTGTGGGCAGGGTGCGCGCCAATCGAGGACTGGCCAGGCGCGATCCGACATCCGTGGACATCAAACCCCGGTCGAAAGCCCAGCGGGTGAAACCGCGTGCCGCTGCAGCACGGCGAGCAATCGACGACCTCGACAATCCCCGTGTCGTCTGGTCGGCGAGCCAGCCACGCAGCAGGGTCAGATCCAGATCGGCGGGATCCTCGATCCCGCGCGATGCCCCGTAGGAGAGGAGATCGAAGACATCTCCCCGATAGGCCCGCACGGTGTGCTCACTGCGACCACGCTGTCCGGCCAGATGCGCAACCCAGGCCTCGAGCGCGCGAGCACAGGCCTGCGGCAGAACCACGTCCGCATCAGCTGAGGTCACAAACCCCATGGTGCCCCGATGCGGCAGTTGTCAGCGCGGGGCGCGCCGGGTGCGGTGGTGGACGAGTCGACGCTAGGCCGCGACACCCCGCCAGCCCTGGTCGCCGCGGTGAGCGAGTCCTTGGGCTTCCAGCAGACCGAGCGCCACCAGCACGTCAGTGGGACTCAACCCGGTCCGGGACACCAATCGGTCGAGTTCGGCTGCCCGTCGGTGCGACAGCGCCGCGAGCACCCTGCCCTCGCGCGTGCGCGGATCGACCTCTGCCTGTTGCTCGGGTGTCGGGTTCGACGAACCTCGCGCAGCGTCGGGCTCATCGTGCTCGACGAACGAGGTGAGCATCGCTTCGATGTCGTCGGCGCAGGTGACCAGGATCGCCTGCCGATCACGCAGCAGGTCATGGCAGCCGGCGGACATCGCCGAGGTGACCGGTCCTGGGAATGCCATCACCGGGCGCAGCATCGACGCGGCCTCCCGAGCCGTCGTGCGACTTCCTGACCGGACCGCGGCTTCCACCACGACGGTCCCGCGGGTGAGGGCCGAGATGATGCGATTCCTGGCGAGGAAGCGCGGCCGTAGGGCAGCGCCACCCATCGCCGATTCGCTGATGAGCAGTCCGTCGGTCACCATGCGTGACAACAGAGCCTCATGGGATCGCGGATAGGCCATGTCGACTCCACCGGCGAGAACACAGGCACTGGCACCTCCCGCATCGAGTGCTCCACGATGGGCTGCTGCATCGATGCCGAAGGCACCACCGGACACCACCAACCAGCCTCGATCGGCGAGGGTGGCCGCTGTTGTGCGAGCCAATGCTTCTCCGTAGGAGGTCGCAGAACGAGCACCGACGATGGAGACCGATCGCAAGGCCATCAGCCTCAGATGCGCCGAGCCCATCACCCACAGGGCGAGCGGTGTGCGGCCAGCGAGGTCATCGAGTTGACTCGGCCACTGCGCATCGCCGGGGACGATCAAGCGCGCGCCCGTTCGCTCAGCCGCACGCAGGTCAGCAGACACGGCATCCTCGATGGTGGTGGCTGATTCAGGTAGTCGAGAGCGCAGGGTCGGTGCGTTCCGCAGACCACTGGTGCCATGAAGGATTCCCTCTGCCACCTCGACGGCACCCCGGCGTGCTACCAATTCATGGACCGCGTGATCAACGGGCTCACAGGCGCGCAGCAGCATCATCCGCGCCAGGACCTCGGTGCGATCGACACTCGACTCGGTCATGCTGCCCACCCCTGAGCCTCTCCGCGCAGCGACATCGCGTATCCCACCTCGTCACGCCCTGGTCTGGAATGCCCAGCGAGATCGGCAAGAGTCCAGGCGACCCGGAGCACACGATCCGCACCGCGCATCGTCAGCGCACCGCTCTCGAACGCGGCATGCAGGACCTGCTGGCCTGCGACATCGGGTGGGAATCGTCGGCGCAGTGTCGGCCCATGCATATCGGCGTTCACTCGAACGACATCACCGTGTTGGGTGTGTTCGTCCTGCCAGCGATGGTATGAGCGATCCCGTGCCGCACGGACACGTTCGGCCACAGCACTGCTGGATTCGGGCTCCTCCCCCAGATCGGCGATGCTCGGTCGCTCCAGGATCAACCGCAGATCGATGCGATCGAGAATCGGTCCGGATAGCCGACTGGCGTATCGACGACGTTGCATTGGTGAACACGAACAATCGCGACCTCGACCCAAACCATTGCCGCACGGGCATGGGTTGGCAGCGATGACCAGGTGGATGCGAGCGGGAAGTGCGACATTGATATCCGCACGATGGACCTCGACGCGGCCGCTTTCGATCGGCTGACGCAGGGCCTCGAGGACACGTGCGTCGAACTCCGGTGCCTCGTCGAGGAACAGGACGCCATGGTGGGCGAGCGTGACCGCGCCGATTCGCACACGTCCACCTTGGCCACCGCCGATGACCGAGACCGGTGACGCGCTGTGATGGGGTGCTTCGAACGGAGCCACCCGTACCAGGCCACCCTCGATGCGGCGACCGGCACTGGAGGCGATCGCGGTGACCTCGAGAGCCGCCTCATCATCGAGTTCCGGCAGGAGTCCGGGTAGGCGTTCGGCTAACAGGGTCTTTCCGACTCCCGGTGTCCCGATCATGGACAGGTGATGTCCCCCTGCCGCCGCGATCTCCAACGCGCGTCGAGCCTGATGCTGTCCGCGTACATCGGAAAGATCGGGCATCGCACGCTGCTGATCGGCCCGTGTCGTACGAATATCCGAATCCGGCCAGGCTGCCTCACCGCGCATCGCCGCTATCAGTTCGCGCAGATGACCGACACCGTTGACGTGCAAGCCCGGCAACAGTGCCGCTTCGGCGGCATTCACCGCAGGCACGATGAGCCGATCCACTCCGAGGTCGCGTGCGGCCAGTGCCGCAGCGATGACACCGGGAACCGATCGGATCGATCCGTCGAGGCCGAGCTCTCCGATCATCAGGCAATCGCGAACCGCGGCGAGGGGTATCTGGTCGGTGTCGGCGAGGATCGATGCGGCGATCGCCAGATCCAGACTCGACCCTCGCTTGTGCCATGACGCGGGCAGGAGCGCGATGGTGATCCGGGTCTTGGGCCACTCCGCCCCGGAGTTGACCAGTGCAGCACGGACGCGCTCGCGGGATTCGTTCACCGCCCTTTCTGCGAGGCCGACGATCGTGACACCGGGGAGGCCGTTGCTGACATCGGTCTCCACATCGACGATCCGAGCATCGACGCCGACCAGTACTGCGCCATGAGTCCTGGCGACCATCAGTCCACCCCCCGTAGATGTTCGAGGGTCAAAGACCCCGAAGCACCGTCGAGGATTCCGATCACATCGAATCTGATGCTCCCCGGTCGCACACCTCGTTCGCTCACCCAGTCCAGTGCGACGCGTCGCATGCGTCGCAGCTTGCGATGATCCACCGCGGCCAGGGGGTGACCGAAGTGCTCCGTCGATCGAGTCTTGACCTCGCAGATCACGAGGACATCACCATCGCGGGCGATGATGTCGAGCTCGCCGGCTCGAGACCGGTAGTTGCGTTCCAAGATCACCAGACCCAGGTCGTTCAGATGTGCTGCGGCGAGATCCTCACCTCGCCGACCGAGCGCATCGGTTGCGCGCATTGCGACCACCTCCGCGGCGCACCCTGCCGCCGTCCCGCGAAAGCGCACCAGGCCAAGCTGTGCAGGCTGTGCACAACGGAGCCGGCCGCGACACTGGGGACGGCGCTGCGTTCGGCGTCAAAGCGATGCGTCGAAAGCGAAGGTCCGTCGGTGGAGAGGTGTGGGACCTCCGCGCAACAGACCCGCACGGTGCTCCTCGGTTGCGTATCCGACATTGCGGTCCCACCCGAATTCCGGGTACGTCCCCGCGAGGTGGATCATCTGCGCATCCCGATCGGTCTTAGCCAGGATGCTGGCACCGGCCACGGACGCACAGGTTCGATCCGCACCGACCCGGGTCACGACGCGGGTGCTGATCGTCGATGAGTCGAGCGGCGCGTGTTCGGTCAATGCCGCTGTTGCGAAGTCGTGCCGACCATCGAGGATCACGACATCCGGTCGGGTGCGCAACTGATCGAAGGCTCGCACCAGTGCACGTTGCATCGCGGCGATGATCCCAACCTCGTCGATCTCTTCGGCGCTGGACTCGCCGACCGCCCAATCCACAGCCCATGCGCGCACCAGCGGAGCCAGCCTCCGCCGAGCAGCCGGCGATAGGTCCTTGCTGTCGCGGGTGCCCTGCGGCGCAGTCGGGGTCTGCGCATGCACCACGACAACGCCCAGGGTGACTGGACCCGCGATGGCACCCCGCCCCACCTCGTCGACTCCGGCGACCGATGTCGCACCCGATCGCAGAAGTCGACGCTCCAGACGCAGGCTGGGAGTGTTCATGACCCCACCGGACCGACTAGCCCGCGGAACCGGTTTCGACGTCGACCGGGCGGATCCGATCGAAGGGCCAGGCGATGGCGAATACCCGGCCGGTGACGTCGTCCATCGCGATGGTGCCCTCGTCGATGGCGAGGTGGTATCGCGAATCCCGTGCCGTGGCACGGTCATCGCCGAGCACGAAAACCCGGCCCTGGGGCACGACGACGTCGAAGACGATCTGGTCAGTCGGCACACCCGGTCGGAGATAGGGTTCGACCAGCGGAACGCCATCGAGTTCGAGTTGTCCATCCTGTGTGCAGCACGCGATGCGTTGTCCTTCGACCGCGATCACCCGCAGCACCATGACCGAATCCTCATCCGGTGTCGCGACACCGATGAAGGTCAACGCCCGTCGCAGCGGGCCAGCCCAGCCATCCTGCCCATCCGAGGATGCCGGCACCCAAGAGCCGGGGACCTCGAAGGCGATGACATCACCTCGCTGCGGGTTGGACGGCCATTGCGAGACCAGTACACGATCACCTGGGATCAGCGTGTTCGCCATCGCCTCAGTCGTGATGCTGACCGGACTCATCACGAAGGTGCGCACCGCGATGGCCGCACCGACCGCGATGACGATGACGATGACGATCTCCAGGACCCAACGCAGCGGACTCCGCTTGCGGGGCGCTGTCGGTGCGGCGTGACGACCGCGGTGCGCATCAGGGGTTTGCACAGCCAGCGACTCGGTTGCGGTCAGCACCTCCAGCGATTCGCCGGAGGACTCCGTCGTGCTCCCGTCGGAATCGTTTACCGGTCGAGCCATGCTGCCTCACGCTCAGGTTCACGACTGAAATCCACACCCGGCTCAGCCACCCCATTCGTCATCGGAGGTGATTCCTGGTCGAGGATGGCGAAGGATTCCGGGATCGGCAGAAACTGGGCCCGATCGAGGGGCCAGACGATCGAGAAGGCACGACCGATGACCCGGTCGACGGGAACCATCCCACCCCCGGGATCACCAAGATGGGCCCGCGAATCCGCCGATGCCGAACGGTGATCGCCCATCACCCACAGGCGGCCGTCGGGCACGATCACATCGAAGGTCTGCTTGCTCGGTGGGTTGCCCGGATAGAGATACTCCTGCTCCATCAACGCGAAGCCATTGACCGTGATCTGTCCGTCGGCATCGCAGCACACCACTCGATCACCGCCGACCCCGATGACCCGCTTGATGAAGTCGCGGTCACTCGGAGGAGCGATACCGACGATCTCACCGAGGAAGCGAGCCACCCGGGCAGCGGGATTCAGGTCGGGTTGTGCCGGTGTTCCGGAAATGAAGGAGCCCGTGCCATCGAACACGACGATGTCTCCGCGTTCGATGGGCCGGAATCGATAGACCATCTTGTTGACCAGCACCCGATCACCGACCTGCAGGGTCTGTTCCATCGATCCTGACGGGATGTAGAAAGCCTGGACGAGGAACGTCTTGACCAAGAACGCGAGCAGGAAGGCCCCGACGATCAGCAGCGGGAACTCGACCCAGCCGGGAATCGCGAGGCGACGACGGGGTGCTGCGGTGGGGTCCGTGTCAGGTTCGCCGGAGGAATCCACCGCCGGAACAGCGTTGGGACCGACAGGAGCATCCTCGTCGGCCTCCGACGAGGAGACGGGCAGGCCATCGTCTGATCGGGGCCCGTCACTCACAGCGTTGACCTTAGCCCGGACACGGTCATCGGCAGCGGTGCGACCCGCACGTCAGTGGTCAGCCGATGAAGATGGGGCAGACGTCATGCTGAACGCAGCCGAAGCCCGGATGGCGAAGATTCCGGCTCAGGCGGGTGCGTTCTCGCGGCGCTCGCGGATCTTCGCCGCCTTGCCGCGCAGGCCCCTCAGGTAGTACAGCTTCGCGCGACGCACATCACCGCGGCTGACGACCTCGACCTTCTCGATGATCGGGGTGTGCAACGGGAAGGTTCGCTCGACACCGACTCCGTAGGAGATCTTACGAACGGTGAACGTCTCGCGGATGCCGTCACCGGAGCGGGCGATCACCACTCCTTGGAAGACCTGGACACGGGTCTTATTGCCTTCGACCACGCGCACATGGACCTTGAGGGTGTCGCCGGGACGGAAATCGGGGATGTCATCGCGCATCGAACCGGCGTCGAGGTCATCGAGAGTCTGCATGGGGGCATCGCTTCCTGCGAGCGCCACAGGTCGCCCGCACTCAAGACGGAATCAGGCCGCGGGAGACCTCATGCTGAGGAACCCGGGTGCTTCGGGTCGAGGCTGGGCGTCCCCTGTGGCGGATGCGTCCCCGGTCGCGGTGCGACGAAGCCGCCCCAGTCTGCCACACGGGGGCCCGGGTTGCTTCGAAGGGCGGATTGCACCCCTCCCCCGTCGGCGCCGTCGACTCGATCTCACTCCTGCGCTTCCGGCGCGTTCACGTCCGGGCCGAC
The DNA here is from genome assembly GCA_913063435.1 of uncultured Actinomycetales bacterium. Classification (GTDB taxonomy): domain Bacteria; phylum Actinomycetota; class Actinomycetes; order S36-B12; family S36-B12; genus M55B157. The sequence continues at coordinate 5,274 of CAJXYI010000049.1, read as the reverse complement.
CAGATCGGGACGCATCCGCTGAGTCCGAGCCAGCGCCTGCTCATGGCGCCAGCGGGCGATCTCGGCGTGATTGCCACTGAGCAGCACCTCGGGAACGGCCTGGTCTCGCCACACGGGAGGGCGGGTGAACACCGGGCCCTCGACCAATCCCTCCATCTCCCCAGGTGCGAAGGAATCCTCGATCACACTCCGGGCGTTGCCCACGACCCCCGGAAGCAGGCGGGTCACAGCCTCGACGATGACGAGCGCGGCAACCTCGCCACCGGCGAGGACGTAATCGCCGATGCCGACCTCGGCAACCTCGCAACGCTGCGCGTAATGGGCCATCACGCGCGAATCGATGCCCTCGTATCGACCACAGGCGATCACCAGATGCTCCCGCTGCGACCAGTCCTGTGCCGTCACTTGATCGAATCGTCGCCCCGATGGGCTCGGTACGACCAGGAGGGTCGAGTCGGTCACGAGTGGATCGAGTAGGTCCCCCCATGGCTGGGGACTCATCACCATGCCGGGCCCGCCACCGTAGGGCTCATCATCGACGCTGCGGTGGCGATCGGTGGCTGCGTCCCGAAGGTCATGCACGCCGATCTCGATCAGTCCCTCCGACCGGGCCTTCCCCACGAGGGACAGTTCCAACGGCGCGAGATAGTCGGGAAAGATCGTGACGATATCGATGCGCATGACGGTTATCGCGATTCGTCGATATCCACGAGGCCATCCGGCGGCTTCGCGGTGACCACCTTGGTCGTGAGATCGATATCGGTGACGAGTTCGTGCACGAGCGGCAGCAGCCACTCGCGCCCTTCAGCGCTGCGGATGGCGAGCAGATCCTGAGCCGGCAGGTGCACAACCTCATGGACCACCCCCAGATCACTGCCCTCGATATCCCGCACGACGCAGCCGACGAGGTCGGAATCGTAGAACTCATCCTCATCGACCGGGGACGCTCCCTCGGGTCGATCGACTTCCAACAGGGTGCCCCGCAACATCTCGGCGGAGTTGCGATCCTCGACGCCGTCGAAACCCACGAGCAGACCTCCACCGTGGGGACGCATCGACTGCACCTGCATCACCCGATCGGAATCTGCAACGAGCAACACCGCTCCCGGGGCGAATCGCACATCAGGATCGTCGGTGCGCACCTCGACGGTGACTTCACCGCGGATTCCGTGGGCTTTGCCGATTCGGCCGACGACGACACGCACGATCGTCGCGCGGCTCAGCGCTCGTTCTCGTCGAGGAAGTCGATGCGAACGGCGCGGCCGGAGTTCAACGCGGTCACGACGGCGCGCAGTGCACCCGCGGTGCGTCCCGAGCGCCCGATAACGCGACCCATATCGTCGGGATGAACCCGCACGGCCAGATTCGGTCCGCGTCGGGTGGCCTTCTCGCGAACACTGACGTCGTCAGGGTTGTCCACGATCCCGCGGACCAGATGACCCAGGGCCTCCTCGAGCACGGCTTAGTCCTCGGTCTTCGCAGCCTCAGCGGCCGCAGCGTCGGCATCGGCTGCAGCATCGGCGATCTGCTCAGCCTCCGCAACGACCTCAGCCTCAGCGGCGGCTTCCTCAGCGACAGCCTCCGCGACGACCTCCTCGACGGCTTCCTCGACAGGAGCGGGCTTCAGGACCGGGGTCTTGGGCTCATCGGCCGCTTCAGCGGCTGCCTTCTCGTAGATCGCGCTGCGCGACGGCTTCTCCGCGGCGACCTGCAAAGTCCCCTCCGCACCCGGCAGGCCCTTGAACTGCTGCCAATCACCGGTCACCTTCAGCAGGGCGAGCACGGCCTCGGTGGGCTGTGCGCCGACACCGAGCCAGTACTGGATGCGCTCGGAGTCGATGCGGATCAGGCTGGGATTCTGCAGCGGCTGATAGATGCCGACCTCTTCGATGGCGCGTCCATCGCGGCGCTTACGTGAGTCGGCGATGATGACGCGGTACTGGGGGGCGTGGATCTTGCCTACGCGCTTGAGCTTGATCTTGACGGCCACGGTGCGGTGGTGCTCCTCAGGGATAGGTGCGAACGGCGTTCCGACGTGCGTGGGGTGTGCCCGCGGATCCGCTGCTCACGATGTTCATGGGCCGGTCGGGTGGCTGAGAGGGGTCCGCCCACCGGGATGACCGCGCTAGTCTGCCAGACCCGGCGGCGCCGGACACCACCCGGCCCTCAACCCAGTCTTCACCCAAGCAGCTTGCGGATGTCCTCGGGCAGTTCGAGATCGGCCGGATCCATCACCGCGGGGTCACCTCCGGTCGCAGTCGGGTCGACCTGCGGCGGCGCCTCCTGGGCTGCACGCTCGGCGGCTGCTCGCTTCGCCGGATTTCCGCTGCGGGATTTCTTGCTCTTCGCCGGGGTCCGACCCGAGCGCCCCTTCGATTTCTTGCCGCCGCCACCCATCCCCGGCATACCCCCCACACCCGGCATGCCTGGCATCCCCCCCATCCCGGGCATGCCGCCCTTTCCGCCGCGCATGCTGCGCATCATCTTCTGCGCCTCGCCGAACCTCTCGATGAGTGAGTTCACGTCGGAGACCTGGGTGCCAGAGCCGCGGGCGATGCGAGTGCGCCGTGAGGCGTTGAGGATCTTGGGGTCAGCACGCTCGGCCGGAGTCATCGACTGGATGATCGCGGCGACACGATCGAGTTCGCGCTCATCGAGGTTGTCCAGCTGGGCTTTCATATCCCCCATACCCGGCAGCATCCCCAGCAGCTTCCCGAACGATCCCATCTTCTTCACAGCCTGCATCTGTGACAGAAAATCCTCGAGGGTGAAGTCTTCTCCGGAACTGACCTTGCGGGCCATGGCTTCGGCCTGCTCAGCATCGAAGGCGCGCTCGGCCGTTTCGATGAGCGTGAGGACGTCACCCATGTCGAGAATGCGCGAGGCCATCCGATCGGGATGAAACGCCTCGAAGTCCTCGAGCTTCTCACCGGTCGAGGCGAACAGAATCGGCTTGCCGGTAACCGTCACGATGGACAGCGCCGCGCCTCCGCGCGCATCGCCATCGAGCTTGGTCAGCACCACCCCGTCGAAACCGACGCCGACACCGAATTCCTCGGCGGTGCGGACGGCATCTTGGCCGATCATCGCATCGACGACGAGAAGCACCTCGTCGGGATCGACCGCATCGCGCACCCCGCGCAACTGCTGCATGAGTTCGGCATCGATGGCCAATCGACCCGCCGTATCGACGATGACGATGTCATGCAGCGTGCGCTCGGCGTGGGCGATGGATGCCCGGGCGACCTCGATGGGATCGCCTACCCCGTTGCCGGGCTCAGGTGCGAAGACATCGACCCCCGCCCGCTCGCCGACCACCTGGAGCTGATCGACGGCGTTGGGCCGCTGCAGATCGGCCGCTACGAGAAGTGGCGCGTGTCCGGATTCCTTGAGGTGTCGAGCCAGTTTGCCCGCCAGCGTCGTCTTGCCGGCACCTTGCAGTCCGGCCAGCACGATCACCGAGGGCGGCGTCTTGGCGAAACGTAGGCGCCTTGTCTGCCCACCCAGGATGGTGATGAGCTGCTCGTGAACGATCTTGACGACCTGCTGGCCGGGATTGAGCGCCCCGGAGACCTCTGCTGACAGAGCACGCTCGCGGACCGCTGCAACGAACTCTCGCACCACCGGGAGGGCGACATCGGCATCGAGGAGCGCGATGCGGATCTCGCGCAGCGTCTGCTCGATGTCGTCCTCGGACAGGCGCCCTTTCCCGCGCAGGCCCTTGAAGGTCGAGGCAAGGCGGTCGGAGAGTGAGGCGAACATCGACTTCCTTCGTCACAGGGCACATGCGTCACCGGGCATATTCGGACCCTCGAAGACTAACCGGCGACCGTCTCGCCAGATTCTGCCCCTCCGTTGATAAGCGAGGCCAGAACGGTCGTGCGCACGGCCGCGAGGTGATCGAATCCCAACGACCCGCCATCGGGGCGACGCAGATAGAACACGTCGACGACCTCTGAACCCAAGGTGGCGACCCTGGCCGCGGTGACGTAGGCGCCGGCTGCTGCCAGTGCGGTCGCAATGCGATGCAGCAGCCCCGGCTCATCGTGCGCCCGGACCTCCACGACAGCGAATCGCGAACTCGCCCCCTCGACGATTTCGACCCATGGTCGCGCAGCAGTTCCTGGGCTCCGTCGGTCACGACGTTCGAGCGCAGCGGCGACATCGAGGTCCCCGGAAACCGCTCGGACGACATCCGATCGCAACAGATCGATGGGCGGCGGGTCGCCGAAAAGCGGCACCACGCGCCACCTGCTGAGGACCCGCCCATCGTGAGATGCGGTATCCGCACTGCGTACCTGCAGCCGATGCAGGGCGAGTACTCCCGCGACCGTGGCGAGCAGCCCGAGGCGATCGTCACTGACCACCGTGACGACGTGCTCGCCGTCGGAACCCACCGGTTCACTATCGACATGCACTCCCTGCCCATCGAGCAGCTCCCGTTCGCGCTCGGATAGATCCTCGATCAGCCCATCCGGTGAGCCGCCACCCTGCGAGACCGCTGCATCCGGGGCGCTTCCGCCAGTGACGAGGAATGCATGCACCCGCCGCACGAGTGAATCGATGAGCCCTTTCTTCCACTCGCTCCAGGCCGCTGGGCCGGTGGCCGCGGCATCGGACTCGGTCAAGGCGTGCAGGAGATCCAGCGTCTCGACGTTGCCGACGGCCTGGGCGACGTACTCGATCGTCGCCGGGTCGTCGATATCTCGACGGGTCGCCATGTCGGGGAGCAGCAGGTGGTAGCGCACCAGGTCGACCAGAACGGAGGTGTCTGCACTATCGAATCCCAGTCGCGGTGCGATGTCCGCCATCAATTCGACGCCGATATCGGTGTGATCGCCATCTCGAGCCTTGCCGATGTCGTGCAACCAGGCCCCGACGAGCAACAGGTCAGGGCGCGTGACTCGACGCACATGCGCCCCTGCATGGGCGGCCGTTTCGATGAGGTGGCGATCCACCGTGAAGGTGTGCAGTGGGTTGCGCTGCGGCGCTGAACGGACCACCGACCACTCAGGCAGTAGACGTTGCGGAATCCCGGCGGCATCGAGTGCCTCCCACACGCGCACGAGTCCGCGACCGGCACCCAGGAGGGAAACCAGCGAGTCTCTGGCGCTGCGCGACCACGGCTGCTCCAAGGGTGGACAACGCTGCGCTAACCGCGCAACAGCGGCCGGCGACAGTGGCAATCCTGCCTGTGCTGCCGCAGCAGCAGCGCGCAAAACGAGAACCGGATCCTTCTCGGGCCGAGCCGTTTCGGCGAGGGGGACCTCACCC
>CAJXYI010000048.1 GCA_913063435.1 uncultured Actinomycetales bacterium | reverse complement strand
GAGCCGCGGCTGGAGCGCCGGATCGCCGAGACCGAGGCGCGGCTGGCCGAAACCGCCGGCGCCCTCAAGACCCGGCCCGAGGATGTACCTGGCCGCGTGCGCGCCCTGTTGCAGGAACGCCAGGCGTTGCAGGGTCGACTCTCACGAGTCCTCGATGACCACCACGGACGTGGAATCGCCCGTGTCAAGCGATGGGCAGGAATCATCGACCCCCGGCTGGAATCGGCCCTGGAGGTCGAGTCTTGGGTGGCATTCCATCGAGGTGACCTCCCCATTCCGCATCCTCAAGTGCTGGTCCGCGGAGTGAGCGGACGGTTGTACCGAGCCGACTTCGGGTGGGGCATGGTCCTTGGAGAAGCAGACGGTGCAGCGAAGTATCGCGCCGCTTCCGACCTGTGGAAAGAGAAGCGACGCCAGGAAGACCTCGAGCAGGTTGGATTCATCATCGTGCGCTGGACATGGGCTGAGATCGCCCATGAACCGCAACACGTCATCGAACGGATCTTGCGGGCTCTCGCCCGGGTGGACACTTGATTTTGCGCGGGAAACTACCGATTTCAACCAACTGAAATTGGTAGTTTCCCGCGCAAACTTGCGGATCAGGTTGTGGCGACGGCTGCGGCGATGGCGTCGAGCGCCTCGGGGTTGGCCAGGGCATCACGGTTGCGCACCGGCCGACCCGCCACCGTGTCCGCCACGGCGATCTCCGCCAGTTTGCCGGTGAGCGTCCGCGGGAGATCCTCGACGGCGAGCATCACAGCCGGCACGTGTCGCGGGGAGCAGTGTTCGCGCAATGTCGTCTTGATCCGCGAGCGCAGATCATCGTCGAGCGAGACCCCCGGTGCTGTAACCACGAGGAGGATCATCCGCGTGTCACCATCCCAGGCTTGGGCGAAGACGAGTGAGTCGACGATGTCGGGGATGTGCTCGAGCGCGGAATAGATCTCGCCCGTCCCGATGCGCACTCCGGCGACATTCAGCGTGGCATCGCTGCGGCCGTGGATGATGTATCCACCGTGCTCCGTCTTGGACGTGAGGTCACCGTGGGTCCACACACCGGGGAATCGCTCGAAATAGGTGGAATGCAAGCGCTCGCCCGATTCGTCACCCCAGATCCCCAGGGGGACCGTCGGGAAAGTGTTCCGGCAGACGAGTTCGCCAGCGGTGTCATCGGACATCGGTGACCCATCCTCGTCGAACACGTCGACATCCATTCCGAGTGCGGGGCCGGGAATCTCCCCCGCCCACATGGGCTGGGTCGGATCACCCGACAGGAAGCACCCGACCAGATCGGTGCCACCGGATATCGGGTTGGGCATGACACCTGGCCCGAGTTGATCTGCAAGCCAGTGTGCTGTCGCTTCGGTTAGTGGGGAACCGGTCACCATCACCATGCGCAGGTGCGACAGGTCGCGACCATCGGTGAGCACCTTGCCGCTGGTGCGCATGGAATCCAACAGCCGAGCACCCAACCCCAGATGTGAGATCTCGGCGAGTGAAGCGAGATCGAATAGTCCGTCGATATCCGGGTGATGGGGTGCTCCATCGTGGAGCACCAGCGTCGCACCTGAGGCTGGTACCGATGCCGCCCAGTTCCACATCATCCATCCCGTAGTGGTGAAGAACATCAGCCGATCGCCGGGACGGGCATCGACGTGCAGCCCTGCTTCCACGAGGTGCTTCAACAGCACCCCGCCCTGGCGATGGATCAGGCACTTCGGTTTGCCCGTCGTGCCGGAAGAGAACAGCACATAGGCCGGGTGGTCGATCGGGAGTCGTTCATAGCGCGGCTGCGCTCCGTCGTTCGCACGTTGGACGTCGGCGAGGGTCTCGACCTGGACCCCACGGCCTGAACCCGCGGCGATCAGAGCCGCGATCTTCGTCACGTCGATGACATCGGGGTCTACCGGTGATGTGGGATCGTCGCTGCCGGGCACGACGAGCAGGGACCGCAGACTCGGCAAGGATCGGGCAAGTTCGACAAGAGGATCGCGTCGATCGAATCGTTTTCCCGCCCAGTGATAGGACGTCGTCCCCACGAGCAGGACCGGGTCGAGTTGGCCGAAGCGGTCGACGATCGCGGGAACCCCGAACTCCGGGGCCGCGCTGGACACCACGGCACCGATGGCCAGCGCCGCAAGGGTCACGACATAGGCGTGCAGGCCGACCGGAAGGACGATGGCTACGCGTTCGCCGGGGACAACTCCTCGTTCTCGCAGCGCAGCCGCGGTGGCCGCGACCTGGTCGACGAGTTCCTCTCGCGTCAACTCCGCAGTGATCGCCAGACCATCCCCCGCCTCACTCGTGAAGATCGCAAGCGGCAATCCGGCATCATCACGGTCTGGGATTTCACGCAGGATGTTCTCGGCGATGTTCAATCGAGCCTGCGGGAAGAACACCGCCTCCGGTAGCACCGCCGGTTCAACGACGACATCGCCCTTGTCTCCTATGACACCGAAGAAATCCCACACCGAATCCCAGAACTGTTCCGGATGATCGACAGACCACGCATGCAGCGCGTGGCTGTCGGGGAGATCGAGGCCGGTTCGGTCGATGACGAATCTGCGGAACACGTCGATGCGAGTGTCCGGGATGACGGCCGGGTTCGGAGTCCACAGTGGCGCCGCGCTCATGCCCACATCCTGGCAGACGCCCCGGGCCTGAATCCGCAGAGATCTGAGCGCGGTATCAGGCGGCGTTCAGGCTGGAGACACGACGGCGAGCGTTGCGCTGTGACGGGGACTGACGACCGAGCACCGCGGACATCGTGCCCAACATCGCCGCGACAGCCGGGCGGGCGACCCGTAAAGGCACCCGAGGCAGGCGCAGGATCGCGCGATAATCGGCCGGCAGGGTTGCCACCGCACCGGCGAACAACACCGCATAGGGCGGACGGGCGGGCAGCGGCAGCGGTGGATTGCGAATGAACTTCACCGTGCGCTCCGAGGCCGCGTCGCCTCGAAGGATCGGCTCGAAACCGCGCAACTGTTCACGCAGTTCAGCCACCGAGCGAGGGGGATCCTCGACTCCGACGAGTTCGCCGGCTTTCGCCCACTCGCGTACATACGCATCAGCACCGCCGGGAATCGGAGTACCCCACACCAGATGAGTAGCGAGGAAGGAATCGGTGAATGCCACGTGCACCCACCGCAGCAGATCCGAATCACTCGCGCTGTAGGGCAGCTCGCGACCGTCCGTTCCCGGATAGGTCCCCTTGACCTTGCGATGCAGACCTCGAACGCGGGCGCATTCCCGATCGGCCTGAGCGGTATCACCGAAGGTCACGACGGTGAGCCACTGCGTTGTCCCTGCCAGGCGACCGAGCGCATCGTCCTCATAGCGCGAGTGCTCGGCCACGCCGGCCAAGGCCGCGGGATGCAGTGCCTGCATCAACAGTGCCCGTACACCACCGACCAGAGTCGGCAGGGAGCCGTGCACCGCCCAGGTGGCCGATCCCGGGCCGAAGTAGCCCGGGTCGCTGCCGTGCTCGAGTTGGGCCACCCAGTCGGGCTGGCCGTCAGGGTCGCCGGACACCATGCGCCGGAAACCCCGGGCGATCGCTTCAGCCGCCGAATCGACGAATCGATCCGGTGACAGCACGTTCAGCATGGAGCCCACCTCCCTATCGTGCCCCACCGGGCTCGAACCTGCCCCACGTGGCACCCTGGTCCCACTATGCCCGGCTCCTCTCCGCAGGTGTGGCTCGATGTGTTCGGTGTGCGCGGAACGCATCGCGCTAGTGCGCTTTTCTTCATGGCCACCCACCGTCGCGCGGTCCGTCGACTGCCCGGGGTGCGATTCGCCAAACTGCTGGGTACCGGATCCGGTGAGACCTTCACCATGCGCGACGCCGACCCTGAGCACTGGGCCATCCTCACCGTCGTCGACAGCGACACGGCGCGCTCAGGTGTGACTATCGCGCGTCCCTTTCAGCAGTGGAGTCGCGCGTCGTATGAGTCCGCTCACATCCGGATGCGGCCGATCGCCAGTCACGGATCCTGGTCGGGCCAACACCCCTTCGACTCCGACGAGCCGGGCGCGACACCGGTGAAACCCGATCCCGATCAGCCTGTCGCATCCATCACCCGGGCCAGACTCAAGCCGCGCATGCTCACCACGTTCTGGCATGCGGTCCCTCCGGTAGTTGCGGATCTGACCGATGATCCGGCGGTGGCGTTCACCCTGGGAATCGGTGAGGCACCCGTGGGACTGCAGGGCACCTTCAGCATCTGGCACTCCGGGCGTGAAATGAGCGAATTCGCCTACCGGCGCCCCGCACACCGTCAGGCGATCGAGCAGACTCGCGAACTCGACTGGTACGCCGAGGAGTTATTCGCCAGGTTCGCCGTCGAATCCGTCGAGGGCACCTACCGCGGTCAGTCGCTGTCCGACCGCGTTTCGCGCAAGCCGTGGTCGCGGTAATCCAGGACGGCTCGCGTCAGAAACTCCACTCCGATGGCGATGGCGCGTTCATCGATATCGAAGGTCGACGCATGCAGATCCAAGCGCGGGCCATCACCGAAGTGAGTTCCCAGCCGCGCATAACTCGCGGGCACCCGCTGGGCGTACCACGCGAACGTGTCACCACCCATCGAGCGTGGAATCTCCACGACCCCCGCCGACCCCACGACAGCTGATGCCGCCCTTCGGAGTACCTCAGAAGCAGCCGGATCGTTCATTACCGGCGGCACACCCCGTCGGTAGTTGAGTCGCCAGGTGGTACCGGTGCCGGCGAGGATCGCTTCCAATTCCGACTCGACCACCTTCTCCATCCGATCCCAGGTTTCGATATCCGCGGTGCGAACCGATCCGCGCAGGCTGGCACGTGCGGGAATCACATTGGCCGCATCACCTGCATGCGCCGCACCGAACACAACCGTGACCTGCTCCGGGGAATCCGCGGCAGCCACGACGGCCGCGGGCAGTTCGGTGAGAACCCGACCCATGACCGCGGTCAGGTCGACAGTGAGGTGCGGCCGAGCGGTGTGTCCACCAGGGCCGGAGATCTCGATCTCCATGATGTCGCTGGCAGCGGTGATCGCGCCACTGCGGACACCGATCTGGCCGATATCCAACCGCGGATCGCAGTGCAGACCGAACACCATGGCGACGTCATCGAGCCAGCCCTCCTCGATGACATCGAGGGCACCGCCGGGCATCGACTCCTCCGCCGGCTCGAAGATCAGCCGGATCGCGGGCGCTGCACCTCCTTGTTCGGCCAGGGCGCGCAGGACAAGGCCCACGCCGAGCACGATCGCGGTGTGCACATCGTGTCCACACGCGTGCGCGACACCGGGGATCCGGGAGCGGTACTGAGTTTCGGTCAGATCCGCCATCGCCAACGCGTCGATATCCGCACGGACCGCCACGATCGAACCCGTCGACGTGTCACCGATATCGCACACCAGGCCGGTTCCCCGATTCAGCACAATCGGATCGAGGCCGGCGACACGTAGGCGCTCCACCAGCATCTGAGTGGTCGCCGTCTCCTGCCAGGACAACTCCGGGTGTGTGTGCAGGCGACGACGCAGAGCGCGCAATTCATGTTCGCGCGCCGCAACCAGCGCGTTCAGTGGAGGGGTCATCGGGCAGATTGTCCCCCACTACCGATCTCGGCGAGTAATTCCTCGCGTGCTGCAGCAACGATGTCCTCGAGGTTCCCACCGGTGGCCAACAGGGCCCGTTGACGTTGATAACTCGCACCCTCATCCAAGATGACCAACACCTCGCGCAAATCATCGACGCAGCTGAGGCGCTCCGCGATCGGTAGCAGCTCCGCGACGAGATCGATGGTCACCTCTCGAAGAGGACGCGTGCGACCGGCATCGTCGATCACCAGATCAGCATCGATACCGAAGCGCGCAGCGCGCCATTTATTCTCCCGCCGCACCCACTCGCGGGGCACCGGGAGGCGATCACCCGACTCGATCACATCGTCGCACCACTGCACCAGGCACTGGGCGAGCGCGGCCATAGCTCCGGCTTCGCGCAACGTAGGTGTCGCATCGCACATCCGTAACTCGACCGTCCCGAATCCCGGATGTGGACGGATGTCCCACCAGACTTCACGCACCGTCTCGATCGAACCTGCAGTGATGAGCGTGTCGAGAAAGGAATTGAATTCCGCCCAGTCGGCCAGATACGGAGGCAATCCGGTGGTGGGCATGGCCTCGAACACTTTGGTCCGCGCCGAAGCGAGACCGGTGTCTTGGCCATGCCAGTGCGGACTGGATGCTGACAGTGCAAGGAAGATCGGGAGGTATCCGCTCAGGGTATTGACCGTCGCGATCGCCTTCTCTCCCGATCGCACACCGACGTGGATGTGCATCCCATGTGTCATCAGCCGACGTGCCGGCCACGCGATCCGTTCGACGAGCCGCTCGTATCGTTCACCGGGACTGCGGGTGAGTTCGTGCCAATTGCTGAACGGGTGCAGACCCAATCCGATCAAGCCGATACCGCGTGGTGAGCACGCAGCTTGAAGCTCCCCGATGCTGTGGGCGAGATCATCACGCGCCTCGCTCACCGTGGTGCATACGCCCGTGATGACCTCGACGGTCGATTCGAACAGTTCGTGCTTGATGCGCGGATGCTCCCCATCGGGATAGGGCGAGGCCAGTTCGGCGAGGATGTCCGATGCCTCGCACACCAGGCCGCCCTTCTCGACATCGACGAGGCCGAGTTCGAGTTCGATGCCGAGGCTGGCAGTCGGTGAGGCGTTGAAATCCAGGGCCATCGATCCAGGGTAAGCGCCAGCGCTAGCGTGCGGGCCATGTCCGAGGGAATCCAGACCGCAGCGGTCGTCAGTGGCCGCGCGGAAACCGCCGTCGTCGCTGGCGGCTCGCTGGCCACTGTCGCAGCGGCCGCAGCACTGCTGCGGGCCGGCGGTAACGCGATGGACGCCGCGCTCGCCGGGATGTTCGCCTCAGCCATGGCCGAGCCGGTGCTGTCCAGCCTCGGTGGCGGTGGCTTCTGCCTGCACGCTGCCCCCGGGCAACCACCGCAGTACCTGGACTTCTTCGTCGATACCCCGGGAATCGGTCGTGACGAACGCGCGGCTGCGCCGATGACGAGTGTCCGGATCGTGTTCGGTCGACCCGATGATCCACAGGCCGAGCAGGTCTTCCATGCCGGCTGGTCGTCAGTCGCCGTGCCCGGCTGCTTCACCGGCTATCTCGATGCGCATGCTCGCTGGGGCTCGCTGCCGTTGGCACAGGTGGTGACCCCGGCAATCCGCCTGGCTCGTGAGGGGATCGTCTTGGATCCCATCCAGTGGGACTTCCTGAGACTGGTCGCCGATGTTCTGGCGGTCACGAGCGACAGCGCCGCACTGTACGCACCGGCGATGCGTGGTGAACCCTTCCGCAATCCCGGCTACGCGGACCTGCTCGAGGCGATCGCAGAAGGTGCCACGATGTCCTCGGACATCTTCGCCACCCCGCTGCTCGCTGCCATGTCGAGCAACGGCGGACTCATCACCGCCGACGACCTGCACTCCTATGCGCCGCGACTGCGCCAACCGTTGACGATGATGCGTGAAGGCGCTGCCATCTGGACGAACCCTCCGCCATCCTTCGGCGGTGCCATCGTGCTCGAGGCACTGGGTCAGGTCGCACCGGAGCCGATCATCGACTGGGCGCGAGTCGCGATGTCACTTCGAGATGCCACAGCACGTAACCGTGCCCGCAACCTCACTGATTCCACGACGCAGGTTTCACGCGGAACGACGAGCATCTCGGTAGCCGATAGCGACGGGTTCCTCGTCACCTGCACGACGTCCAATGGCTCGTCCTCGGGTACGCAGATCGACGGCGTGCAATTGAACAACATGCTCGGTGAAGATGACCTCAATCCTGCAGGGGCGCATGCGCGTCCTGCCGGCCAACGGATGAGTTCGATGATGACCCCGACCATGGTCGAGCAGGCAGATGGTTCACGCATCACCTTCGGCAGCGGTGGCAGTGAACGCATCCGATCCGCGCATGTGGGAGTGCTCGCTCGCCTGATCGATAGCGGCTCCACCCTGGCTGATTCCGTTGCCGGACCTCGAGTGCATGCCACACCCGAGGGCGTCGAGGTGGAGCCGGGAATCGACCCGACCGTGTTCACATCCTGGGACGATGCCGGGCGAGTGCGGATGTGGCCGCAACGCGATCTGTACTTCGGTGGTGTGCACGCGGTCGGCATCGATGCTGAGGGTCGCCGCCATGCGGTCGGCGATTCTCGACGCGGTGGTGTCGCCGCAGTTATCGAGCCGGGATGACGAGTCGATTGGATTTCATCAGGCCATCCTCAGTACGGAAGGAGATGTAAATCGTCCGCCCCGTCCGCCGCTGCCACGTGAACCCACCCTCGGAATCGACTTCGACCACGGCGGCCCCCTCGGCATAGGACTGAGACCCGGGGAATCGCACCCACGGCCGAAGGATGGTGCCAACGTCGAGGCCTGTGGATGTCCCGGTGACGAGAACACCCGGTCTGCCCCGGACCTCCCCGCGAGTCCCACTGATGAGAATGCCCGTTGCGGTTGGCGTCACCGAGTCGCTGGGCTGGGATTTCGCACCCCATCCGGCTCCGGTGAGTCCTTGAACCGTGAAGGTATAGGCAACTCCATTGGTCAACCCCTCGATCTCGCAGGATGTGCCGGTAACGAGACACATGCCCCCCTGCGGTGTCGACACCACCCGGTAGTTCGTCACGAGGAAGGAGCCTGCGCTGCGTGGTGGTTGCCAGCTGACAAGCGCGGAGGCATCACCGGAGATGGCCTCGACGTCACGGGGTGGACCAGCCGGAGAGGGTCTAGGTGGGCTCGGCGGCTGAGAAGAAAAGCCCTCGACGGCACCCATATTCACCTGAGCACCGACCCTCCGGGGGTATCCCGTGCCACGCTGGTCATCGACGGGGGTGCCGTTCCAATTGGGATCCCCTGCCTCGATGGCGGGCGAGTTCTCTTGCGGGAGCATCGTCAAAGTCGGTCCCCCGTTATCGGCCAGGCTGTTGAGTCGGGGCGGGCCGAAGAGATTCGACCCGCCGGTCACTGTTGCACCCGTCACCGACGTCTGTGAAGTGAACAGTGAATACGAGCTGGTGAAAGTCGTAGTGTCATCGGCCACTGCCACATCACCTCCGGTGTTACCCGCCACGATCGAATTGGCGAGGGCAACCGTCGTACTGTCGTCGACATCGATACCTCCACCGCTGGGGGCTGAATTGCCGGACACCGTGAGGAAATCAAGGTCTAGCGGATGGCCATAGAGACCTAGACCACCACCCGACACGGCTGCGGTATTACCGGACACAGTGAGGTTGGTCAACGATGCCGTTCCCCCGTAGTTCGCGTACTCGCTGATGTAGGCGCCTCCGCCGTAACCAGCCGAGTTGGCGGAGATGGTCGTATCTCGGATGGATGAACCAGCGTAGGTCGAGAGGAACAGCCCACCGCCATATCCCGTCGTGCCGGCAGAGTTTCCCGAAATCGTGCTCTCGAAGATGTTGGCCGTACCCGCACCAGAGAGCAGCGCTCCACCTCCAGAGTAGATAGGCACACCTCCATCTCCGGTCAGGGTGTTGTCTGACACGGTAGTTCGACCGATGTCGAGTTGGATCGGACTGAAGGAGGTCAGCCCGCCACCTCGCTGGGTGGCCTTGTTTCCAGTGAAAGTGCTGTCCAGGATCGTGAGTGTTTGTCCTGTCGGGCTTGCAAAGAATGGCTTCGTATACAGGCCCCCTCCATCATAGGCCTCGTTATTCGTGAAGTGAGAGTCCTTGATCTCGACGAGGCCGTCGGAGTAGACGAAGACGGCACCTTTCGCCGTCCCGCTGGTGACATCCGCCACGTTGGCGCTGACCGTGGTGCCGGTGATCGTCAGTGAGTCGTCTTGCCCATCTGCACTGTTGATCGCGAACGCGGCACCTTCTCGCACGGAACGGTTGTCCGTGAACAACGAGTCGCTGATCGTGACGTCAACGGGGTCGTGCATGAAGACGGCTCCGCCTCCATCAGTGGCAGAGCGCGCGGATTCATTGGTGTCGAAGACGGAGTTGTCGATCATCACCCGATCGACATGGCGGATCTCGATCGCGCCCGCGACGCCACCAGCGGAATTATCACTGAACAAGGTATCGACTACCGTGATCGAGTCGAGGTTCTTCACATAGAAGGCTCCTCCGTTGGCACCAGCGACATGATCGGAAATGACCGCGCCATCGATGATGAGAGCGTCATTACTGATCGTGTCATCTGACACGACCCTGACACCTGCTCCGGGGGATGCGGTCGCCCCGCCGTACCTCAAGGTGATATCGCGAATTGTCAGCGTGTCATCCGCCGAAGCATCGGTGAAGTGCGCGTAGATCAACCGGTCTACTCCATCGCCGCGTACTTCGATGGCAGAGGAACTGCCCTCGATTGTCACCGTAGTGTCGTCGATGAGAAGTGGTGAGCTCAGATTGATGCTCGATGTGACACAGATGACACTCCCTTGGGCAGCAGTGGCAACAGCCGCCTGTAATCCAGCGTCGTCCTGCACCTCCGTCGAACCGCCTGTGCAGCCAGGCGTCGTTGCCGGTACCACGATGGAGGATGCGAAGGCGGGAAGTTCCCGCAATGCGGCTGCGTACGCTGCAAGGAGCGATCCAGCGGCAAGCGAGCTGGTGATGATCAAGCGATGTCGACGAGACGCGAATTGACCGGTGTTCTTGCGACTTGGCATTGACCTCTCCTGTGTCCCCCTTCGATGTGTCGGAGTCGAAAGACTTCGTCACAACAGCATTCGTGGGACCGATAGGCCGGTCAAATTGCGAGTAGGGAAAACCCCCGTCGTCGAAAAGTGAGTACGAAAGCACCGCGCCGGACGCCACGGGGGTGGGCGTCCGGCGCGGGCGAGCTGGGTACCGCGTGCCGTGAACGTAGGCGATGCCTGGCGTTACACCTGGTGTTTATACCTAGTCCTGCTGTGATCCCAGCGTCACCTCGACGGTCCGGGTTGCCCCGTCGCGCTCGACCGTGAGGGTAACCGTGTCGCCCGGTGCCAGCGAGCGAATATCGACGATCAGGTCAGTGGCATCGGCAACGAGTTCACCATCGAGTTCGGTGATGACATCGCCATCACGCAAACCGGCAGCGGATGCCGGGCCATTCGGCGTGATGCCGTTGACGCGCGCACCCGGACCCGGGTACTGGATATCCAGCGTCACTCCGATGATCGGCGTCGACGATGTTCCGGTAGCGATGATTTCGCTCGCGATGCGATTGGCCGTGTCGATTGGGATCGCGAAACCCAAGCCGATGGAACCAGCGGACCCGCCGAAGGATGAACCGAGTGTGGCGATAGCGGAGTTGATCCCGATCACCGCACCATTGCCATCGACGAGCGGGCCACCGGAGTTGCCCGGGTTGATGGCTGCATCGGTCTGGATCGCGTTGATGAACGCGGTCTCACCCTGGCCACCCGCGGTCACCGGACGGTCGAGTGCGCTGACGATGCCTGATGTGACCGTGCCCTGCAGACCGAGCGGCGAACCGATCGCGATCGCGGTGTCACCGACCTTCAGCGCAGCCGATGAACCGAGGGTGACCGCCGGAAGTCCCGTGCGATCGACTTTCACGACCGCAAGGTCGTAGCCGGGATTCGCGCCGACCAGGTCACCACGTGCCGTCGTCCCATCCGCGAATGAGATCTCGATCGATGATCCACCAGCCGTCACATGGTTGTTGGTGAGGATGTAGCCGTCTTCACGAATCACGAATCCTGACCCGGTGCCCGCTGCACCGTTTCCGGAGACGTTCAACTGCACGACGGAAGGCTGCAGCGCATCGGCCACCGCAGCGATCGACCCATTGGCCGCGGGGCTCGGCGGCTGTGCGGAACCGGCCGAACCGCCGGCATCGATCACTGTCGTCGTCGACTCCGGAGCGGTCAGTCGAGCTGCGGTGAATCCGACGGCACCACCGACGGTGCCCGCGACCAGGGCGCTCGCCGCCACGGCGACACCCAGCACCGCCCAGCGACCGCCGCTGCCCGACTTCGGGGAGGCAGGGGAACTGGTCGGCGGCTGGCTCGGCGGGATGTTCGACCAGCCATAGGGATCGGTCGCGCGGTACGGGTCGGTGTACCCGGGCTGTCCATACCCGGGCTGCTCGTATCCGGGCTGTCCATACCCAGGCTGCCCATAGCCGGACGTCCACGGCGTCGGCTCAGCCGTCGAGTCAGCGAATGGGTCCCTGGCATACGGGTCATGCGCGCCGTAGGCCTGCGCATACGGATCCGCATAGGCATCGGTGCGGGCAGTGGTCTGCGCCCCTGGGTCCACAGGGCGGGCGGGATCCTCGTCACGGATGCCGTAGGGGTCGGTGGGGTGCACGGTACTCACAATGCCTCCAGGGTCTGGTCCCCGAGCGCGCGGGGGTGGCCACTACGCCCTATCAGACGCCAGAAGACCCCTGGGATGTTCCCGAAAACCGGTCCGCGAACGGTCTTCTTACATACTCCTTACATACGGGGCCCCGCATCGGGGGAATCAGGGGCGCTGGGCGATCCGAGCGAGGCTCATCACCGAGATCGCGAACATCACGCCGACCGCGATCCACACTGCCACCGTGAGGGCATCGAGCGCAGTCCAGCGGCCTTCGTCGGTGACGAGATTCCCCACGACGACGAACGCGGAGCCCACCAGTCCGATCACGGCGATCACGCCCTGAGTCTTCGGCGACACCCGGGGATTGAGCACGTGACCCTTGCCCGTGATCAGCATCCACAGGCCGACCAGGCCCAGCAGGACGAGCACCGCGGCGATCGCCCAGCCGAAGCCGGTCCACTCCGAGAAGGGCTGCGCCAGGGCAGCCCCGACAACCCCACCGATAGCCGCGAGGAACCACACGGCCCCCAGGAAACGGCGCTCACCTGTGCTTTCCACCGTCGACTGCACGCTCATGAAGCCGATGCTAGCGATCGAGGGGGAGATTGCGGGTATTTCACCCGACCGTCTGGCTTCCCCTACCGCACCGCTCCCCCCTGCCGGGCGGATCGGGCATGCTGGGGGGATGTCGACCCCGCCCGGCGATGACCCTCAGGAAGGCCACGAGGAGGGCCAAGCAGGAGGCCAGGCTGAATCCGCCCTCGCCCGGGCCCGTGCCGATGCGGAAGCCGCCCGCACCCAGGGTTCATCCTTCGCCGTGGCCCTCGCCCTCACCCAGGCCGGCCACGCCCTACTCGTCCTGGGCCGCGCCGATGAGGCCCTGACGGATTTCGCCGAGGCCGAGGGCTATCTGGACCTGCTGCGCACCGATGGGGAGCACGACAAGATGCGACTGCTCAGCATCGCCTCCCTCTCGCTGGCTCCCCCCGGTGAGAATCTGGGCGACCTCGACACCCTCGAAGCCTGGGTTCGCGTGGGACAGGCCGGTGCCTTCGAGCAATTGGGGCGAGTCGGTGAGGCCCATCAGGCAGTCGAGCGGGCACGTCCGTTCACTCGCGGATGGAGACGCCGCGATCTGCGCAAGGCTCTCGATGTCGTCGCCGACCGCCTCGCCCGGGCAGACGGCACCGGACCTGCGGCTCTCGCGGCCAGCGACCGTGCCGCGCACGACCCGATTCTCAGTGAGGCTGAGCGTCGCCAGGCGCGCTATGAGCACGCCGCACTGCTGGCCGAGGATGGTCGCTTCGACGAAGCGATTCGCGAATCCCTGACGCTCCTGCGCGACTGCGACGACGATCCGTTTCTCGAAGCCCGCGTTCGTCAGGTGCTGGGAGCTGCCCTTGCCGGAACTGGACGCACCGATGACGCACTCATGAGCTTGACCCAGGCCTTCGAATCCTTTGCGGCACTTGGTGAGGACCGCGCGGTGGCACTGGCAGGACCCGGTCTCGCTTCGCGTTTGAGTGCCGATGGTCAACATGCCCGGGCTGTCGAAGTACTCCAGCGTTCGGTCACAGCTGCTCGCACCATGGTCGCCCGAGGTGAATCCGACGCCAGCATGCACATCGACCTACTCGGTGCGCTCGCCACGACACTGGATGATGCCGGTGACTCGACGCGAGCCGTCGATGTCTTCGCCCAAACGGTTGCGGAGGCTGAGGCTTTCGGTGACCCCGTCCGACTTGCCGATGCCCAGCACGGCGAAGCCGTCGCCCGCGCACGGACGGGAAACCCGGATGAAGCCGTTGAAGCGCTGTCCCTACTCGATTCCGCCCGAGGCGCCTATGAGCGCACCGGCATGACCGATCGTGCGGCCGGCTGCCAGCAGGAGGCCGGTGCTCTCCTCGGTCGGTTGGGCTCTTTCGATGCCGCTCGCGGGCGATACGCCGCTGCGGTGCAGGCATATAGCGAGATCCCCCAGGTGCTGGCCGCAGAGTCGAAGGAGGCACGCTCCGTTGCGGCATATAATCTCGTTGTGCTGCAGTCGATCACGGACGGAACCCGCAGCGAACCACCCGATGATGCCTTCGCTTCCGGGGGCCATGCGATGGACTTCACCGATGGGGCAGCGACACCATGACCGCCTCCTCGACCTTCTCCTCGAGGATCTCACCTCCTGAAGACATCGATGCCGCCGCGCGCGCCCTCCTCGACGGGGCACTGGTCGTCCTGCCGACCGAGACCGTCTATGGGTTGGCAGCCCGCGCCGATGACCCTGATGCCGTTCAGCGAATCTACGACGTGAAAGGACGCCCCGCGGGGCACCCCCTCATCGTGCATGTCGCCGATGGAATGGCAGCGCTCGCCGGTTCCTGGGGTGCAGATCCCCTGCCTCTCGCGCGATCACTCGCCGAGGAGTTCTGGCCGGGGCCGATGACCCTCGTCGTCCCCCGCGGCCCGCGCACACCCGACATCGTCACCGGCGGTCAATCCACCGTCGCGATCCGGGTGCCATCACATCCGGTCGCCGCCGCGGTCCTGCTGCGCATGGACGAACTCGATCCTGCCGGGGCACCGCATGGTGTCGCGGCCCCCAGTGCCAATCGTTTCGGGCGCGTGAGTCCGACGACCTACGCGGATGCCCATGCCGAACTCGCTCACCGATTGCAGTCGCGTGATGTGCTGCTCGATGGTGGTCCCAGCGAAGTCGGTGTGGAGTCGACGATCGTCGATTGTACGGGTGATCTCCCGCGGATTCTGCGGCCGGGCAGCGTAACCGCAGGCGAGATCGCCGCCGTCTGCAACTGCACCGTCGATGACGTTCGCGATGGGGTGACCGATATTCGCGTGTCCGGTTCCCTGCCATCGCACTACGCACCCGATGCCCAGGTCGTGGTCAGTCCCGATCTGCAGGCTGCGATCGCGTTGCTGATGGCGCACGTGGAGGCCGGTGCCCGCGTCGATCGCATCGGTTTGATCGCACCTGCCAGTGAGCCCACTCCCGAGGGTGTGCGGCGATTGGCCGCGCCGAAGAACAGCGACGACTACGCACGTGACCTGTATGCCGCACTGCGCCGCGCCGACGACGACGCCCTCGCTCTCGTCCTGGCGATTCCACCGGGCGCTGATGAAGGCCCGGTCGACGCCGTCATCGACCGCCTGCACCGCGCCGCCGCCCCCCGCAGTTAGTCGTAGCCGAGTTCGTGCAGCCGATCGTCGTCGATGCCGAAGTGGTGGGCGATCTCATGCACGACGGTGATGTTGACCTCTTCGATCACCTCGTCGAGTGTTTCGCAGATGCGCAGCGTCGGATTGCGATAGATCGTGATCCGATCGGGCAGCGCTCCGGAATACCGGAAATCCCGTTCGGTCAGCGCGATACCTTCATAAAGGCCCAGCAGATCCGGGTCATCGGCAGGCCCGTCGTCTTCGATCACGAAGACCACGTTGTCGACGAGTCGGGCGAGTTCGCCCGGCACCGCTTCGAGCGCCTCGGCGACGAGATCTTCGAATTCGGCGGGGCTGACCTCGATCACCAGACCATCCTCCCCCGGCTTGGTCGATTCGGACACCCTCCCCTATGCTTAGGCGGTCTTCGACGGCGTTCGGTCGACGGTGGCCGGAGTCAGGTCCCCATCGTCTAGCGGCCTAGGACACCGCCCTTTCAAGGCGGCAGCGCGGGTTCGAATCCCGTTGGGGACGCGAGCACCACCCACTTTCCGCGGAAAGTGGTCGCCTCACCGGGTCATCCCCACCGAGGCCCCGTAGCGCAGTTGGTTAGCGCGCCGCCCTGTCACGGCGGAGGTCGCGGGTTCGAGTCCCGTCGGGGTCGCC
>CAJXYI010000047.1 GCA_913063435.1 uncultured Actinomycetales bacterium | reverse complement strand
ATGGTGGGGGAGCAGGTCGCCCCGTGGGTGAAGTTCCCCGGCCAGACCGGCTACACCCAGGGCTCAGCCCGACGCACTATCAGCGCTGAGGGTGACTTCACCTGGCAGCGGCGGACGGGGAAGAAGACCTACGTGTATTTCCGCAGCGTCGATAGCGATGTGCGCTCCAACCGCGTCATCATCGGCTCCCGCTGAGGTCAGCGTCCCGGTCCAGGGGATTCAGTGCTTAGGTGATGATGGCGCGCAGCGTCGTTCCCTGCTCACCTCGATCTTCGCGCGACCAGGTACTCGCGAACTGGTCGATGATCTCACTGCCTAACCCGGGTGAGCCGGTGGCCAAACCGTCCCCATCATCTGTCACGTCCACGATCCATTCGCCACCCTCGTGCCCGCGTGAAACCGAAATGAAGAGCCGATCTGCGTTCCCATGGCGGACGGCGTTGGCGGCCGATTCCTCCACGATGGCCGAGATAGCTCGAGCATGGTCAGCGTCGATCATCCCGTCGCCTTCGATCGTGTAATCGATGGTGAGCAGCCCTGCCCACAGTTCACGTAGGTGATCGAGATCCTCGCGCAGTTCGTCGGCAGGGCTGCCGGTTTCCTTCGGTGGAAAGACAACAGTCGGCTGTCCACCCGTGACCGACGGTGACATGTTCAAGGGGTTGACCAGCGCACCGCGAGCTCGTCGCAGGGCATCGATCACGGACCCCGGATCCTCTTCGGCTGCAGCACGCTCGATCTGCGAGGCAGCCACGAATATCTGGCTTTGCAGCTCGCCATGCAGGTGTCGGGCAAGGTCTCGAAGGATCTGGACCGTGACACGTTGTCGAGCGGCGCCCGCGACCTCATCGCGATCGAGGTCCTCGCGCATCATCGCGAGTATTTGCAGATGGGATCGACGCCACGTGCCGAACCCTGAGGTGAGCAGGATGATGATGACGCCTAGGAGAACCTGCGCGAGTGCATCGAGGACAGTGACGCTCGGCACTGTCCGGAAGGCGTCGAACCACACTCCGAGCAGAACCGGAAACTGCAGCACGATAACTGTCGCGATGAAGATGGCAGAGTGATGTCGAGGGACCATCCGCATCAGAAGATTCGCACCACTCATGATGATGACGATGGCCAGAATCGCCACACCGATGCTGATCAATCCGGAGGCAGTTTCGCCGCGCTGCCCGGCAGCCGCGGTCACCGCGAAGATGAGCGACACGATCACGGGACGGAAGGGGTTCTCGGACACGATGCGTCGAATCAACCCGAAGACGCTGGGTGGCCGGTAGGCATCGTCGGTGACGGCCCAGATGCGACGGCTCATCGGACGCAGAGTCTCGTGGGCAGCGTCATGCAGGATGCAGGCGACTTCTTCACCGCGCTCGTAGACCAACGCATCCTGCTGATCGCGCAGCCTGGCATCGATCGTCCTCACCGCCGGTTCGAGCCGTGCCGAAAGGTCCGAAGCGATCTGATGACGCAGCCCGCTGATGAGATCGCCGTGTTCCTCGGATGCCTGGATCAGTCGCACACGTTCGTCGATCAGATCACGTCGTTGCTGCAGGATGCGTCGACGTCCATCGAGGAGGAGCCCCAGGGTGAGGAACCACCATGTCAGCAGTACGGCGGTGAGGAGTGCGCGGAGCGCAGCGTCGGTGGGTTCGGTCAATGACCACAGCCGTTCGAGGAATTCGATGGACAAGCCGAGGGCGGCTCCACTCAGGAGCAGGTATGCGATCGCAAGTGCAAGCGGTAGTTGCGGCCAGCGTCGATGGATTCTTGATGTGAGGGCGATCCACGGGATTCCCGAAACGAGGCAGATCATGGTGATCGCAACGCGCTCTGGCCAGGCACCTCCGCCAAGGGGCTCGGTGGAGAACAGAATCGCCAACGCAGCCACCGGCAGCGTGAGGAGATAGGACGTGCGATCAGGAGCCCACGCCGATCTCAGGCGAAGCGCCAGCGGCGGAATCACGGCAACTTCTGTGTCATTGCTCGGCATGGGGCGAGGCTTCCGAGGGGGGAGTGCCGGCGAGCCGGAAGTAGGACTGGGCGACGAGGACTCGTTGGTTGGCACCCGGACCAGTCTGGATATCGAGTTGTTGGCACAGCCGGGCGATGGCCTTCACGACGGCGGGTTCGCTGAGGTGTCGTCGGTGTGCGATCTCTGCGTTGGAGCAGCCCTCGGCGACCAGTCGCATGATCTCGACTTGGCCGTCAGAGAGCCTGCGTCGTCGACCCAGCGATGCCGCGACGGGCAGCGCCTCGACATGACGCGCAGCTGCCGGATCGATCGCGATGGTGAGTGCAGCGTCAAGAACCGACTGATCGCGCACTGAACGCTTCACCAGGTACACCGCTGCGGAGGGCAAGGGTCGCGTGTGACCGAGTAGTCGTGGTTCGACGTAGCCGGTCAGCATCACGATGCCGATGCGGGGCAGCAGTCGCCTGAGGCCGTGGGCGAGATCGATACCGGAGGGCCCACGACCGAAGTCGAGGTCGATGACGGCAGCATCGGGCCTGTTCAGGCGCGCCGCTTCCAACCCATCCGCGATGGTGGCTGATTCGGCCACGACGTCATGGCCGAGTTCGCGCAAGGTCGATCCGAGCAGCATGCGGGTGAAGTCATCGTCCTCGACGACCAGTACCTGCATCCCTGTTCACCTTCCGCGGGTCCACCTGACTCCGATGCTAGGAGGATGGGCGCCGCGGTTGCCAGCAGTCGAGGGTGCCGGACACCTACCCGGGGGGTTTTGGACCCACTTTCTCGCCGCCCCGGCTCAGAACTGGAGAGCTGAGCCGCTGCGGTGGTCGAATCGCAACCATGCGACGTGTTCCCGCCGTGTTCGCCATCGTGATCAGTATCCCGTTCCTCGTGGCCGCGGCCTGCAATCCTTCGGGCACCACGATCAGCCTCGGTGTCGGCACGCCGACACCGACCACGACGACGAACCAGGAACAAGACGCACCGGCCGCGGCTTCGGAGGAAACTGCTCCACGGGAACCCTCAGCGCCCACGCCGATTCCCGCCCCTACGCCAACTCCGACTCCGAGCCTGAGCGCCTCACCCGCGACCGTATCTGCCGATGCGGATCCATCGATTGAGGAAATGCTGGACCTCGTGCTCGGTGTTCCGCCGGCACCGACGCTGACGCCGATGCTCGGTGAACCGGACCCGGGAGTCCGGATCGCCTACGCAGACGCAACGCGTTACCGACTCGAATTGCGATGGCGGCTGGCGGATTCGGATCAGCCATGGGAGACGGTGACCACGAGTCGCCGAAGCGCGTGGGCGCTCTACACCGGGAAGGCCGGGCAGTGGTATGAGTTTCAGGCACGAACGCGGTGGGGGTCGGGGGTGGGCTCTCCGAGCCAGTGGTCACCGATCGTGCGCAGCAGGTCGATCAACTGGCCCGGCAGCCCGAACATCTCGAAGTGGGGTTTCCTCGAACTCGCACCCGATCCGTCGACCCCCATGATGGCGCGGATCACCGGAACGCCCCCCGTCCGCACCGGATACACCTGGGAGATCCGGGATGGCGGCGGTTGGCGGACGGTGACCGCAGGCGAGGGTTTCGTCTTGGACATCAGGCGGCAGGGCAACTTCTTCGGGGAGTATCGCGTGCCGTTCGTGGCCCGGATGATGCGCGACGGTCTGCGTTCGCCGGTGTCCTCCTACAACGTGCCGGTCCTGGCGCCGGTCCGTGGCCCGGAGGTAGCCGAGATCGAACGGAGGGTGGGTGCGCTCGATGTGGTCTTCGAACCACCCGCCGGAGTCGGCACCGATCCGCGGATCGAGGTGCAGATCGCCACCGAAGACGGTCCGTGGTCCGCACCCCGAACGGTGGATCTCAGGGGCGCGACGCAAGTAGCCTTCGATGACCTGCTCGAGGCCACCACGTATCGCATCCGGGCTCGGATCATCGACGAGTCGAAGGCACGTCCCGAGTCACGAGGTGGCCCGCTCGTCACCAGCGTGTCGGATTTCACCGAGGTCTCCGCGCGGACCTTCACCAACACGCCCGATCTGCCGGGCACCGTCTCCTCCCTCGCGGCATTCAGTCGCGACCGAGGTGTGGTCGTCCGATGGGAGCCCCCTGTCGACGATGGTGATGGCCAGATCACGGGATACGAGGTGATCGCGACGCGTGAAGGTGAGCAGATCGCGCGCGAGATCGTCCCCGCGGAATCACGGGAGTGGAGTGTGTCGGGGCTGGCTCGCATTCGCGACCGCAACGAGCCGGTGATCATGAGCGTGAGCGCGGTCAATGCGGCGGGCGCAGGACTCGCGGATGAGGTGAGGGAGTCCGCCCGAGTGGAGCCAGCACGGCCTAAGCCCCCTAGAGTCTGGATACAGGCCGATTCCGTGCCCAATTCCGGGGTTTCTCTGTACACAGATGTGACACTTTTATGCAGCATCAGGGATTCGGGAGGGGCACCCGTCACACGCGCGACAGTGAGTTGGGAGGACCCGGTCCTCGCGCTCTCAGGACGGGTGTCGGTCGATCCCCAGCGCCGCGGCTGCACCCTACGGTTGGCCGATGTGCCCATCGACCGACCGGTCTCGGGCACCATCACGATGGAGAACCGCCTCGGAGTCAGCCTGAGCCGCTCCTTCACCTTGCGGATCAGTCAACCCAGGCGCCTACCGCAGCCGACGAACGTGACCGTGGTGAATGCCTGCCGTCAATCCATCGTGACCTGGGACTACGACAGGAGCCGCCTCAGCTGGGACCAGCAGTTGGATGGGTTCAGGATCACCCCGGTCAGTCAAGGACAGTGGAGGATGCACACCGACGTATCCCGCGACACCCGACGTGCCACCATCGACTTGAACGGTGACGACACTTTCGGCTACTGGAACAAGCCCACCGCCACCGGTCCCGCACAGTTGTACGTGACGGCTGTGGGGGCTTACCTCTACTCGAGCCTCGCTACCACGGTCCCCGACATCTTCTCGCCTGCGGTGATCGTGGACGCCGATCCGGTGATGAGTGCGCCGCGGATCGCCGCCGGGCCTCGGTCGATCCTGCGGTCGGATATGACCGGCGAGCTGAGTTGGGAGACCGACGGCGGGCACCCGGTTTCGAGGTGGTCGATCACGCTCGTCGATCAGCAGGAAAACGTGCTGCAGCGGTGGAATCCCGAGGGCTCGAGTCGCTCTCTGGAGTTCGATCTATCGGATCTCGATCTGCCCAAAGGCAGCCTGTACTGGTTCGAGATCGTCGGGGACAACATTTGCGGCTCGGGTAATGCGGTCACTGCTCCGGTCTTCGTTCCAGATCTGACTGCTCCCACGCCCACTCCCACGCCCACTCCCACGCCCACACCGACGCCGACACCGACGCCGACCGGCGGGGTGGTGACCGTGCCGAGCAAGCCGCTCAACGTCAGCGCCACTTTCGACAACCAGACCCAGCAGATCGACGTCAGTTGGACGGCTCCATCGAGGTGGGGCGCTCCGATCACCGGGTACACGGTGGAACTGACGTGGGTGTCGGGGGGACAGCCCGGATCAGCGTCGCAGACCGTTTCGGGTACGTCTGCCTCATTCAATGGCATCTATCCGAACACCACGTACACGGTCGAGGTCACCGCGACGAATTCCTACGGCAACGGCCCGCCCTCTGATCCGGCCAACGTGACGACGCCGGTCACCTTCTGAGTGGGATCAGTGGTCGAGGTCGCCGACGATGAACAGGAACGACCCGATGGCGGCCGGCAGATCGGCCAGGGCGGTGCCCGGAAGTGCCGCACTCATCGCCTGGACGTTCGCATATGACGCGGTCCGCAGCCGCACCCGCCACGGTGTCGTCTCACCGGTGCTCACCACGAGCACCCCGTTGATCCCTGTCGCCGCCTCCAACCAGGCGTAGGCGCTGCCCTCGGGTGCGCGAACGACCTTGGGCAACTGCACGTTCACGTCACCATGGGGCATGCGGTCGATGCAGGCCTCGATCACATCGAGGTCGTAACCGACCTGCTCGGCCAACACCTCATACCGAGCCGCCGCGTCCCCATCAGCACGCAGCGCGATGCGCAGGACATCGGCCAATTCCGGATAGGCCAGCGACGGCGAGTCGCGGCGCAGGTCGATATCCAGTCCACTGGCGCGCGCGACCGGGCCGCTCACCGAATACGCCACCGCATCGTCATGCGATAGCGCTGCAACGTGATCACCCGACACGGCGGTGACCGCCAACTCAGTCAATGCGGGCAGTTGTTCGCGCGTCGCCGCGACCGCCGCCCGCACATCATCGAGCCAGCCCCCGGGCGCATCGTTGGCCAGCCCGCCGATGCGAGTGATCATCGCGTGGATGCGTCCACCGCTGATGCGCTCCAGTGCACGCTGCCACGCCTCGCGCGCCGCCATTCCGGGCACCTCTGCGGCGCTCACTCCGCGACCGGGCAGCGTCGCAGCACCGGCTAGGTGCATGAGCCCGGCCATCACCCGGTTCATCTCGCACAGCAGGGTCCGCAGCCACGTCGCCCGGGGTGGGGGTGTGAGGCCCAGCAGCTCCTCGACGGCCAGTGCCATCGTCACCTCGCTGGTGACCGCCGACAGCCAATCGTGACGGTTGGCGAGCATGAGTCCCGCGCGATAATCGCGCACCTCGAGCAATTTCTCCGTCCCGCGATGCAGCAACCCGGGCATCGGTTCGGCAGCGGCCACCCGCACGGTGTCGCCATCATCGGTGCCGGCCTCGACGAACGAGCAGCGCACCCGCATCGCCCCGTGCGCGCTGGGGTGCAGTTCACCGAGGTCGAGGGTGATGTCGGCCGGAGCCGCCCCGATCCCGATGATCTGCTCCTCGCCGGGCGGAGGAGTGGCCGATGGCGGGGTCTCAGACACGGGGCAACCCTGCCATGGACGAGTCGACGACCGATGTCATGACACAGTAGTGCTGTGACATCGCATGTGCACGAGGTTGACGCTGCCTTCGCCCCGCCGCAGGAGAACTGGGTCCGGGTGTCACCCAAGCTGATCACGGCGCGGCGGATCACCCTCGTTCTCGGTTCGCTGCTCGAGGTCGCCGTCATCGTCGCGCTGTGGCTGATCCCGGGCATCCCGACCTGGATCGCGATCGCTGCCACTGCGGTATTCGTGGCGGTCTTCGTCTGGGCGTGGTGGCTGATCGGGCGACGCGTGCGCTCGTATGGCTATGCCGAACGCGAGACGGATCTGTTGGTCGTCAGCGGCATCCTCATCCGCCGATTGGTGATCGTGCCCTATGGCCGGATGCAGATGGTCGACCTCACCGCGGGACCGATCGATCGCTGGCTGGGTATCGCGACCGTGCAGTTGCACACGGCTGCGGCGACCACGGACGCCGCCATTCCCGGACTCCCTCCCGATGACGCTGCGGCTCTGCGGGATCGGCTCGCCGCGCGCGGCGAGGAGCGATCGGCGGGCATGTGACCGGGCAGTTCCCCGACGATTTGCCAGCGGGTCAGCCGGAGCAGTCCGCAACCCACCCGCTGCCCGCGTATGTCCCCCCACCCGGTGATTCACCACCCCCTGATCCACGGACCGCGTATGCACCCACTGCGCTGATCGACCTATCGATCCCGCGGCGCACGCACCCGGCATCCCCGGTCGTGCTCGCTGCACGCATCGTTCCCGCGGTCTATCTCGGCATGCTCCTTCCGCTCGGTGGCCTGTGGGAAGACATCGGTCTGATTCCCGCGTTCGGCGCGGCCATCGCGACCATCCTCATCGCGCTCGTCGCCGCCGGATTCGGCTGGTGGTCATGGAAGAAACTGACCTATTACCTCGACGCCGACGGCGACCTGCGCGTCGATTCAGGAATCTTCCAGCGCCAGGCACGCAGGCTCCAACTGTCGCGCCTGCAAAGCGTGGATGCGGTGTCGCCACTGATCGCACGCCTGCTCGGTTTCGTCGAGGTGCGCATCGAGGTGGCTGGCGCCGGTGATTCGCGCGCCGTGCTGCGTTATCTGACGAAGAGTCAGGCGGAGGACCTGCGCACGACGATCCTGGCGAAGGCCGAGCAGCGCACGAAGTCCGAGGATGCGACGTCAGCAGATGTCGACGGTGGCGAATACGATCCGGCCGCACCGCCGAATCCGGCGAATCTGGCGAACCAGATGGATGGCGAACTGCTCGCGCGCGTGCCGATGGGGCGGCTGCTCGGTTCGCTGCTGCTGCGCACGACGACGGTGACCTTGTTCATCCTGACGGTGCTGTTCATCCTGTTCACCATCCGGACCCAGGGTGTTGCATCCCTTGCCGTCGCGGTCGTCACCGGTGGCGTGCCGCTGTTCGCGATCATCAGCGAGTTCTTCACCTATTCGAACTTCACGCTCTCGCGCACCCGAGATGGTCTGCGTTTGCGCAACGGGTTGCTGCAAACCCAGACCCGCACGGTGCCGGTCGGGCGGATCCAGGCGGTGGAGATCGTGGCACCGCTGCTGTGGCGGCGCTTCGGTTGGGTGCGGGTGCAACTCACGGTCGCCGGGGTTGGCGGTGAAGGGCAGGAGACGGGCCGGGCGGTGTTGCTGCCCGTGGCCCCACGAGATGAGGCGCTCGCGATCATCGAGCAGGTGATGCCCGGTGTTGCCGTCGATGACCTGCCGTGGGTGAGCGCGCCGCGTCGCGCCCGCTGGCGCGAGCCGTTCCAGTGGCCGTTCCTCGCGTGGGCCGCCACCGATCAGGTGATCGCCACGCGCACCGGTCGCATCACCCGCCGAATCAGCTTCGCTCCCCATGCGCGCAATCAGTCGGTGCGTGTCATGCAGGGCCCGTGGCAACGTGCCCTTCGTCTGGCGACCGTCGCCTTCGACGTCGCGCCCGGCCCGGTGAGCCTGTCAGCCCTGCAGGTGGATCTGCCCACTGCGCGCGGACTCGCCGATGCCCAGGCTGATCGGGCGCGACTGGCTCGCCTGCATCAAGCGTGATGCATCACATCGGGTGCGAGACTGCATGACGAACACACCCGTCGCGTGGCCGATCGCGTGGCCGATTGCGTGGCATGACGCACATCTGGGGCCGCAGGGGTTCTATCGGACCAACACCCCCGCCCGGCACTTTGCGACCGAGGCGCAAGATAGCCCGCTCGTTGAAGCGTTAGCGGTCGTCATTGAGCAGGTCGCCGGCCGACTGCCCCTTGCTGACCCGATCGACATCGTCGACATCGGCGCCGGATCGGGTGAAATGCTCACGTCCTTGCTCGCCGCACTCCGTGATGAATCCCGATTCCACTTCACCGCCATCGACGTTCGACCGCGACCGATCGGCCTACCCGATCGCATCGACTGGGTGGTAGGTGTCGCCCCGGACATCCTCGAACGGATTCGACCCGAGGGAATCACTGGAATCATCCTCGCGCACGAGTGGCTCGATGATCTTCCCGTCGATGTGGTCGCTCGTGATGACGACGGCCGTATCCGGCAGGTGCTCGTCGATCCGTCGACCGGCGCGGAAAGCATGGGTGACACCGTGCTCCCCGACAGTGCCGCCCAACGCTGGCTGGACCAGTGGTGGGGTCCGGTCCTCGATCGAGCGGAGATCGGGTGGCACCGCGATGCAGCATGGCGGGCGGTATGCGCATCGCTGCGCACCGGACTCGCGCTCGCGATCGATTACGGCCACACACGTGGCGAACGCGACAGATTCGCTACCGGCAGCATCATCGGATATCGCGGGGGCGCCGCGCACTGGCCGATCCCGGATGGCTCGATGAATCTCACCGCACACGTGACGTGGGACTCCCTGGCCGCAGCCACCGATCCACCCGGAGTGGTACGCAGCCAGGCCGAGGTGCTGGCCGAACTCATTGCTCCCGCCGCGCCCCCGGATGGTGAACTCGCCGAATCGGATCCGCGCCTGTTCACCGAGCAGCTGCAGCGCTACAGCCAGCGAGCACGCCTGCTCGACCGCTCAGCTGGGGTGTCCTGGTTACGCGTGGATGTGAGCCCCCCCGTTCTCGGGGACGAAACGACCACGGGGCGGGCGAATCGTCCCGGAGAATGCGAACGGTGATGGGGGTCTCGCCTGAGGATGGGCTGGGCGTGGCCGACCTCTAGGCTTGGTCGAATGGTGACCGCCGTGCCACCGCGTCTGCGGATCGGCATTATCGGCTCGGGGCGCGTGGGCGCCGTCCTCGGTGCTGCGCTGCGCCGAGTGGGTCATCAGGTCACCGGAGTCACTGCCCGCACCGACCTGTCGCGCGTGCGCGCCGAGGCGCTGCTGCCCGGGGTGCCGATCCGGTCGATGCTCGAGGTCGCCGCAGACTGTGATCTGCTGCTGCTCACGGTCAGCGACGACGCACTCGCCGGTGTTGCCGACGAGGTAGCGACGGTTGCGCATCCGGGCCAGTATGTCGCGCACACCGCCGGTCGGTTCGGCATCAGGGTGCTCGAACCCGTGACGCTCAACTCTGCGATCCCACTCGCATTGCATCCGTCGATGACGTTCACCGGCACGAGTCTGGATCTCACCCGACTCGAGGATTGCCCGTTCGCGGTGACGGCACCACCTGAGGCGCTGCCGGTGGCTGAGGCGCTGGTGATCGAAATGGGCGGTGATCCGATCGTCGTCTCCGAGGAATCACGGTTGATCTATCACGCTGCACTCGCCCACGGCGCCAATCACCTGGTCACGCTGGTCGCGCAAACCCGCGAACTGCTCAACCTCGCCGGGGTGAGTGATCCGGCTCGATTAGTCGCTCCGCTGCTGCGGGCAGCCCTCGATAACGCGTTGCGAGACGGTGATGCCGCACTCACCGGACCGGTGGCGCGCGGTGATGCGGGAACGCTGACGAAGCATCTTGACGACCTCGGCGAGGTGGCGCCAGATATCGCGACGACCTACCGCGCCATGGCGCGCAGCACCGCGAAGCGCGCCCATGACTTCGGAACGCTGACTGCCGAGCAGCGCGACCGGCTCCTCGATGTCCTCGACGGTGATGTCCTCGACGAAACTGAGCGCCGGTCATGACACTCCTGGTCACCACCCGGTCCGAACTCGGCATGGTCGAGCCCGCAACGGGACCCGCCGCGGTCGTGATGACCATGGGTGCCTTGCATGAAGGCCATGCGCATCTCATGGATGTCGCCCGCGAACGGGTGGGTGCTCGCGGGCGCGTCATCGTCACCGACTTCGTCAACCCGCGCCAGTTCGCAGCGGGTGAGGACTTCGAACGATATCCGCGTGATCTCGATCATGACGTCGCCGTGTGTGCAGCGCACGGTGTCGACATCGTCTATGCACCCACTGTCGACGAGGTCTATCCGCAAAATTCGGCGACTGCCGGCATCTCGATCCAGCCTGGGCCCCTCGGTGACATCCTCGAGGGTGCGGTGCGCCCCGGTCACTTCGCCGGCATGCTCACGGTCGTCGCCAAACTCCTGCATGTCACGTGCGCCGACATCGCACTGTTCGGAGAGAAGGACTATCAGCAACTCGTCCTCATCCGCGCCATGGCACGAGCGCTGGATTGGCCGGTGCGCATCGAGGGGGTTGAGACGGTCAGGGAATCCGACGGCTTGGCGATGAGCAGCCGCAACCGCTACCTCGATGCCGAGGCCCGAGCAATCGCCGCGCAGGTTCCCCTCGCCCTGCGGGCCGGAGTCAAGGCAAGCGCACTGGGTGCCGCTGCCGTCGAACAGGTGACCCTCGATCACCTCGAAAGTGCCGGTCTCACACCGGATTACGTCGCCGTCACCGACCCCGATCTGGGTGCTGCACCCGATCACGGTACGGCCCGACTCCTCGTCGCCGTCCCGGTCGCGGGCACCCGCCTGATCGACAATGCGGCACTCGACCTCGGGAATAGTGCATGAGCCGGCTCGAAGCAGCGGAGGCCACCTGGCAGGTCAGCGCCGATGTCGTGATCGTCGGATCCGGGATCGCCGGCCTGACCGCCGCACTCGATGCGCGGCGAGCAGGTCTGAGCGTGCTGATCGTGACGAAGGGTCGAGTCGATGAAGGCTCGACGCGGTGGGCACAGGGCGGCATCGCCGCTGCGCTCGCCGAAGACGACACCCCCGAGGAGCATCTGCACGACACCCTCGTCGCCGGTGCCGGGCTGTGCGATGTCGATGCGGTGCGGGCGCTGGTGACCGAAGGCCCCGATGCGGTGCGACATCTGATCGAACTCGGTGCGCACTTCGATGTCGACGAGGCCGGGGAATTGAAACTCACCCGTGAAGGCGGCCACCTGCGTGATCGCATCACCCATGCCGGAGGGGATGCGACGGGTGCGGAGATCAGCCGCGCGCTCGTCGCCGCCGTACTCGCCGATGAGGGCATCGAACTCATCGAGGGTGCGCTCGCGCTCGATCTGCTGCGCGATGTCGAGGGTGGCGTTCAGGGAGTGACGCTGCATGTCATGGGCCAGGGTCAGCGCGACGGTGTCGGAGCGGCACTCGCCCCGATGATCGTGCTCGCGACCGGAGGCTTCGGTCAGGTGTATTCGCAGACGACGAATCCCTCGGTGGCGACCGGCGATGGTCTCGCCCTGGCAATTCGTGCGGGCGCGGAGATCGCCGATGTGGAGTTCGTGCAATTCCACCCCACCGTGCTGTGGTTGGGCCCGACGGCGACGGGACAGCAGCCACTGGTCAGCGAGGCCGTGCGCGGTGAAGGCGCGATCCTGCGCGACGGCCAGGGCCTTCACTTCATGGTGGACGAGCATCCGCTCGCCGATCTTGCGCCGCGTGATGTGGTGTCGCGGGCCATCATGCGACGCATGCTCGCCACGGGTGAGCCGCACGTCTGGCTCGATGCTCGGTCATTCGGCGAACGCAAGTGGCGGGAACGTTTTCCGACGATCTATGCCTCCTGCCTCGAACACGATGTCGACCCGGTGACCGAGATGATCCCCGTCGCCCCGGCCTCGCACTACGTGTCCGGTGGGGTGCGCACCGATCGCGATGGGCGCACGACGATCCCCGGTCTGTATGCCTGCGGTGAGGTCGCCTGCACCGGCGTGCACGGCGCGAATCGGCTCGCATCGAACTCTCTCCTCGAAGGTTTGGTCTTCGCCACGCGCATCGGTGCGGTGCTTGCCGCCGAGCGGCGCGCAACCCGACCGATCGTGACCGATGCCAAGGTCGTCCCGCTCATTCCGCACAGTGCACGCCGCGAACTGCAACACCTGATGAGCATCGATGCGGGGGTGCTGCGCAACGCGGAATCACTGCAGCGCGCCGCGAACGGTCTTGCCGCCCTCGCCCACGCCGATGGCGGACGCCCGTGCACCGAGGATTGGGAGACGACGAATCTGCTGGAGGTTGCTCGTCTGCTCGTCGATCACGCACTCCAGCGCGAGGAGACGCGGGGTTCGCACTGGCGCGAGGACTTCCCCGAACGCAGCGACGCCACCTGGCGGGTGCGGCTTATCAGCCGGGTCACCCCTGACGGCTTGATCAGCACGCGGCGTGAGACGGTGACCGCCATGGAGCCCGAACGCCAGGCAACCGATCAGGCGCGGATCGAGGGATTGCTGCGCGCGTCCGGGCTCGATCCGGAATCAGTTCGTGCGATCGTGCGGGGCGCGCTTGCGGAGGACCTCGCCGGCGGAGTGGACGTGACCAGCGAGTCGACGGTGCCGCGCAAGCAGCGGTCTCGGATGCATCTGGTCGCTCGATCCGCAGGTGTCGCAGCCGGAATCCCGGTGGCGGCACAGGTCTTCCTCGAAGCCGCCAAGGGACGCGTCGAAGTCGACCTCGCCAAGAGCGACGGTGATGACGTCGCGGCCGGGGAGGCGCTGATCATCATCACCGGGCCCACACGCGACCTGCTACTCGCCGAACGCACCGCGCTGAACCTGCTGTGTCACCTGTCCGGGATCGCCACACTCACTCGCGCATGGGTCGATGCCATCGCCGGCACGTCGGCGCGCATCCGCGACACGCGCAAGACGACACCGGGTCTTCGAGCGTTGGAGAAGTACGCGGTTCGCTGCGGCGGGGGAGTGAATCACCGCATGTCGCTATCGGATGCGGCTTTGGTGAAGGACAACCACGTCGTTGCCGCCGGCGGTGTCGCACCGGCTTTCGCCGCGGTGCGCGAGACCTTCCCCGGCATCGACATCGAGGTGGAGGTCGATTCCCTCGACCAGCTGACCGAGGTACTCGAGGCCGGAGCCGACCTAGTGCTGCTGGACAACTTCACACCCCAGGACATGCGCCGCGCTGTCGAACTCACCGCGGGCCGGGCACGACTCGAGGCCTCGGGTGGACTCACCCTCGATGTGGCCGACGAGGTCGCCGCAACCGGTGTGGACTACCTTGCGGTGGGCGCTCTCACGCACTCCGCGCCCGTGCTCGACATCGGCGCAGACCTGGAGGAACTGTCATGAGCCTGCTTGCCATCGATGTCGGCAATACCAACACGGTCCTCGGTCTCTACACAGGCGATCATGAACTCACGCACTCCTGGCGCATCAAGACCGACACGCGTGCGACGGCCGACGAGATGGCGCTGGTGCTGCGCGGACTGCTGATGAATTCACCCGTGATCACCGGGATCGCGCTGTGCTCCACGGTGCCTTCGGTCCTGCACGAGATGCGCACGATGCTCGACGCCTATTACCCCGACACCCCCACGGTCATCGTCGAGCCGGGCACGAAAACCGGTGTCCCGGTCCTCACCGACAACCCCAAGGAGGTGGGTGCCGACCGGATCGTCAACACGATCGCCGCCCACTATCGCTATGGCGGCCCCTGCATCGTGGTCGACTTCGGCACGTCGACGAACCTCGATGTCGTGAGCGCGAAGGGTGAGTTCCTCGGCGGAGCACTCGCACCGGGGATCGAGATCTCGATCGAGGCACTGTCCATGCGCGCCGCCCAACTACGCAAGGTCGAACTCGTCCGTCCACGATCGGTGATCGGCAAGAACACCGTGGAGGCGTTGCAGGCCGGTGCGGTGTACGGCTTCGCCGGCCAGGTCGACGGACTCGTCCACCACATCATCTCCGAACTCGGCGAGGTCACCGCGGTCGTCGCCACCGGTGGGCTGGCACCCGTGGTCATCGCGGAATCGACCACGATCACCCATCACGATTCCGACCTGACCCTGTGCGGGTTGAGCCTGGTATTCGCCAAGAACTCCTGAATGCCGCCCACGGAAACATGACCATGGCCACCTTCGTCCTGATCCATGGAGCCATGCATGGTGGCTGGTGCTGGCGCGATGTCGAACCGCTTCTGCGCGAGGCAGGTCATCGCACCTACGCACCCACGCTCACCGGACAGGGCGACCGTGCCGATGAGCTCACCCCTCAGGTCGGAGTCTCCACGCATGTCGACGATGTGATCGACGTCGTCGAAGCACACGGCCTGACCGACATCGTTCTCGTGCTGCACTCCTATGCGGGAGTGCTCGCCGGACCCCTGGCCGATCGTCTCCGCGATCGACTGCGCACGGTGGTTGCCGCAGGCGCATTCCTCGTCGAGCCAGGGGAGTGCCTGCTCGATGTCGAACCGCCTGCGGTTGCGGCCCGGTATCGCGAACTCGCCGATGCAGGTGAGGGATGGCGCATCCCCACATCAACGGCCTTCCTCGACCAGTGGGCCGTCACCGATCCGGATCTGCGGGAGTTCATCGGCACGAGACTGACCGATTTCCCGCTGCGATGCGCAACCGATCGAGTGGTGTTCGATCCGAAGCCACTCGCCGCGTTGCCGCGGGTCTATCTCGAGCACACCGACCCGCCACTGGCCTCGCTGGCCCAGAGCATCGACAGGGCCGCAGCAGCAGGCTGGGTTCATCGCACGATCGCCACCGGCCACGACCTCATGCTCACCGACCCGGAAGGCACTGCAGCGGTGCTGCGGGACATCGCTGAGTGAACACGGGCCGATACGCTTGCCGACCGTGACCGATCAATCGCCCGCACCCGATGCCGAGGACGACCTCCCCGAGCAGATGCGGATCCGTCGCGAGAAGCGCGACCGGCTCGCGGCGATGGGTCACGATCCCTATCCGGTGAGCCTTCCGATCACCGACACCCTCGCCGCAGTCCGCGAGCGTCACCCCGACCTGCCCGTCGACACCACCACCGGTGACATCGTCGGCGTCACCGGCCGGGTCATCTTCATCCGCAACACCGGCAAACTGTGCTTCGCGACCTTGCGCGCCGGCGATGGGACCCAACTCCAGGCGATGCTGTCGCTTGCTTCAGTGGGTGAGGATGCGCTCGCGAACTGGAAGGCGCTGGTCGACCTCGGCGATCACGTATTCGTGCACGGCGAGGTGATCACCTCCAAGCGGGGCGAGCTATCGGTGATGGCCGATGAGTGGCGGATGGCGTCGAAGTCGCTGCGTCCCTTGCCGGTTGCGCACAAGCCG
>CAJXYI010000046.1 GCA_913063435.1 uncultured Actinomycetales bacterium | reverse complement strand
CGGCGGTGAGCATCGTCGATGACCTGCCCGGCCAGGACCGCCCCGGTGCCGCGACGCTGTCCTATCTGGGTGCGCCCGACCGTCAGGTCGATGTCATCACCGGTGATGGGATCGGGCTGGTCGAGCCGGCATCCTCGGTTCAGGTGATCAACGAGTCCGGTCGACTGCGCCCCCTGGTCGCCACGGCCGAGGGTGGTTTAGCCCCCGGACTCGTCGCCGCGCAATACGAACTGGGTCTGTCAGGGCCACGGCGCGGGGTTGCCATGCTCAACTGCCCGTCACCGTCACCCACCTGGTGGTTCGTCGGAGGCGGATCCTCCAGTGGGCGCACCACGACGATGTATCTGGTCAACCCGGAGATATCCGATGCCGAGGTCGATGTCCAACTCGCCGGTACCGAAGGGCCTATCTCGGCGAATTCCCTGCGCGGGCTGGTGATTCCCGCTCAGAGCCGCACGGCGATCCGCCTCACCCGCGTCGCTCCCGCACAGGCCACAGTGGTGTGGAACGTGCAGGTGCGCACCGGCCGCATCGTGGCTGCCGTGCAGGACATCGATGCCGAAGGGTTCGTACCCCGCGGTATCGACTGGATTCCCCCGTCGGCCGAACCGGCGACCCGCGTGTACATCCCAGGGGTCTTCGGCGATGATGGTGGACGGCGCCTGATCGTTCATGCCCCCGGTGATGCGGACGCGGTGGTTTCGGTGCGCTTACTCACCGAGGACGGTGCTTTCACCCCGGTTGATCTGTCCGAGGTCGAGGTTCCGGCCGGGACGGTCGCCACCGTCGGCCTCGCCAACACTCTGCAGGACGTCTCGGGAACCATCGAGCTGACCTCCGATGTGCCAATCGTCGCCGGAGTGCGCATGCGCCACACGGGCGTCGATGCCTCGTCCAGTGAGATTCGCGAAGACGTGTCGTTTGCGACCGGGGCGACCCCGGTGACCGGAATCGCCGCAGCCGCGGGTCTTCCGGCGGTGCGGGGCACCGGTGTGACGCTGTGGCTCACCGCACCCGCGCGCGGCCAGTCCGGCTCGGCAGTCGATGACACCGATACGCAGGTGTCCATTCGACTGCTGCCCTTCGGTGCCGACGCGGTCGCACCCGAACCGATCGACGTGTCCGTGCCGGCTGATCGCGCGATCGCCGTGGATCTGCCTCGTCCGGAGAATGCGGAATGGTTCACCGCGGTCGTCACCCCGAGCAGACCGGGCATCTACGTCGCCCAGACATCGATTCGTCGCGGGTCGCGGGGCACGCTGTTCGGCGGGTATCCGCTGGCGACACTGCGGACCACTGTGAGCATCCCGTCTGCCGGTCGGGCGATCGGAGTGTCGGTCGCGGGTCCCTGACCCCTGTCCACTGAACCTGCGCCTTCGCGCTGTAGGGTCCGGCGTGGCGACCCCATCCGGGGCGGAGTTCGGTCTAGCCTGCACTGCGTGGGATACCGACGACGCTGTTCTCGACCGTCGTG
Organism: uncultured Actinomycetales bacterium; assembly: GCA_913063435.1. Lineage (GTDB taxonomy): Bacteria > Actinomycetota > Actinomycetes > S36-B12 > S36-B12 > M55B157. The sequence goes on along the minus strand of CAJXYI010000046.1, from coordinate 15,023 downwards.
CACCCGGCATGCCACAGCGACTTTGACCTATGTGTATGCCGACTCGACCGCGGTGCTCGGTCCGTTGTCGCCAACGGTCGAGCCGCATAGTTACGACATGTGCGAATCGCACGCGGCCCGGCTGACCGCGCCGCGCGGATGGGAATTGATCCGCATCGAGACCGAGATCGACCCCGTGCGTGTCTCTGCCGACATGGAAGCCCTCGCCAATGTGGTGCGCGAGTCGGCTCTCCGCGAACCAGCCACCACCGCATCCGCGCCGCGGAGCCCCGAGAACCCCGAGAGCCGCGAGAGCCCCGAGGAACTCGCGGATGCGATCGGCGAGGGTGTGCAACGCGGACATCTTCGGTCAGTGCCCGGTGTCCTGCCGGGCATGGATTACTGACGCGCCTTCGCGCTACCCCTTCACTCGTGCGTACTGTTGCTCCGTGACATCGACCGCCTTCGCCGCCGATCGACTCGACCGGGTCATCAAGGCCTACGACGTGCGAGGTCGAGTGCCCGAGGACCTCGACTCGGGTCTTGCGCAGGCGGTCGGCGCGGCACTCGTGGAAGTGCTTGCCATCCGTGCGGACGGCGGCGGTCCCGGTGCTGTCGTGATCGGTCACGACATGCGTGCGAGCAGTTCCGAACTCGTCGATGCGATCGCTCGGGGCGTCACCGGTCAGGGGGCGGATGCGATCCTCATCGGCCTGGCCAGCACCGACGGCTTGTATTTCGCCTCGGGGCTGCTCGAGCTGCCCGGGGCGATGGTGACCGCTTCGCACAACCCCGCCGGGGATAACGGCATCAAACTGTGCAAGGCGGGGGCGGCACCCATCGGGCAGGAGTCCGGTCTGGCCGAGATCCGTGCGATGGTGCAGTACGGGGTACCGCGCTTCGACGGTCGCAGTGGTTCGGTACACCACCGAGACCTGCTCGCCGACTATGCCGCCTACCTGCGCAGCCTGGTCGATCTGAGCAGCATTCGTCCCCTGCGGGTGGTGGTCGATGCCGGTAGCGGCATGGCCGGACATACCGTTCCCGCGGTATTGGGCACTGCCGCCGGACTGCCCGGGTTGCCGCTTGACGTCGACGAGATGTACTTCGACCTCGACGGCACGTTCCCACACCATGAGGCCAATCCACTGGATCCGGCGAACCTCATCGATCTGTCCGCGCACGTGCGCGAAACGGGCGCCGACCTCGGATTGGCCTTCGACGGCGATGCGGATCGATGCTTCGTCGTCGATGAGCTGGGTCGTCCGGTGAGCCCATCGGCGGTGACCGCGTTGATCAGTGCTCGTGAACTGCGCCGCCATCCGGGCGCGACGATCATCCATAACCTCATCACCTCGCGAACGGTGCCCGAGGTCATCGCCGAGCATGGCGGCACCGCGGTACGCACGCGGGTGGGGCACTCTTTCATCAAGGCGCGGATGGCCGACACCGGCGCTGTCTTCGGTGGAGAGCATTCGGGGCATTTCTATTTCGCTGATTTCTGGCGTGCCGACTCGGGCATGCTCGCAGCCCTCCACGTGCTGGCTGCGCTGGGTCATACGGCGCGGGGCACCACGGTGTCGGACCTGCTGGCCACCTATGACCGGTATTGCGCCAGTGGTGAGATCAACTCCAAGGTCGCCGATGTGCCCGCTGCTATGGATATGGTGCGCGCTCGCTACTGCACCGGACCTGACGCTGTCTGCGATGACCTCGACGGGCTCACCGTGACCACTCCCACCTGGTGGTTCAACCTGCGGCCGAGCAACACCGAACCGCTGCTGCGGTTGAACGTCGAAGCGAATGACGACATCACCATGCAGCGCATCCGCGACGACGTTCTCGCGCTCTTGCGCCGGTGAGCCAGACCGGTCAGGGCCCGAGATGCTCGGGAGGCATGGCCCTAGGCTGGGGCACGTGAGCGATAACGAGACCCGCGACGACACCAGCGACACCGCCAGCGATAACACCCTGGGGTTGGATCCGCTGCTGTTGGAGATCCTGGCCTGTCCATGCCCGGCGCATGCGCCGCTTCGCGTCGATATCGACCGTCAACTGCTGGTGTGTACCGAGTGTGGGCGCGGTTTCCCCGTGCGCGAAGGAATCCCGGTGATGCTGCTGGACGAAGCGGTCTGATCACGCAATGCACCGGGTCGAAGGTGTGCTCAAGGAGTACGCCTGGGGTAAACAGGATGGATTGGTTCCCTGGCACCGTGCGACCGGTGGTCCGCAGGCGGAACTGTGGTTCGGTACCCACGAGGGTGGACCCGCTCCGCTGCTGGACGAGCCCGAACGCACCCTCGTTGACATCGTCGACACCGCCGGGCTCGAGCATCTGCCGCTGGTGAAACTGCTCGCTGCGGGACACCCCCTATCGATCCAGGTCCACCCTGATGCGCGCTGTGCCGCAGCAGGTTTTGCCGCCCAGGTCGGCGATCCCACGCTCCCGGTGCTGTATTCCGATGCTGCGGAGAAATCCGAGGTCGTCATCGCGCTCACCGACTTCGTCACCCATGCCGGCTGGCGGGACCGTCGCCGCGCTGCGCAGGTGCTCATCGAGGCTGGACTTCCCGATGCACTCGCTGACACCGTGGCAGGAACGGATCGGGTGGCGGCGATGCGCTCCCTGCTCGAACTCGACGAAACCACGCGTTTGCAGATGCTGGAAGGGATCATTCCCGCGGCGATCGATGCCCACTGGAGACCCGATGAGATCAGCGCCCTCGATCGGGTTGCCACCGCATTCCCCGGGGATCCCGGGGTGCTGGTCACGGTGTTGCTGGCGCATCATCGCCTTGCTCCCGGTCAGGCCCTGGCGGTTCCGGCCGGGGTAGTGCACTCCTATATCGAGGGCCTCGCCGTCGAGGTGATGACGTCATCGGACAACGTGCTGCGGTTGGGGCTCACCCCGAAGACGATCGCGGTCGATGAGGCGCTGGCGGCCATTCGACTCGACCGAGAGCCCCTCCTGCTCGACGCTTCGAAGGTGATCGACCCGCCCGGAATGCCGTTCACGATCGAGTTCATCGACGCCGACGCGTCGCTGGTGGCAGCCTCGGGCACCGCTCGCATCGTCGTCGCACTCGACGATGACGCGTTGGTGGACGGCGTCGAGGTAGCCGAAGGCACGGCGGGTGTCATCTCACCCACCGAATCGGCCGCGGTCATCTCGAGTGCCGGGCGTGCGATCGTCGTGACCGCACGCGTTGATCAACTGCCCGGATAGGCCGGATTCGATCCGGTCGAGATGACCTGCCAGTTCGATCCGGATCCGGACACCACGACACCCTCCTCGGTACCCACCAGGATCGGCAGTCCGGGGGCGGCAGCGAGGAGGATCGGTGCCGTGGGTGCGCCCAGCCCACGCACACTGGACCGCTTGAGGTCGATCTCATAGATCTCGCGGTCTTCGGCACCCTCTGCGGCGATGGTGACGAGCCGATCGGCGTCGGACCAGGCGACATCGACGAAGTCGCTCAACCGGGATTCGACGCGCACCGGAGATGACAGGCTGATTCCGGCTTCGCGCGGAGTGACCACCGCGAGCAGCAGCGTGGCGCGCGCGCCTCGTCGCGTCACCAGCGCGGCCTTGGTGCCATCGCGGCTCAGTGCGATGGATTGGATGGTGGTGCGCGGGGCAAGCCCCTCGACGGGAACTGCTGTCGCGACACCATCGTCACTGAGCCGACGCACGACACCGTCGGAGTCGACGAACCAGGGCTGGATATCGCCACCGAAAGTCGGTCGTGACTGACCTGGATCAGCTTCTGCCGCAACGGCTTGGGCGCCTTCACTCAGTAACATCGTGACGACGGATGCCCGGTTGTCCAATCCAGCGATGCGGGATTGCTCCATATCGACCGCGATGGCGGTCAACGCAGGCTCGTTATCGCCGGCGGCCCCGGGAACGGGGAAGGACCCAGCGTCACCGATAGCCCGCACGCCCGTGGCAGCGATGACGAACGCGCGGGTGTCGGGTGGCATGAGGTTGGGGTTCACCAGCGGCCACGCATCGATCGGTTGCGGTGTGGCGACACCGGGAACCTGCAGCAGCTGCCCGCCCGCGTTGATGTCGAGTGCTCGGATGCTGGGGATCTGACGCAGGGTCCAGGCCAGTTGCGCGCTCATCGCCTGACGCGTCGCATCGTCGGTCAATCGCGTGGGTGGGTCGAGGTCGATGCTTGCGATGCCGTCGGACACCGGCACCGCATCGATCGCAAGTGAACTGCCGTCGGGGAACGCGGTGCGCACTCCTGGGGCGAGCCATTCGCTGGGTCCATCGAGTAGTGCGCGTGTGAGGGTCGTCGCCGCGGGTGTGCCCCCGGTCGCGAACAGTCGCGGATCGGGAACCAGGGACGTGAAATCGGGATTGAAGAAATAGATGTTGAACGAACGGAACGCGCGATCGACATCTGCTCGAGACAGCAGCAGTCCCGCGGGCGGGTTCGAGATGCGCCACTGACCATCGACGGTCGTGACCGTGAACGACGCATTCACCTTCCGGGTTGCGCTGGACACCTGATAGCGGCCGTCCGGACTGATGCGACCGGCTTCGGTCGCGCTGAGTTCGATGGTAGAACTCGCTGCGACATCCGGTTCGGCTGCGCCTTCCACCGAGAGCACGGGAGTTCCGTCATAGACCGTCGTGCCGAATTCGGGGCGCCAGGTAGCCGCAGCCTCAGGGGTCAGGTACAGCCGCGCGATCGCATGATCGTCTTCGAAGGACGCCGAGGCTTGCACGAATCCACTGACGATCTGGGCTGGGCTCATACCCCGTTCGGGCGGCCGAGCGATGACTCGGATCACCTGATCCGTGGATCCGCTATCGAGTTCGGGACCTTCGATGACCGGACCCGAGGTAGGGATCGTCGCGCATGCGCTGGTGATGAGCGCGGCAGCGACGGCGATGGCGACGGTCTGCCCGAAGCGCATCATGACCGCACCACCGTGGGCTCGGGAATCAGGGGTAGCGGAGACGCATCGAGCGCCTGATCGGCATCACGGGGCAGGGTCAGGCGGAAGTTCGCGCCCCTACCGGGTTCGCCCCAGGCTTCGAGCCAGCCGCCGTGCAGGCGGACGTCCTCGGCCGCGATCGCAAGGCCGAGGCCTGTCCCACCGGTAGTGCGCGTGCGCGCCGGGTCCGCCCGCCAGAAGCGGTCGAATACTCGTGCAGCGCTTTCCGCACTCATCCCGATGCCGTGATCGCGTACGGTGATCGCGACGGCCGCAGGGTCCGCCCCGATGCGGATGTCGATGGGAGCGCCCTCACCATGCTCGATGGCGTTGTCCAGCAGGTTGCGAATCACTCGATCGATGCGTCGGGCATCTGCGGAGACGGTGAAGTCACCGTCCTCGGGTTCGACGGTGATGAGCACAGCGGAGCCGTATCGATCGGCAAGCGGCCGTGTCGCCTCGACGACACGTTCGGTCAGTCTGACCAGATCGACGGCGTCGACCTCGAGCACTGCGACACCGGCGTCATGTCGAGAGATCTCGAGCAGATCCACCAGCAGGCACTCGAATCGATCGAGTTGGGTCTGCAGAAGTTCGGCGGACCTTGCTGTCGCCGCGTCATAGTTCTCCCGACCTGCGAACAGCACGTCGGCGGCCATTCGGATGGTCGTGAGCGGGGTGCGCAGCTCATGAGACACATCGGCGACGAAGCGCTGCTGCACGGCTGACAGTTCCTCAAGTCGATGGATCTGGCTCTCCAGGCTGGTTGCCATGTCGTTGAACGAGGTCGCCAGTCGGGCCAGATCGTCCTCTCCGCGGACTTCGACGCGTTGGTCGAGGTGGCCGTGGGAGAACTGCTCGGCGACCCGAGCTGCTGAACGCACCGGATCGACGACCTGCCGGGTCACCAGCCATGCGATGACGGCGAGCAGCACCACCAGGAGTGCGGCGGTCGCGATAACACCGTTGTTCACCAGATCGAGTGTGCTGGCCTCCTGCGATAGCGGGAACAGGTAGTACAGCTGATACGTCCCGACACTGGGAATCGTCAATGGTGCACCGACGGCGATACCGGGTGCGGTGCGCCCGTCGAGATAGCGGATCTCGGTGAAGGTCCACGATTGACGCCCGCTCGAGGCGATGGCGTCTCGCAGGTCATTGGGAACGCTGGCTACGGACACGAGATTCGTGCCGCGTTCGGGAGTCGACGCCTCGCCTGTCTGATCGGCCAGGAGCAGCACCTCGAATTGCGGCGGGGTGCCGGCCCGTGTGGCCAGGGATGCCACGATCGTGTCGACCAGGCGCGTCGGAGAGGTGCCCGCCGTGCCCGTCTCGACTGCTGAGGACAACCGTTGCGCGTCGGTCATGCCGGCCGTCGCCTCGGTCAGGGCGTTGCGTTCTGCTGTTTCCAGCAGTCCGGTGGTGATGCGGCTCAACAGGATCAGACCGAGCGCGCTCATCACGATGAGCGAAAGCGCCAAGGTGGTGACGGTGACGCGGGTGAGCAGTGATCCGCGCCATCGCGACCGCAGTGATCGCGCCGCTGCGCGGACCGGGTTCACGGCGGTCCGGCCTTGTATCCCACGCCGCGGACGGTGAGCACGATCTCGGGCTTCTCCGGATCGAGTTCGATCTTGGCGCGCAGTCGCTGAACGTGCACGTTGACCAATCGGGTGTCGGCCGCGTGGCGATAGCCCCATACGTCCTGGAGCAGGGCCTCGCGGCTGAACACCTGCCACGGCTTGCGCGCCAGGCACACCAGAAGGTCGAACTCCAATGGGGTCAGATTGATGATCTGATCACCGCGCTTCACCGAATGACCCGCGACATCGATGCTCAGATCACCGATCGCGAGCAATTCCGCAGCGGGTTCGTCCAGGCGGCGCATCCGCGCACGCAGCCGAGCAACGAGTTCCTTGGGTTTGAATGGCTTGACGATGTAGTCGTCGGCACCGGACTCCAGGCCCAGCACGACATCGATGGTGTCGTTCTTCGCCGTCAGCATCACGATGGGCACTCCTGACTCACCTCGGATGAGTCGGCACACATCGACACCGTCCAACCCGGGCAGCATCAGGTCGAGGAGCACCACGTCAGGATGGGAGTCCCGAAATGCCTGGAGGGCCAGGGAGCCATCGGCGCAGAAAACCGGTTCGAAGCCCTCGCCTCGAAGCACGATGCCCAGCATCTCGGCCAGGGCGAGGTCATCGTCGATGACCAGAACGCGTCCTCTCACGCTGCTTATGGTGTCATCCCCAGGCTCCTGATGGGTTATCCGGCGTCAAGTCGGCCTTCACGGCAGCGTGGGCAGGGCATCGGCAAGCAGCAGGAACACCGCTCCGGGTGCGTTGTTCACAGCATGGGCCACGATCGGGGCTCCCAATCCCTTGGTGAACCAGCGCAGCACACCGAACACCGTCCCGCTGACGAGCAGAATCGGCAGGCGTGTGGGTTCGAGATGGAAGGCAGCGAAGATGATCGCGGTGATCGCGATCACCCACGCCGGGTGCAGACCCTTCTTCGCCAGCGCGTTGTAGGCCATCCCGCGGAAGGCGATCTCCTCGACGATCGGAGCCCCCACCGCGACGAGCAGCGCGAAGATGATCAGGGCCAGCAGCGGACCTGATTCGGCGATCTCCACGGCTACTTCACCGGCGGCGGAATCGAAATTACCGACGATCGCGGTGAGGGCTACCGCTACGACGCTGGAGGCGATGAGTGCGACGAACCCGCCGAGGACACCCCATCCCACATCGGACCAGCTCAGCCGCAGGCCCAGATCGATGCGCGGACCATTGCCGCGCAACGTGGTGACGAGCAGGGGCCAGCCGGCCAGAGCCAGCCACGGGGTGACCAGACCGATGAGGAGCACCCACGCCAGTGAGAGACCGAGTGTCTCCTGGGCGACGATGGCGATGATGACACCGACGATGGACAGCGCGAATGCGCCGACGAAGGTGTAGGCGACATCGGGGAGTCCCCAGCGCGGACGGGTCAGAACCCGGCCACGCGCCAGGGCCTGCTCGACGGTGATCGGACAGCCGGGATAGGCGGCCGGGTTCGCCGATGTCAGCATGCTCACCCCTGCCACGTTACGTGACGGGGGTGAGCATGCGAGCAGGTCGGCTCAGTAGCGGTAGTGGTCGGGCTTGTACGGTCCGGCGACGTCGACGCCGAGGTACTCGGCCTGGTCCTTGCGCAGTTCGGTCAGCCGGACCCCGAGTGCGTCGAGGTGCAGGCGTGCGACCTTCTCGTCGAGGTGCTTGGGCAGCACATAGACACCGAGCGGGTAGTCCTCGGTGCGGGTGAACAACTCGATCTGGGCCAGCACCTGGTTGGTGAAGGAGTTGCTCATCACGAACGAGGGATGACCGGTCGCATTACCGAGATTGAGCAGGCGCCCTTCGGACAGCACGATGATCGAGTGGCCGTCGGGGAAGGTCCACTCGTCGACCTGGGGCTTGATCGTCTTGCGCTGCACACCGGGGGTGGCTTCGAGGCCGGCCATATCGATCTCGTTATCGAAGTGACCGATATTGCCCACGATCGCCTGATGCTTCATGGCCGCCATGTGCTCGGCGGTGATGACGTCGTAGCAGCCGGTGGCGGTGATGAAGATATCGGCGGAGTCGAGGACATCTTCGATGCGCGCGACCTGGTAGCCGTCCATCGCGGCCTGCAATGCACAGATCGGATCGACCTCGGTCACGATCACTCGCGCACCCTGGCCGCGCAGTGAATCGGCGCTGCCCTTGCCGACATCGCCGTAGCCGCACACGACGGCGACCTTGCCGCCGATGAGGGTGTCGGTGGCGCGATTGATGCCGTCTACGAGGGAGTGGCGGCAGCCGTACTTGTTGTCGAACTTGCTCTTGGTGACCGCATCGTTGACGTTGATCGCCGGGAACAGCAGGCTGCCCTCGCGCATCATCTCGTACAGCCGGTGCACGCCGGTCGTCGTCTCCTCGGTGACGCCCTTGATGTCGGCGGCGATGCGGGTGAAGCGGGTCGGGTCATTGGCGAGGCTCTCGCGCAGGGTGTGCAGGATGACCCGGTATTCCTCGGAGTCGTTCTCGTCAGCCGACGGCACAGCACCCGCAGCCTCAAACTGGACGCCCTTGTGAACGAGCAGCGTCGCGTCACCGCCATCGTCGAGGATCATGTTGGGGCCGGCACCGTCGGGCCAGGTCAGCACCTGCTCGGTGCACCACCAATACTCCTCCAGCGTCTCGCCCTTCCAGGCGTAGACCGGAATGCCCCGGGGGTCATCGGGGGTGCCGTCGGGGCCGACGACGACCGCGGCGGCCGCAGCGTCCTGGGTGGAGAAGATGTTGCACGACGCCCAGCGCACCTGGGCGCCGAGCGCGACGAGGGTTTCGATGAGGACCGCGGTCTGCACGGTCATGTGCAGGGAACCGGTGATGCGCGCGCCGCGCAGTGGCTGTGTGGCGCCGAATTCCTCGCGCATCGCCATCAGGCCGGGCATCTCATGTTCAGCGAGACGGATCTCGTCACGGCCGAGGGCGGCTAGGGACAGGTCGGCGACCTTGTAGTCGGACTTCAGGCTGTAGTCACTCATCTGGATGATCTCCGGTGCTCTCGTGATTCGGGGCGATGGTGATCGCGCCGAACGTCGGTTTCGGGTGGCGGTGTGTCGGCAAGGATGCCGACAAGACCCCACTCGGCGAACGTCACGAGGCTTCGATGGCCCGACGGCGGGTCGTACTGAGGCCCAAGACTAGCGCCGTCTTCCACATTCGTCGCGGTCAGACCGGCGCGTGAGCCGCATCACGATGATGATGCCGGGGTATGAGCCGACTCCCGATCCCGTTCAGCAGGCAGGTTGCCGCCGATCTGCTCGACGTCGTCGCCCCACGTGATTGCGTATCCTGTGCGGCCCCCGGTCGCACGCTGTGCGCGCAGTGCCTCGCGGTGCTGCGCTCATCTGGGCCGGTGCTCGACCACCGCAGGGTCGGTTGCGCTGCGGTGGCAGGCGGGTGGCTCGAGGGCGTCCTCGGCGCCACGGTGCGCGGTTACAAGGCCGGGGCCGGACGCGGCCTGGCGCGCCCGCTCTCGCAGGTCCTCGCGGCGGCGGTCGAGCACCTCGTGCGCGGTGAGAAATCGATCACCGGCGCCACAGCGCATTCTGGCGCCTACCGACTCGTGGCGATTCCACCGTCGCTGCGGGCTCGCTGGACCCGGGGTGATGATGTCCTCGGGCGTGTTGTGGACCTGGCAGTGGCGGCACTGCGCCGGCGGGGTATCCCGGTCGAGCGGGCCCGTTGGCTGGAGCCGGCCAGGCTGGTGCGCGACCAGCGCGGATTGGGGGCACGCAGCCGCCGCCTCAACGTCGAGGGTTCCCTGAGGGTGCCGCCGGGGATCCGATCATGCGCGAGGAGATCGCTCGGGCCGGTCATCATCGTCGATGACGTGCTGACGACCGGCGCCACGCTTCGGGAGGCGATCCGGGCCCTCGCCGAGGCCGATCCGGAGGGGTCCGATACGCCCGGTCGCATCGTCGGTGCAGCCGTCATCGCGGCCACCCGTGGTCTGTGACGGTGGACGAACGTCCCTTCTAGTCGGCCGTCGGGTCGGCTAGCGTGGGGTCACCTCAAGCGGGGGTTATCTCGGCGAAGGGAGTACACGATGTCCACGATGGGCGGGTCCGCGACCGAAGTCGTCGTGCATGGACGCCACACCGACCTCACCGATCGATTCCGGGAACACGCCGCAGAAGCGGCCGGCAAGCTCGACCGCTTCGGGATTCCCCTGCAGCGGATCGATGTGGAGATCACCCATGAGCACAATCCGCGCAATGCCGATCGGGCCTTCAAGGTCGAGTTCACCTGCCGCGGCAATGGGCACATCGTGCGTGCCGAAGCTGCTGCCGATCGCGACCTGACCGCCCTCGATCGCGCCGTCGACCGCATCGAGCAGCGGCTGCGCCGCGAGGCCGATCGCAAGCAGGCCCGCTATCGCCGAGCGAGCCGGCAGATTCCGGTGCCCCCGCTCGAAGGGGACATCCCGGCGGAACCGGAAGCGCAGGCGCCGGTGACGCCGACCGATCCCGATGTCGTGTACGCCGACGGCCCGGTCGTGGTGCGTGAGAAGACCCACGCTGCCAGCCCGATGACCGTCGAAGAGGCCCTCGACGCCATGGAGGCAGTCGACCACGACTTCTACATGTTCCTCGACGCCGCCACCGATGCCCCGGCCGTGGTGTATCGCCGTCGTGGCTACGCCTATGGCCTCATCCGGTTGTCCACGTGACCCTGGTTAGCCCCGTGACTTGGGTTAGCACTGTGGCTGCAGCGAAACACCGTCTGTGACCGCTCCCCGGCTCACCGTCGTCGCGCATCCGCTGCCGATGTTTCGTGCCGGGATCGTGGCTGCCTGCGAGAGGTTGGAGGGCTGCGATCCGGTGATCGCAGCAGCCACTCTCGCCGAGATCGGTACGGCGGTCCCACCCCACACTCCCGGCGCTGCGGTCACCGATGCACTGTGTGTGTGCTCGACCGAACTCGACGATCCGGTGTTCTCGGGGATCGCCACGCTCACCGAGCGTCGACCGGGGCTGCGGATCCTGCTGATCCTGTCGGCGGCCAATGCCCGCATCGACGTGTCGGCCGCGATGGCCGCCGGTGCGGCGGGCGTGATCGAAGCCGGGGTGAGTGCCGAGGACCTCGGTGCCGCGATCACCGCTGCCGGTGCCGGGCGCATCACCTTGGCGCCGGGGGTGTCCTGGGATCTCGACGATGCTCCCGGGGCGGGCATCGCGCTGACCCGCAGGGAGCGACAGGTTCTGGAGTTGATGGGGCGGGGACTGGGAAACCGGGCGATCGCCGCGCAGTTGTTCATCAGTGAGAACACCGTGCGCAACCACGTCCGGCGCGTCCACGAGAAACTCGACGCCCGCACCCGCACCGAAGCGGTCATCCGGGCCGCCCGGGTCGGCTTGCTGGAGATCTCCGGCCCCTCCGACTAGGGGATTACCACCGGCTCGCCCGATCCCCGCGTGGCCGTGACTACCATGGCCGGGTGGGATTCATGGACAAACTGCTCCGCGCCGGTGAAGGCAAGATCCTCCGCACCCTGGAGGGCATCGCTGCGCAGGTGAACGCCATCGAGGACGACTTCATCGCCATGAGCGATGACGAGCTGCGCGGTCTGACCGAGACGTACCGTGAGCGCCTCGCCGATGGCGAGACCCTCGATGACCTCATGCCGGAGGCGTTCGCGACCGTCCGCGAGGCATCCCGACGCACCCTGGGTCAGCGCCACTACGACGTCCAGATCATGGGTGGAGCAGCCCTGCATCTGGGCAATATCGCGGAGATGAAGACCGGTGAGGGCAAGACCCTGGTGTCCACCCTGCCGGCCTATCTCAATGCACTCAGCGGCAAGGGCGTCCATGTCGTCACCGTCAACGACTACCTCGCCGAACGTGACGCGGAATGGATGGGTCGCATCCACCGCTTCCTCGGCCTGGAGGTCGCCACGATCCTCGCCCACATGAGCCCGGCTGAGCGGCGCGTCGCGTACGCCGCGGACATCACCTACGGCACCAATAACGAGTTCGGTTTCGATTATCTGCGCGACAACATGGCGTGGACGCAGGACGAGATGGTGCAGCGCGGCCACAACTTCGCTGTTGTCGACGAGGTCGATTCGATCCTCATCGACGAAGCCCGCACCCCGCTGATCATCTCCGGACCGGCTGATCAGCCCACGAAGTGGTATGCCGAGTTCGCCCGCATCGTGCAGTTGCTCAAGATCGACGAGGACTACGAGGTCGACGAGAAGAAGCGCACGATCGGTGTGCTGGAGAGCAGCATCGACAAGGTCGAGGATCAACTCGGTATCGACAACCTGTACGACATGGTCAACACGCCGCTCGTCGGGTTCTTGAACAACGCGATCAAGGCCAAGGAACTGTTCAAGCGTGATCGCGACTATGTGATCCTCGACGGCGAGATCCTCATCGTCGACGAGCACACCGGGCGATTGCTCAAGGGCCGCCGCTACAACGAGGGCCTGCATCAGGCGATCGAGGCCAAGGAAGGTGTGGAGATCAAGGCGGAGAACCAGACTCTCGCCTCGATCACGCTGCAGAACTACTTCCGCCTCTACAGCACGTTGTCCGGCATGACCGGCACGGCGATGACCGAGGCGAACGAGTTCTCCCAGATCTACAACCTCGGTGTGGTACCGATCCCGACGAACAAGCCGATGGTGCGACTTGATGAACCCGACCTGGTGTATCGCACCGCGGCGGCGAAGTATGCCGCGGTCGCCGATGACATCGAGGAACGTCACGCCGAGGGTCAGCCGATCCTGGTCGGCACGACGAGCGTGGAGAAGAGCGAGATCGTCGCGGCGGAGCTGAAGAAGCGCGGCATTCGCCATGAGGTTCTGAACGCGAAGAACAATGAACGCGAGGCGCAGATCGTCGCCGATGCCGGGCGTAAGGGCTCGGTCACTGTGGCGACGAATATGGCCGGTCGCGGAACCGACATCATGCTCGGTGGCAACCCGGAATTCATGGCGGCCGCCGAACTCGAACGCCAGGGGTTGGACCCGGTCGAGGATCCCGAGGGGTATGAAGCCGCGTGGTCGGTGGCGTTGGAACGCGCGCAGGCCGCCGTCGCTGCCGAACACGAGGAGGTGACTGAACTCGGCGGCCTCTATGTGCTGGGCACCGAACGTCACGAGTCGCGTCGAATCGACAACCAGTTGCGCGGGCGTTCGGGCCGTCAGGGCGATCCGGGTGAGACGCGGTTCTATCTGTCCCTCGAAGACGACCTGATGCGATTGTTCAAGTCCGACATGGTGGACGCGTTCCTGCGTCGGTTCAATGTTCCCGACGATGTGCCGATCGAGGCGAAGATGGTTAGCAACGCGATCAAGAGCGCGCAGGGCCAGGTCGAGGCGCAGAACTTCGAGATCCGCAAGGACGTGTTGAAGTACGACGATGTGCTCAACCGACAGCGTGTGGTGATCTACGAAGAGCGACGCCGGGTTCTGGAAGGCGAGGACATCGAGGAGCAGGTGCGCACGTTCCTCAATGACACCGTCACCGACTATGTTCGTTCGGCGACTTCCGAGGGGTATCCCGAAGCCTGGGATCTCGACACCCTGTGGACGGCACTGCAGCAGCTGTATCCGGTGAGCGTGACCGTCGAGGAACTCGAGGATGCCTCAGGTGCGGGGCGTGCAGGACTCACCAGTGACTACCTGATCGCGGAACTCGCCGCGGATGCCCAGGCTGCCTACGACCGCCGTGAAGAAGCCGTTGGTGAAGAAGTGATGCGCGAACTCGAGCGGCGCGTGATCTTGTCGGTGCTCGATCGCAAATGGCGCGAGCACCTGTACGAGATGGATTACCTGCGCGACGGCATCGGACTGCGTGCGATGGCGCAGCGCGATCCGCTGATCGAATACCAGCGCGAAGGCTATGAGCTGTTCACCGCGATGATGGACGCGATCAAGGAGGAGACGGTCGGCTTCCTGTTCAACGTCGAGGTGCAGGTGGCGGCTCCTGCAGGGGAGTCCGGTGAGGCTTCCGAGGGTCTTGTCGACGGGACGAAGTCGTCGGCGGGTGCTTCGATCGCCGCTGCGGTGCGTGCACCGGCTGCCGCTACTCCGGCTGCTGCGACTCCGGCTGCTGCGACCGCATCGTCGCAGGCACCGAAGATCACGGCGAAGGGTTTGGGCCCGTCCCGGCCCACGGAGCTGGAATACAGCGCGCCGACCGTCGAGGGCGGTGTCATGCACGAGACGGAGTCGGTGGCTCCGGCCGATCCCGATGAAGCTGTCGCAGCGCTCGGCCCGAACGCCTCACGTGCAGAACGCCGTCGTGCCGCCCGCGCGGCACGCAAGGGAAAGTAGACCTCGACTGCCTTAGAACGGTGGTTCGGCAGGTTGGTTGCGTTCGCGGGCGAGTAGCGCGTAGCGCTGTCGCGAATTGGTCTTCGGGTCGGCCAGCAGTGCGCGTGCGGCCTGGGTTGCTTGTCGTTTTCGTTGCCGCGCTGCGAGTCCGGCGGGTGTTCTCGCTGGTGCGGTGGGGTGGGGGGGGGAGTGGCCGTGCTGGG
>CAJXYI010000045.1 GCA_913063435.1 uncultured Actinomycetales bacterium | reverse complement strand
CAGCACGGCCACTACACCCCCCACCCCACCGCACCACCGAGAACACCGGCCGGGTTGGCCGCGCGGCAACGAAAACGCCAAGCCGACCAGGCTGCACGCGCACTGCTAGCCGACCCGAAGAAGAATTCCCGCCAGCGCTACACACCGAGCCGCTATGCGCTACTCGCCCGCGAACGCAACCAACCTGCCGAACCACCGTTCTGAGAGGGATGAAGTCGCTAGGTAGCGACCAGCAGGAACACCGCGAGCGCGATCGTCTGAACCAAGAGCAGATTGCTCGCGTTCGAAGCGAGCAGATTATGGGTGACCTCTTCACTCGCCCGATCGACGCCGTTGCGGCGATGCCAGGCGAAACTGGAGAAGAACGTCGTCCATTCCGGAAGGCTCGTCACGACACCGATGACGACACCGAGCACGATCTCGGGAACCCCGAACGTCGTTCCTAGTTCATAGACCGTGTCACCGAGGGCCGTACCCAGGAAATACAACGAAGCGAGCGCCACCAGGATCAGCAGACCCTGCAGTGCGACATACCCCTTCACCCCGGTGCGTACCTCGGTTGCCACCGCAACCGCATCCTTCGGCGGTTCGGCGTCAACATGCTCGGTGGGAGCAGCGCCATCGGCGGTGATTCGGCGGATGACCAGGACATAGACCACATAGGCGACGAGGAACACCGGAATCACCCAGGCCGATTCCACCTGTCCGGTGACCAGCAGCAGGATCGGCACGATGATGCTGATGGCGATGATGAGGTGCTCGCGCCACAGTCGACGGGTGAACAACCTGCCGGTCTGCCGATACCAGGCAGCGGCAGACAGCGCCAGCAGCACATTGATGATGTTGCTGCTGAGAATGTTGTAGGCGACCGTCGCCATCAAACCGGTCGCGGCAACGGCAACCGCCGCCACCAGCTCCGGCGCACTGGTGAGGTAGCCCAGCATCTGGCCAGCGCCGTGATCGCTGAACTTCAACCGTTCCGCGATGCGCTTGGCCGGCATGTACAGCAGATACTTCGCCACCGCGACGATGAGTACGGTCAGGATGACGAACTCGACGATCTCCCTCAGCATGCGCGCACCTCAGGCTTCCGTCCCGCCACCACTGCCGCCGCCACCTTGATCCTCATCCTCCGCGTAGATGACATCCAGGCGACGCTGCAGGTCCAGAAGGTCGAGGGCCGGAATCGCACGCAACAGCGGGATCCGAGCGTCGAAGAAGCTGGCATTGACCTCGGGCTGCGGGCTGACGAACTCCGCCGGATCCTGCGCCGCCCGGGCCATGTAGTCCACCCAGGCGATGTTGTGCCGCAGATACGCCTCACGCGCCTGCTCCAGGCGGGAGTTGATCGGCCAGATGCGCACATCGGCCACCCGCTCACCGGCTTCCGCGATCGAGATCTCACCCTCGACCGCGATGACCCGCAGCTCATCGATGAGTTCCTGGCGCTCAGCCTCGGTGAGATCCTCGGCGTCGAACTGATCGAAGACCTCCCTCACCCGAGTCTGGACTCCACCCATCGCCCGCTCGGAGGCCTCCACTGCGGTGTAGAGACGATCCGCCTGGACCGTCTGGGCGCCGAGGATCACCACGGCGCTGGTCGCCACGAGGGAGAACACCACGAGATAGGCGATTCCCAGGGTCCACCAGAAGGCCGGGCTGCGGGAGGCGCGCCGATTCGCGCGCGATCCGGCCTCGAGCACCTCCTGGGTCACCTGTCCATAGTGCTGCATAGGTAACGTGACCCGCATGCCGGGCGACACCTCTGTGCAGATCAGCCTTCCTGTTTGGCGGGCGGACTACGACGCGCGCGTCGAGAGCCTGCGGGCGCAGTACGCCGCCCTTCCGCCGGATGCTCCGGTGCGATTGGCCAAGCCAACGTCGAATCTCTTCCGCCAGCGGGCAGCCCTGGCGACCCCCGGGTTGGACGTCGCCTCCTTCGATGGTGTCCTCGAGGTCGATCCGATCGGACGAACCGCCGAAGTCCTGGGTATGACGACCTATGAGCACCTCGTCGAGGCCACCCTGCCCTACGGCCTCGCACCCATGTGCGTGCCGCAGCTGAAGACGATCACCCTCGGCGGGGCGGTCACCGGATTAGGCATCGAGAGTGCGAGTTTCCGAGACGGCCTGCCCCACGAGTCGGTCATCGAGATGGACATCCTCACCGGAGACGGGCGGATCCTCACCGTCACCGGAGCCGACGATGATCCGCATCGCGATCTTTTCTACGCGTTCCCCAACTCCTACGGGACCCTCGGTTATGCGCTGCGACTGAAGATCGAACTCGAGCCGGTGACGCCCTACGTCCGACTCACCCATGTGCGGTTCCACTCCGCGCATGCGATGGCGCAGGCTATGGCCGACATCACAGAGACGAAGACCTGGGAGGGCGAGACTGTCGACTTCCTCGACGGAACGGTGTTCAGTGCCGACGAGCAGTACCTCACCCTCGGCCGCAAGGTGGACGACAGGCAGGGCCTGACGCCGAGTGATTACACCGGGATGGATGTCTACTACCGGTCCCTTCAGCGCAAGCAGGTCGATCTGCTGACCACCCATGACTATCTGTGGCGATGGGACACCGACTGGTTCTGGTGTTCGCGGGCCTTCGGCACACAGAAGCCGGCGATCCGTCGCCTGTGGCCGAAGTCGAAACTGCGTAGCGATGTGTATTGGAGGATCATCCGCTGGGATCGCAAAACCGGGTTCTCCGCGCGCATGGACAAGGTGCGGGGGCGCCCGGCTCGCGAGGAGGTCGTGCAGGACATCGAGGTCCCCGTCGACCGACTCGCGGAGTTCCTCGACTTCTTCCACACCGAGGTCGGTATCGAACCGATCTGGGTCTGTCCTCTCAAGCAGCGCGATCCGCAGGCCAGGTGGCCGCTGTATGAATTCGACCCCGAGGTCATCTACGTCAATGTCGGATTCTGGTCGACCGTTCCACTTCCCCGTGGAGTCGATCCGGCTGAGGGTCGGGTGAATCGACGGATCGAGCAGGTCGTCACCGATCTCGATGGCCGCAAGTCGCTGTATTCCTCGGCCTACTACGACCCCGAGGAGTTCCGGTCGATCTACGGCGGGGACACCTATGACGAGGTGAAGAAGACGTATGACCCCCAGGGCCGGCTGCTGGGGTTATACGACAAGGTCGTGCGGCGGCGCTGACGCCAGGAGTAGGGTCTTCGGCCATGGATCTTGCGAGTGCATTCGCCCTGGTCGTCCCCCCGGAGCGTGGAGTCGGGTTCAGCGCCTACGACGGATCGAGCGTCGGCATGGTCGGCGCCGAGGTTTCCCTGGAGATCAGGACCCCGCGCGCCGTGCAGTACATCGCGGGTGCACCCAGTCAGCTGGGCCTCGCCCGTGCATACGTGAACGGTGATCTGGAGATCCACGGTGACGCCTATGAGGCGCTGCGGCGGATGTATCCGCTGCCACTGGACCACCTTTCGGTGGCAGACAAGGCGAAATTAGCTAAGGAGTTCGCCTCGTTCGCGTTCGCCCGGCCCGAGCCTCCTGCGCTCGAGCGACGCCTGCGCGGTAGGCGACACTCGAAAGGCCGCGACGCCGAGGCGATCCACCATCACTACGACGTGTCGAATCGCTTCTATTCCTATGTCCTGGGTCCGTCGATGGCCTACACCTGCGCGGTGTTCCCGACCGCTGATGCGTCACTGGAAACCGCGCAGGAAGAGAAGTTCGATCTGGTCTGCCGCAAGCTCGGTCTGAAGCCGGGTATGCGACTACTCGATGTCGGCTGCGGGTGGGGCGGCATGGTCTTGCACGCGGTCAAGAACTACGGCGTGAGCGCGATCGGCGTGACGTTGAGCAAGCAGCAGGCCGAATGGGGACAGCGTGCGATCGAGGATGCCGGGCTCGCCGACAAAGCGCAGATCCGGTTCAGTGACTACCGCGATGTGAAGGAGACCGGCTTCGACGCGGTGAGTTCGATCGGGTTGACCGAGCACATCGGCCGGGCGAACTACCACTCCTACTTCACATTCTTGCTGTCGCGGCTGCGCCCTGAGGGCCGCCTGCTCAACCACATGATCACCCGGCCTGACGGCTCCGAGCCGTCGCATTACAAGCGGTCGTTCATCAATAGGTACGTCTTCCCCGACGGCGAACTGTCCTCGCCCGGCCTGATCATCAGCGCAATGAACGATGCCGGGTTCGAGATCCGCCACGACGAGAACCTGCGCGAGCACTATGCCCTCACATTGGCCCAGTGGTGTGCGAACCTCGAGGCGAACTGGGATGCCTGCGTCACCGAGGCTGGACTGCCGACCGCGCGAGTGTGGCGTCTATATATGGCAGCCTCGCGGCTGGGCTTCGAGATCAACACCATCCAGTTGCACCAGATCCTGGGCGTGAAGCTCGGCGAGAACGGCCACTCCGGCGTGCCGTTGCGGGTGTCCGGCGAGACCTGGGGACGCATGCCCGACGCCTGAGCGACCAAACGAAGGCCCCTGGGCATTGACCGGTGCCTGATTCGCAACTTTTCCCGATTCCCCCCTAGGGCACGCCTCCTGCCCCTAGTGTGGTTATCACCACAGTACGTGTGCTCGCACCCCGGAGGTAGCCGGTGACTCTCAGCCCGGATGTTCCCACCCAGACCGACCCCCTCGAGCAGATGCTCGCCGATCCTGAAGTCCGCCAGTCCCTCGCCGTGATCGTGGCGAATGCCCCCACCTTGGCTGCCCTTGCCTCCATGGGAACGCTGCTGCTCGAGCGTGGCCCTGAGATCACCGACAACATCAACGCCAGCATCCGGCAGTTGCGTGAAGAGTCAGAGGATGGAGGACCGGGCAAGCTCGGCCAGGCCATCGGATCACTCGCTGAGCTCGCGCCACTCGCACCCGTCCTGGCCAGCCGAGCAGACTCCATCACGGGGCTGCTCGATTCCGCCGTTCTGCGACCCGAGGTCGTCGACGTGATCGGTCGATTCGGAGAGGCCGCCGTGGCAGCAGATCAGGCAACCCGCGGCCAGCAGGTCCAGGTGGGTTCGGTCTTCGCGCTGCTACGAGAGCTGAAGGATCCGCAGGTGCAGGAGACCCTCGCCTTCCTGATCACCTTCGCCAAGTCCTTCGGCCAGAAGCAGAGCCGGGCAGGTGCCTGAGTCGCAATGCATGAGTTGTCCGTCGCGCACGCCATCGTCACCACCGTGGTCGAGGCACTTCCTCCTGGTTCACCGCGGGTGAACGAGGTCCGGGTGCGGATCGGCGCCTTGTCCGGTGTGGTGCCTGAGGCGTTGCAGTTTGCCTACGAGGTCGCTGTGGACGGCACTGCCCTGGCGGACACGGTGCTCCTCATCGAGCGGGTTCCTGTCACCGTCCACTGCACCCCATGCCGCACCGACACCACTCTCGAGGGAATCACCGGTTTCGCCTGCTCCGAATGCGGGAGGCCGACCGCTGACATCGTCGCCGGCAAGGAACTCGAGGTGGCACAGGTCGTTTTCAGCGAACCCGCCACCGCAGGGCGGCAGTCATGAGTCGCATCCTCGACCTGAAGAAGGGCATTCTCGCCAAGAACGACACCCTCGCTGCCACCTTGAGGCAGACCTTCGTCGAGGCCGATGTGGCCGTCAGCAACTGGGTCTCCTCTCCTGGCACCGGAAAGACCGCGCTCCTCGAAGCCACTCTCAATCGTGCGCGTGAACGTGAGCTCTCCGTCGCAGCGCTCGTCGGCGATTGTGCGACTGACAACGACGCGCAGAGGCTGGCCCGTTCAGGTGCACCGGTTCGTCAGATCGTCACCGAGGGCATGTGCCACCTCGAGGCCGACATGATCGCCGGACACCTCACCGGCTGGGATGTCAGCGAACTCGACCTGTTGATCATCGAGAACGTCGGCAACCTCGTGTGTCCCAGTGGCTTCGACCTCGGGGAAGACACCCGCGTCGCGCTCCTCAGCGTGACCGAGGGTGAGGACAAGCCGATGAAATACCCCCACATCTTCCAGTCCGCGGACATCGTCGTGGTCACCAAGACTGACCTCGCCGCCGCCGTGGAGTGGAACCGGGAGGCCGCCTACGCCGCCGTGCGAGCGACCAACCCGGATGCACCACTGATCGAGACGTCCGCCCGGACGGGGTCGGGCATCGACGACGTCCTCGATCACCTCCTCGCCGCGGCGGCCGCAGCGGCGAGACAGCTCACCACACAGGAGGCACCGTGACATCCGTGCTTTGGTTCCAAGGTGGAGCCTGCAGCGGCAACACCATGTCGTTCATCAACGCATCCGAGCCGTCGGTGGTCGATCTCATCGTCGACTTCGGTCTCGAGATCGTCTATCACCCCACCCTGTCCATGGAGTTGGGCAAGGCAGCCCAGGACATCTTCTGGTCCTACGCCAAGGGCGAGAAGGAAATCGACATCTTCGTATTCGAGGGCACGGTCATCGAGGGGCCCAACGGCACGGGCCGTTACGACATGTTCGCCGAGCGTCCGATGATGGAGTGGGTCCGCGATATCGCGCCGAAGGCCGGCATCGTCGTCGCCATCGGTGACTGCGCGACCTGGGGTGGGCTGCCTGCCGTTCCCCCGAACCCGTCGGAGAGTCGCGGCCTGCAGTTCGACCGAGGCGGCGCCAAGGGCGGGTTCCTCGGACCGGACTTCACTTCCAAGCTCGGCCTCCCCGTGATCAACATCCCCGGCTGCCCCGCGCACCCCGATTGGATCAGCCAGATCATCGTCGCCCTGGCCGCCGGGCGCGCCAAGGATCTGGACCTCGACGAGATGCACCGGCCGCGGACGTTCTTCACCACGTTCACCCAGACCGGCTGCACCCGCGTGCAGTTCTACAACTACAAGCAGGATCCACCGAGCTTCGGCCAGGGGATGCGCACCGGCTGCCTGTTCTACGAGTTCGGGTGCCGTGGTCCGATGACGCACTCTCCGTGCAACCGCATCCTGTGGAACCGCCAGTCCTCCAAGACTCGTGCCGGCCACCCCTGCACCGGATGCACCGAGCCTGGCTTCCCCTTCGGTGACCTCGAGCAGGGCACGGTCTTCAAGACCCAGAAGGTCGCCGGCGTCATCCCCAAGGATGAACCGACCGGCATGGATCCCGCCTCCTATCTGGCCTTGGCCGGTCTGTCGCGCGCTGTCGCGCCGCAGTGGTCCAAGGAAGACATGTTCGTCGTCTGATCACCTCACCGAGCGAAACTGGAGAACCTTTCATGAGCACCATGGACCTCAACGTCAGCCCGCTCGGGCAGGTCGAAGGCGACCTGGATGTCCGAGTGACCATCACCGATGGAGTCGTCACCGACGCGTGGACGACAGCGGCGATGTTCCGCGGCTTCGAGATCATCCTCAAGGGCAAGGACCCTCAGGCCGGTCTCATCATGACCCCCCGAATCTGCGGTATCTGCGGGGGTAGCCACCTCTATAAGGCGTGCTACGCACTCGATACGGCATGGCAGACCTCCGTGCCACCGAATGCCACCCGGGTGCGCAATATCGCCCAGGCCTGCGAGACGCTGCAGAGCATCCCTCGCTGGTTCTACGCGATCATGGGACCCGATCTCACCGCAGCACAGTATGCGAGCGCACCCGGTTATGAAGAGGCAAGCCGTCGCTTCGCACCCTACGTCGGAACGTCCTACCAAAAGGGCGTGACGATGTCGCAGCTGCCGGTGGAGATCTACGCGATCTTCGGTGGGCAGTGGCCGCACTCGTCCTTCATGATCCCCGGCGGGGTGATGTGCGCCCCGACTCTGAGCGACGTCACTCGGTCGCTATCCATCCTCGAGCATTGGGGACGCGAATGGCTCGAGGGCGAATGGCTCGGATGCTCGGTGGATCGCTGGCTGGAGAACAAGACCTGGGACGACGTCCTAGCGTGGATGAACGAGAACGAATCCCAGTACAACAGCGACTGCGCGTTCTTCCTGCGCTGGGCCCAGGAGATCGGGCTCGACAAGTACGGGGTCGGATACGACAACTACCTGGCGATGGGAACCTTCCTCGATCCCGACCTCTATACCAATCCGACGGTCGAAGGGCGCAATGCTGCCCTCCAGTCTCGTTCCGGTATTTACGCCAATGGGCAGTTCTTCGATTTCGATCAGGCTCGCGTGACCGAGGACATCACGCACGCTTTCTTCAAGGGAACCGGTGCACGGCATCCCTGGGACGGCGTCACCGATCCGATCGACCCGGCCGAGGGTGAGAAGCAGGGCAAGTACACCTGGGCGAAGGCGCCTCGGTACGACGTGCCCAACCTTGGCTATGTACCTCTGGAGGCTGGTCCTCTTGCGCGTCAAATGATGGCGGCTCGCCCCGATGCTGCGGCACACCAGGACTACGACCCGTTCATCAAGAACGTCATCGACCAGATCGGGCCGAGTGTGATGACCCGGGTCCTAGCCCGTATGCATGAGGCACCGAAGTACTTCAAGAACGTCCAGCGCTGGCTCAATGAGCTGGATCTGCACGCAGACTTCTACACCAAGCCCGCGGAATTGGCCGAAGGCAAGGGATTCGGCGCCACCGAAGCCGCGCGCGGCGCACTCGCCGATTGGATCGTGATCGAGAACGGAAAGATCGCCAACTACCAGGTCATCACACCGACAGCCTGGAACATCGGCCCGCGCGATGGCGAGAATGCCGTCGGTCCCATGGAGAAAGCCTTCATGGGAACTCCGATCGAGAATCCCGACTTCCCGGTCGAACTCGGACAGGTTGCCCACAGCTATGACTCCTGCCTGGTGTGCACGGTGCATGCCTATGACGGTAAGACCGGTAGGCAGTTGGCTCAGTTCCGCATGGGTGGAGGCTGATCCACCCTGTTTGCACCTCCCGACACCGACACGCTCATCGTCGGGTGCGGCAACCTGCTGCGTGGTGATGATGCCGCAGGCCCGGTCCTCGTTCGACTCCTCGCCGAGAAGAACCTGCGACCGGGCGTGCGGCTCATCGATGGTGGGACCGCCGGCATGGACGTCGCCTTCGCGATGCGCGGTGCCCGCCGCGTGATCCTCGTCGACGCTTCGACGATCGGAGTTCCGCCCGGAACGATCCACCGGGTTCCCGGCGAGGAACTCACCGACCTGCGACCCCCCGAGGGGAACCTGCATCGGTTCCGGTGGGATCAGGCGCTGGGCTTCGCCCAGTGGCTGCTCAAGGAGGACTACCCCGAAGACGTCACCGTGTGGCTCGTCGAGGGAGAGACCTTCGAAGTCGGTGAACCCCTCAGCACGGCGGTGCAGGAGGCGATCGAGCGCATCGCCGATCAGATCGCGACGGACATCGGGAACGACGCCAGTCCACCGGAGGGTGGTGGGTGACGCAGGACCGCGAGGGCTGGCAGCCACCGACGGTGCCTTTTGTCGAAGAGGCACTCTCGGCCGATGCCCACGTGGAGAACGAGCGGGGGCGGTGGATCGTCTACCTCGATGTCGTGCTCGCCTCCGGGGCGGTGCGCCGAAAGGTGGGAGATTTCCCAACTCGCGCCCGAGCAGAGCAGGCAGGCCGCATCATAGAACGCAACGCACGCCGGCACATTCGTCGAACCTGACATCCCGAGTCGCATAAGGAGGAGTCGATGCACCGCCCGCAGCCCCTGGGAGTATGGCCCTGGCCGGCCGGGATGCTCGTCCTTCCCGACGGACCCGGGACGGCTGAGGTCGCCGGCCTCATGCTGCGGGGGATCCTGCCCGAAGCCTGGCCCGATCACCTGCGTTTCGTCCCCACCGCTCTCGGAGGCGATGCGGCAGCCGCAGCTGCCCAGGTCGGGGACGATGTGATCGGGCGGTACAACGCCGCCGTCCTCATCGGCGGTGACGGTGCCTGGGATGGCGTGGCCGATGCCGATGAGGACCTGCAGGCTTTGGCGGGTGTCGCGATGTTCAGCGTGGGGCTCCTCGATGATCCGCCCACTTCGGATTCAGCGACCGGAGAGATCGCTGCGATCGTCGGGTCGGCCCAGGCTTCGGCAGCACTGGAACGTGGGGATCTCGAGGCGGCGCTGGAAACTCTCGGTGCAGCAGGCGAGGCTGCCTCTTCGGCGGGATCGATGATCCTGGCGGCATCGCTGTTCGCCACCCGAGCAGAATTGCTGCGAGAGCAGGCTGGACAGCCTCAGGCCGCGGTCGCACAGGTCGATTCGGCCCTGCGCCTGATCCCTCGCCTGATCGCCGACGAGGAACGGTTCTATCCCCCCGCCGAGTTGTGGGGCGAGTTGCATGTGACCCGCGCGTTGGCCCGTCAGGAACTCGCCACGGATAACCCCGGGCTCCTCCTCGCGGTGACGCAGGACCTGACCGAAGCCCTCAAGGTCTTCACCGAGGAGAACCACCCCGAGCAGTTTGCCGCCTGCAACTCCCATCTCGCTCTCGCATACCTGGTGATGCCGATGTCCAGCGAGGGTGACCGACTCCGCGTCGGAGTCGCGGTCACATCACTGCGCGCTGCTCTGCGGGTCTATCAACCCCAGACGCATCCGGATCTGTGGGCAAGCACGCAGATGAATCTCGCCAACGCACTGCAGTATCTACCCAGCGTCCACCAGGAGCAGAACCTCGACGAGTCAGTCCACCTCTATGAGCAACTACTCGATCATCGCGACCCGCAGCGGGATCCACTCGGCGTCGCTCGGATCCTGGCGAATCAAGGCAACGCTCTGGGGCATCTCGGCGTCTTCTCGGATGCACGCGAAAAGCTGATCCGAGCACGGGAATTGTTCACGCAATGCGACGACGATGACGGTGTCGCGACGGTGGAGGAACTCCTCGCGAACGTCGAGCAGGCCGCGTTGGGAGCTGCAGGCTGATGGAACTCCACCTGCGCCAACAGTTCGAACTCATGCTGTCCGAAGCGACGGGAAACTTCGTCGAACGCATCGTGCACCGATGCGGTGGCGAGGAGGAGGCGCTACGGCGCCTCCAGAGCGATCCGAACTCCGAGGGAGTGTGGATAGACGAATTCGTCAACGCATTCTTCGAGGAACACCTGCTCGCAAGCGTCGGAGGTTCTGCCTTCGTGCTCGAGGCACTCGAGCGGCGCACCGTGCCCCCCGATGCTGGCGGGACGGTATCCGAGGTCCTGCCTCGCCTGGCGCGAGCCGCCTTCGCCGACGTCCTTGCCGTCCAGGCTGCCCAACTCATCCAACGCACCCTCGTCTACCGATAGGAGCAGTGCCGTGTCCGACGAACCCGCGAACTTCGATGATCTCGCTCGTCGCGTCGATGAGCTTCGCGATCGCATCCACCACGAGGATCCACACGTGGCGACACTGCTCGACGAGACCGTTGAGGCCATAACGGCATTCAACCGGGTCGGACTCATCGCGTTGGTGCAGCGCCTGCGTAGCGATCCCCGCGGACAGGATCTGCTCTTCGAGGCCGTGGACCAGCCCGAGGTGATGGCGCTTCTCGTTTCGCACGGGCTGGTCCGCGCAGACCTGACCCTCGAGGTGCTCCGGGCCGTGGAGCAGATTAGGCCCTACCTGATCGCGAGTTCGGTCGAGTTCGACGTCGATCGCGTCGAGGGTGACGTGGCCTATGTCCGCTACGCGACCGGCTGCAGTGCACCTTCGGAGTCGGTCAAGGAAGAGATCCGACAGGTGCTGATCTCCCGCGTCACTGGTCTGCGGGCGGTAGAAGAGGTCGCACCCGCCGGGAATGGTGCGTTCATCTCCCTGGACACGATCCGCATAGGAGCACCCGCCGAGCTGTGACCACGTCATCAGTCGGTGCTCGTCCGATCCTCAGGTTGGGCGCCGCCTCTCCCGGAGGCCTGATGTTGCCGGCCGCCGATCCGACGCCCGGTCAGATGTATGCACCACGCGGTGTGTGGACCGACGGCGAGCGGATCGTCGTTTGCGATTCGGGAAACCACCGGGTCCTGATCTGGCACCGCCGGCCGGAAGTCGATGGCGCTGCGGCAGACGTCGTCCTCGGTCAACCCGACATGTTCGGCGAGGGTCCGGCTGCCGGCGGTACCGACGTCGAACGAGGCCTGTACCTTCCGACCGGTGTCGATGTGATCGACGGCAACCTGGTCATCGCGGATGCCTGGCACCATCGACTCGTCATCCACGACGGCATTCCCACCGGGAGTTTCGCCAGGCCAGGTGCGGTGATCGGACAGGCCGATCTGACGTCGGTCGAACCCAACCGGGGTGGCGAACCGACGCTTTCCACCCTGTATTGGCCCTTCGGCTTCGCCATCGTCGCCGGGACCTTCTGGGTCGCCGACACCGGGAACCGACGCGTCCTCGGTTGGCACGGGCCGCACATGCCCGAAGCAGGGCGTCCCGCCGATATCCTCCTCGGGCAGGATGATCCCGCGCAGCATTCCGACAACCGGGGAACCGGCGTCGGGGCGAGTACCTTTCGCTGGCCGCACGCCATCTGCGGTGATGACGACACTCTTCTCGTCGCCGACGCCGGTGACCATCGGCTCCTCGGATGGACACCACCGCCACGCGATCATGATCGTCCTGCCGACCTGGTACTCGGCCAATCCGATGCCGACACGAACGATGAATTCAAGAATCGTCCTCAGGGCTCGCAGCGACTGCGCTTCCCGTACAGTGCGGTGAGTTTCGACGGTCGCCTTGCTGTCGCGGATACCTCGAACAATCGCGTCCTGATCTGGAACTCACTTCCCCGCAGCGGGTCCGCGATCCCCGCGGACGCTGTCCTCGCACAACCGGACATGGATGCGAATGGTGAGAACCGTTGGGATGCCGTCTGTGACGATTCCCTGTGCTGGCCCTATGGCATGTGCGCGGCTGACGGGGTGCTTGCGATTGCCGATTCGGGGAATAATCGCGTGGTGCTGTGGCACGTTCCATGACATCTCGCCGAAGCATCAGGGTCACCGGAATCGTCCAAGGCGTGGGCTTTCGACCCTTCGTCCATGCTCGTGCGTGCGCCCTCGATCTCGCCGGCTTCGTCGGCAACGATGACGCCGGGGTCTTCATCGAAATCGAGGGGCCCGATCAC
Organism: uncultured Actinomycetales bacterium; assembly: GCA_913063435.1. Lineage (GTDB taxonomy): Bacteria > Actinomycetota > Actinomycetes > S36-B12 > S36-B12 > M55B157. Next base: position 3,864 of record CAJXYI010000045.1, on the reverse strand, counting down.
GCGCTGGAGTCCTTCCTGCAGGCACTTCGAAGCGACCATCCGCCTCTGGCGCGCATCGACTCGATCGAGGTCAGTGAGCTCGCGACCCTGGGCGAAACCACCTTCACCATCGTCGACAGCCAGCACCATGGGGGCAGCATCACCCTGATCCCTCCGGACACCGCGGTCTGCGACGAGTGTTGGCAGGACGTTATCGACCCCGACAATCGTCGCTACCGATATCCGTTCACCACGTGCACGCACTGCGGTCCTCGCTACACCCTGATCACCGGTCTCCCCTACGACCGCCCACGCACCACGATGGCTGCCTTCGATCTCTGCGTCGATTGCACACGCGAGTACACCGATGTGCGGGACCGGAGGTTCCACGCCCAACCGATCGCCTGCCCTGCCTGCGGGCCACAGCTCACCTTCAACGACGGAGGAGCCGACCGATATGCCGATGAGGCACTCGCCGCCGCACTCGAAGCGCTGAGCACCGGCGGCATCGTGGCTATCAAGGGAATCGGCGGGTACCACCTTGCCTGCGACGCACGAAACCCCGATGCCGTCGCCCGGTTGAGACAGCGAAAGCAACGTGGCAGCAAGCCCTTCGCCGTCATGGTCGCCGACATGGAATCGGCCGCATCGATCGTTCATCTCGATCCGAACCACGAGGAACTCCTGCGGTCGCGTGAGGCGCCTATCGTGCTCGCACCGTCGGTGGATGAGCCATTGCAGGCATCGGTCGCACCCGGACAGGGACGCATCGGTGTCATGTTGGCCTACAGTCCGCTTCACCGCCTGCTCTTCGTTGCGCACCCGCAGAGGCCGGATGCACCCGTGCCGTCCGTGCTGGTGATGACCAGCGGCAATCTGGCTGATGAGCCGCTCTGCCTTGACGCCCGTGAGGCACAGGAGCGCCTAGCCGGGATCGCGGATGCTTTCTTGCACCACGATCGACCCATTCATGTGGCGTGCGATGACTCGGTCATCGCCGAGACCGGCCAACCCGTGCGACGTAGCCGTGGATATGCGCCACTACCCGTCGGTCTTCCCATGGTGGCACCACCCACGCTGGCGGTCGGCGGCGAACTCAAGACCACGGTGTGCCTCGCCCGCGGTCAGCGCGCGTGGATGAGTCAGCACATCGGCGACACTGCAAATCTGGAAACCCTGTCCCTCCTGCGACGAACCGCGACGACGATGGGTGAGTTGCTGCGCCTTGCACCGGAGGTCGTCGTCACCGATCAGCATCCGGGCTATCTGTCTCGTCGATGGGGGATGGAGTTCGCCACGGAGATCGGTGCCGAGACCGTGGCGGTGCAGCACCACCACGCCCACCTCGCCTCGCTGCTGGCCGAGCATCGGATCGAACCCGGCGAGCAGGTCATCGGGTTCACCTTCGATGGCACCGGATACGGAACCGACGCCACGATCTGGGGAGGAGAGGTTCTGCTCGGTGACTACGCGCAGGTGACACGGGTCGGACACCTGCGCCCCATCCTGCTCCCCGGAGGCGATGCCGCCATCGCCCGTCCTGCCCGGACAGCCCTGACCCACCTGCATACCGCAGGAATCACCGACCTCGATGGTCTCCCACCTCTGGCCGCCCTCGATCCAGCCGAGCACCGCGTCATCGAGCAGCTGTTGGCCACCGGCAGTCACTGCACTCCCACGACGAGCATGGGACGCCTGTTCGATGCCGTCGCCAGTCTGCTCGATGTCTGCCACACCACCGACTACGAAGGACAGGCTGCTATCGAACTCGAAACCCTCGCCGAGGCCGGCCACCGTGTGGACGCCACGGTCCGGTTTTCCCTCGAGGAGCAGGATGGGTCGCTGATCGCCGACCCCGCTCCGGTCCTGGCCGGCCTGGTCACCGGCCTTCGGGCTGGCACCCCCCGAGCCGAGTTGGCCTGGCGTTTCCATGAGGCCGTCGCCGAGGCCGTGAAGGATCTGGCCCAGGAGATTCGAGCGACCACCGGGGTGCGTATCGCAGGTTTGACCGGAGGAGTATTCGCAAATCGCACCCTTGAGAGGCTATGCCGGGAGAAACTGGATCTTGCAGGATTCACGGTCCTGGTCCACCGGACCGTGCCCCCCAATGACGGCGGGCTCGCCCTCGGGCAGGCTGCCGTCGCCGCTAGCAAATGTGGAGGTTGACATGTGCCTGGGAGTGCCCGGACGTGTGGAGCAGGTATGGGAGGCCGATGGCACCCGGATGGCGACCGTCGATTTCGGCGGTGTCCGCAAGGAGGTCTGCCTGGCCTACGTTCCCGATGTGGTGGTCGGGGACTACACGATCGTCCATGTGGGCTTCGCCCTGACGAAGTTGGATGAAGCCTCGGCATTGGAGACCCTCGAACTATTCCGTAGCGTCGGATTGCTGGAGGAGGAGTTCGGTCCCGTCGAGGGCATGGAGGCGGCATCGTGAAGTATCTTGACGAGTTCGGCGATCCCGATCTCGCCGAGCGACTCCTCGATGAGATCCGCCGCACCGTGACTCAGCCCTGGGCGCTGATGGAGGTCTGCGGTGGCCAGACCCACACGATCATCCGCAACGGTATCGATCAGCTCCTGCCCGACGAGGTCACCCTTATTCACGGTCCCGGCTGCCCCGTCTGCGTCACGCCCCTGGAGACGATCGACCGTGCCATGGCCATCGCCGCGCGCGACGACGTCATCTTCTGCTCTTTCGGAGACATGGTGCGCGTGCCCGGCTCGACCAAGGATCTGTTCCGGGTCAAGAGCGAGGGTGGCGATGTGCGGATCGTGTACTCACCTCTCGATGCCGTGCGCATCGCCCAGGACAACCCCGACAAGCAGGTGGTGTTCTTCGGCATCGGCTTCGAAACCACCGCGCCAGCGAATGCGATGACCGTCCAGATGGCGGACCGACTCGGCATCGAAAACTTCTCACTTCTCGTCTCCCACGTCCTCGTTCCTCCTGCGATGACGGCGATCATGGAATCCCCGACACGGCGCGTCCAGGGCTTCTTGGCCGCAGGACATGTCTGCACCGTGATGGGTATGTCGCAATACGAGCCGCTCGTTGAGCGTTACCACGTCCCGATCGTGGTGACCGGGTTCGAACCCCTCGATGTACTCGAGGGAATCCGGCGCACCCTGCTGCAACTCGAGCAGGGGCGTGCCGAGCTCGAGAACGCTTATCCCCGTGCCGTTGCTCCGGAAGGAAATCCAGCAGCCCAGGCGGTGGTCGCCGATGTCTTCGAGGTATGCGATCGGCCCTGGCGAGGGATCGGATTGATCCCGCAATCAGGATGGCGCCTATCCGACACGTATGCGAAGTACGACGCCGAGCTTCGTTTCGATGTCGCCGGAATCCAGACCGAGGAATCCGGTGAATGCCGCTCCGGTGAGGTCCTGCAGGGGCTGATAAAACCCCACGAGTGCGAGGCCTTCGGCACCACCTGCACACCGCGGTCACCGCTTGGCGCTCCGATGGTGTCGAGCGAAGGCGCATGTGCTGCCTACTACCAGTTCCGGCGCCTTCAGACACCTGCGGGAGCATCTGCTTCATGAGCCCTGAACCGCTCGACCTGGAGAACTGGTCGTGCCCGGTCCCCTTGCGAGACCACCCCAGCATCGTCCTCGGTCATGGCGGTGGCGGCACGCTGTCCCATGAACTCGTCGAGCACCTGTTCGTTCCCGCATACGGCGACAAGTCCGGTGTGCTCGCGCAATTGGGAGACGCCGCCATCGTGGCTGCGGGCTCCGCCCGGCTCGCCATGACGACTGACTCCTATGTGGTGCGACCGCGATTCTTTCCCGGTGGGAACATCGGCGACCTCGCCATCAACGGCACGGTGAACGACCTGGCGGTTGCGGGCGCGACGCCTCTGTATCTCACCGTCGGCATGG
>CAJXYI010000044.1 GCA_913063435.1 uncultured Actinomycetales bacterium | reverse complement strand
GTCATCACCGGATCCGGGTTCGTCGGGGTCGCCGAAACCGGCGTCACTATCGATGGTCAGCCCGCCACGATCGACTACGCCGATGACAGTACGAACTCCGAGAGCATGCTGATCACGATCCCCTCGGGTGTCAGCGGCGGCACGCACGACATCGTCATGACCGCGATCGGCGGGACCGCCACGGTCGGTTCGGTAACCATCCCGGGTTCCGGGCCCACTCCTGGCCCGACTCCCGGGCCCACCCCGGCACCGGTCTTCCCGCCCTCGGCGCCGACGGCGATCACCGTGACACCGGGGGAGGCCTCGGCAACCGTGTCGTGGACGGCTCCTTCCAGCACCGGCTCATTCCCGATCTCGACCTATCAGGCGCGGGTCAGCCCCGGCGGCCAGTCGTGTGTCGTGTCGGCGAGCGACACCCAGTGCGAGATCACCGGCCTGTCCAACGACGTCACGTACACCGCCACCGTCCGGGCATTGAACGGGGCTGGATGGAGCGCCGATTCGGCGGCTTCTGAACCCTTCACCCCCGTCGATCCGACACCACCGGTCGAGCAGTCGATCCTGGTGTCGGGCACGCGCGGTGAGGTCCGCGGTCGCCCCGGGGTGATTGTGGAGGCGACCTCCACCGGTCTCGTTGGGGCAGAGGTTCGCGCTCGGGTCAAGCTGGCCGGACAGGTGGAGTATCTCGATGGATCGCGTCGCACGGTCGGCGAGGACGGGACCTTCACCTGGCAGCGACGCACAGCCAAGAAGGTCTACGTGTACTTCCGCGCCACGGATTCCGATGTGCGATCGAACCGGATCATCCTCCCGGCGCGGTGACACGCAGCCCGTCTAAGGCGGGCGAGCAGTGCTCCAACTAGAGGGCTGGGCGCCGGGGAAGCCTGCGATGAGCCAGATCGCGGGCTGCCCCGGCGTCGGCACCGAGGGCGATCAAAGCGACCTCGACGAGGTCGTCGCCGTCCTTGGCCGGCAGACGCGGATTGAGCAGGCGCAGGCTCAGGAAGTGCAGCATCATCCCGATGGCCGCGCTGATCCGGGCCGGGACGAGGTCGGCGGCGAACTGGCCCCGAGCGATGCCCTCCCTCACGTCGGTCTCCAGGTAGCCCTCTTCGCTGGAGCGGTGCTCATCGCTCCAGATGAACCGCTGGGTGTGCCAGATGGTGACGGCATAGGAGTGGTGCGTGTCGGGCATCCGGGTGAACCGTCGGCCGAAGATCGACACCCTCAATGCCGGATCATCGACAGCGTCGAGTTCGGAATGAGCCCAGGCGGCGAACTGAGCGAAGCAGTCGACCCCGGTGGCAGCGAGCAGGGCACTGCGGGAGGGGTAGTGGTAGTAGATGCCCCCGACCGACACCCCCGACACCTCAGCGATCCGGTGGATGCTGACCTCCGGACCCTCGTTTTCCAGGCAGGTGCGGGTGGCATCGAAGAGCACCGCCGTGGTGGCGGTGCTGCGCGCTGATGCTCCCCGTGCCATTCCTGCTCCTGTCGCTTCGACAGGCCCAAGGCTACGGGTCTGTGTGTCGCCGACCCACACATCGGCTTGTCGGATTCCGAGGTCGGCCTTCCGATTCCGTGGAGGTGACGCCTGGGGATCGAGTGCGGACATCCAGACCGGGGACGTCAGGTGCGCAGTTCGGCGGCGCCGAATGAGACGGCGAAACGCTCGCACCAGATGGAAACCGCGCTGAAGTCGTCGAGGTCGACATCAGCTGGGATGACGTAGTTCTGATCCCCGATGTTCCCCTTGAGGTCGCCGAGGCTCGCGTACTTTCCATCATCGAAAACTCCCCAGCCGTCCACGCCATCGATGACCGGCTGATCGCTCAGCCAGACCTTCAGATCCGGCCCGTCACTGGTCTGCAGTCCTTCAAATCGCAGCACCCGGGTGCCATCGGGGAGTTTCAAGATGGTGACCTCGCCGGTGGTCTCGTGTTCGTGCGAGATCAAGCTGCCCGTTGCGAGCACAACGGGTTCGGCATCGATAGGAGTCGGAGAAGGCGATGACGCTTCGTCCCCACCGGTGGCGCTGGCAGTCGGTGGCATCGGTGCGCTCGGTTCTGGGGCCTGCGAGCCCAGATCGCTGACCGAGGTCGGTGCCGCCTCGCGCACCTCGACATTGGTGAACAACCGCCACGGCTGGAACAGATACAGTCCCATCCCCATCACGAGAACTATCACCAGACCCACGGGAATCAGCACTCCCGGCCTCATGACCTGCCTCATGCGCTGACCTCCTCGTGGCCGTTTCGCCATCTCGGCTCCCCGCCCAGCCCGATGGGTTGACGTGCCAGTGTGACTCTGAGGAGAGCAGGGTGGTTCCCCTGGTGGCGGTCAACGTTCGGACATGTGCCGATGGCCCCAGCCGGAGTCGTGCTCGGTGGCGCGCACGTTCCCATCTCGTGGTTGACCGCCCGGCATGATCACCGGACGGTTGGTGCCTGGAAGTGGTTCCTCTCGCCACGATCGTGATTCGTGCGATCCGAACGCTGCGCGTGTTGCGTGTGCCGCATGTCCGCAGCAACTCAACCGCCGCGCAGCGCCCCCACCAGTCCCAGCACGAGGAAACCCGCAGCCATCATCGAAAGGTGGAACGGCCACGCCGTGGTCGACGGTGTTCGTGCCTGAAGTGCGGCAATGATCGAGACGGTGATCGCTGCGATAGCCGAAGGCACCGTCACCCAGGTAGCCGAAGCGCCGCCCTGCCAGATCAAGATGGCGGACGAGAACGTGGTTAATCCGACCAGTGTTGCGGCGATCAGTGCTCGGGGAACGCGCTGTGGAAGGCCTCGAATGCCCTCGGCCGCATCGCTTTCTCCGTCTGGCAGCACGTTGGCGAAGTGGGCGGATACACCCAAGCTCGCGCCGACGAGGATCACCCACCAGTCGGGCCACCGCGGTGGATCAGAGGCCAGGCTCACCAGCGTGGGAAGCGCTGCGAATCCGATGGCGTACGGGACGGCGGAGAAGATGGTGGCCTTGAGCCCGGCGTTGTAGGCGAACCCAGAGAACAAGAAGACCATCTGCCACAGGCCCACCCAGGGACTGATGAACGCGGACAGTGTGAGCGACACGATGGACGAACCGACTACCACTGCCCACGCTGTTGATAGCGATATCACTCCGGTGACGAGTGGTTTATCGGATCGTCCGGCTCGTCGGTCTCGCGCAACATCGATGATGTCGTTGCTGAGACCGATGGCAATCTGATTGAACAAGACGGCAACGACAACGATGACCGCTTGAACGGGTGGTAGATCGAAGGCAATCGCCAACAGCAGTGTCACGATGGTAACTGCGAACGTGGGCACCGGGTGGCTCGCCCGCACGACTGTGACCAGCACGACTATCGAGCCAAACGGTTGACGACCACTCCGAACACTCGGGGAGCTGCGCTGGCCAGTGGAACGATCGATTCACGCAGTGGAGACGAGGCCAACACCACCAGCCCGCGAGTGAGGAGTCGAAATTCGCGAGTGACCTTCCGCCAACGTCGGGGATACGACGCGGGCTGGCCGATCTGCAGAGCCTGAATCGCTTCCCGTGCTTGGGCGAATCCCACCCGTAGGCCCTCACCGGTGATCGCATCGACATATCCGGCGGCGTCGCCGACCAACAGCACCCGCCCCACCTGTGCGGAGCGGGCACGGTAGGGGAAGGGACCGGCGCCGCGCAGGCTGGATGCGGCGGGAACTCCGGCGAGTTTTTCCCTCACCTGCGGCACCTGCGCGATCGTGTCGGACAGGTTGATGCCTTTGGGACCCAACACGGCCACTCCGACCGTTTCGGCATCGACCGGCGTGATGTACAACTCGGCATCTCCGGCGTAGTAGACCTCGATCATCGAGTCCCATGGTGCCCGTTGGAAATGCTGGCGTAGCCCGTATCGACGTGCCCTCCTCGACGGTCGCGAGACCAGGCCCAACCCTCGTGCAATGGTCGAATGCAGACCGTCGCAGCCGAGCACGTAGTCCGCGTCGACATCTTCGGATCCCTCGCAGTGCACTCGCACGCCCGATGAATCCTGGGTGAGACCCGTGACGCGTGCGTGCCGGCGCTCGATGCCCTGTCGATCAGTTTCCGCGCGCATCGCTGCCACGAGGGCCGTACGGCGAACCCCCCGCCCGGGAGCACCCGGGAAGAGGTGATCGACCTGTCGTGCGCCCTGTCGGTAGGACACTCCGATCAAGTCGTGCCCGGGTGGGTCGAGACCGAGTTCGTCCAGCAGGGGCAGCACCCCGGGCATGAGCCCTTCGCCGCACGCCTTGTCGCCATCGTGGTCTCGGGCTTCCATGACGATCGGGGTCATGCCTGCGCGCGAGGCGAATAGTGCAGCCGCCAATCCGACCGGACCCCCGCCGACGATGGCCACCCGGATGCCCGTCACGCCAGTTCCTCCAGCGCTTGGTTCTCCGTGGGAATGCGAAAGCCCAGAAGCAGTATCGCGTTGAGGACGGTGAACACGATGGCCGTGATCCAGGCGGTGTGGATCATCGGGAGAGCGATGCCCTCGATCACCACGACCCAGTAATTGGGATGTCGAAGCCAGGGGAATCGGTAGACACCTCGCCGCACCCGAGGTGCGCCGGGCACCACGATGACGCGCGTGTTCCACTGCCAACCCAAGGTGGAGATGATCCGATAGCGCGCGAACTGACACGCGAGAGTGATGATGAGCATCGGGATGCCCAGCCAGATGATGAAGGGTCTGTCGAAGACCCACACTTCCACGACAGCACCGACCAGAAGTGCCGTGTGCAAAGCGACCATCCACGGAAAATGACCTTGACCGAATTCTCTACCGCCCTTGGCCATCGCAATGGCTGCGTTCCGCTTGGAGATCCGCAGTTCGTAGAGACGTTCGAGACCGGTGCCGAGGACGAACAGGGTGTACAGAATCACCGCCACTCCAGGAGCACCATCTCGACACTGACGCCTGGCCCCAGCGCAAACAGCAGACCGATGCGTCCCGCCGGATCCTTCGCGTGCTGCGCCAGCACATGCAACACCGCGCTGGACGACAGGTTGCCGACCTCTGCCAGCACATTCCAACTCGTGGCGAGATCACCGGGTGCGAGGTCCAGGGCGTCGGAGAAGGCCTCCAGGACACGCGGGCCGCCGGGATGGGCGATCCATTCGTCCACATCCGTGCGATCCATTCCATGTGCTGCGAGCAGCGCGTCGATGTCGTGCGCGAGGTGGCGGTCGATGAGATCCGGCACGGCCGGGGTGAGCATGAGTCGCAGGCCATAGGAGCCGATGTTCCAGCCGATCGCCTCCGTCGAATCGGGGTAGAGCGCGCTTCTGGATCCGAGGATCCGAGCGATCGGCTCGACCGGTCGATCCGCACCCGCGAACACCAGCGCTGACGCTCCGTCCCCGAATAGTCCGGTGCCCACGATGTTCGCCATCGAGGCGTCGTTCCACTGGATGGTGAGAGAGCACAGTTCGAGGGAGACCAGCACAGCCAGGGCACCGGGATCCCCGCGAAGAAGATCGTTCACGCGCGCGATACCAGCGGCCCCGGCCACGCACCCCAACCCGAAGCTGGGGATGCGTTTCACATCCGATCGAAATCCCATCGCCTGGGCGAGTTCCACGTCCAAAGAAGGTGCGCCGACGCCGGTCACCGTCGTGAAGAAGAGATAGTCGACATCGGCCGGCTCGACGCCCGCATCGTCGAGTGCCTGTCGGGTCGCAGCAACCGCGAGCGGCAGTCCGTGTTCGCGGAAAAGGCAGTTGGCGTGGGTGAAATCCTCGATGTCCCGGTAGGCATCGATGGGCATGACCAGCGAGCGGTGTTGCACTCCGGTCGCGCCGTGGATCCGCCGGATGACCGCCGCGGTCTTCTCGTCGCTGCTGAGGCTCTCGACCAGGGGCTCGGTGATCTCACCCTGGGCATAGCGATAGGGCGGGAGTAACGGGGAGACTGACACGAGGCTGGTCACCTTGGGACGCTAGCAGTGTCTGTGCATCGGCGCCGATCGCGCGACCAATGCGAACCAGTGGCGAGAGGCTACGTCCGACTCGCCCACACGAGAGTATCGATAGCGTGGCGTTCACCATCGGGTGTTGCGACCGCTCGGGTGACTTCCTCAGCCCGGTCGATGACCAGGCCGCTGCCATCGATATCAGCAAGCACGTCATCCTGCGTGTAGTTGACATCCGGGTCCGGCGGACCGCCGACTCCACGCTCGATGTTCGCCGGATGGTGTGCGATGACGAGCAGTCGCCCACCCGGTGCGACCGCTCGAGCAGCGGTGGCGAGCATCGGTGTCCGCGAGTGTGCGGGCACCTGCAGGTAGGCGACCACGACCAGGTCGAATCCCTCGTCCGGCGGTTCCCACGCCGACAGATCGGCAACCTCGGTGGTGAGGCGGTCCGCATCGTCCCCGAGCCGCTGGGCCGCGATGGTTCGAGCGCGTTCGAGGCCGACAGCCGAGAAATCGACCGCGTGTGCCCGCCAGCCGCGTTCGGCCAGCCACAGCGCGTTGCGCCCCTCGCCGGCGGCAAGATCGACCGCACGCCCGGGTGGCAGGTCCGCGCACATCTGCTCGACGAACGTGTTCGGGCCTGCGGACCAGACGAGGTCGGCCTTGGAATACCGCTCATCCCACATCGCTGCGTCCATGGGGAAAATATGCACCCGCCTCGTGGGCTTGACACGACGGGGGTGCACCCGATGGGTTATTTCCCAGGGAGTCCAGCGGCGCCATCCGATATGCGAACCTCATGGACAGGGCCGTCGACAGGTTCGGGCGCTGGACCCTGCCGGGCAGCGCTCCCGGTGGCTGTGTGTGAGGACTCTGTGTGAGGATGGAGGGTCACTCGGGGTCGACGCCCCGCGTCGAAGGGGTCGAAGGGATAGTCCGTGAACGCTGGCAACGCCACATTCCGCTTCCGCGACACCGCGGTTCTTTCGGTGTCGATTGCTGAAGCCCCACTCGTGGTGACGTCGGCCGATATCGATGCCCAACTCGCCGAGACCTATGAGCGCCTCGACGTCCGACCCGGGCTGCTCGAGGGTCTGGCCGGGATCGTCGAGCGGCGCTGGTGGCCCCAGGATGTGACCTTCGCCGACGCCGCAGCGATGGCCGGCGCGAAGGCCCTGGCCGATGCCGGGATCGACTCCGGTGCGATCGGGCTGCTGATCGACACCTCCGTGTCCCGGGCGAAACTCGAACCCTCTGCCGCGGTCGACGTGCATCACCAACTCAGCCTGCCGTCGTCGGCGATCAACTTCGACCTGTCGAACGCCTGCCTCGGGTTCGTCAACGGCATGCACATGGCCGGCATGATGATCGACGCGGGACAGATCGACTACGCACTCATCGTCGACGGCGAGGGCAGCCGCCAGCCGCAGGAGCGCACGATCGAGAGATTGAAGTCCTCCTCGACAACAGCGCAGGACATCTTCGACAACTTCGCCACTCTCACCCTCGGCTCCGGGGGAGCGGCCATGGTCCTGGGTCGGGCCAGTGATCATCCCGAAGGACATCGTTTCGTCGGTGGTGTCTCGCGGGCAGCAACCCAGCATCATCAGTTGTGCGTGGGCGATCTCGACCAGATGCGCACGGATTCTCGTGCGCTGCTCGAAGCCGGTGTCGCGCTCTCGGTGGATATGTGGACCGAAGCAGCCGAGACCTTCGCGTGGTCCGATCTCGACCGCTACATCATCCATCAGGTGTCCAATGTCCACACCTCGGCGATCACTGCGGCGCTGGGCATCGATCCGCAGCGGGTGCCGATGACGTTTCCGACATACGGCAACATCGGCCCGGCCTCCATCCCCTTCACCCTGGCCCGCGAGGTCGATGACCTGCGCGCCGGTGATCGTGTCGGTTGCCTGGGGATCGGATCGGGGTTGAACGCCTCGGTCATCGAGATCACGTGGTGAGGCGTGCCTGACGGTCCGGGTCTGCCCGCGTGCCTGCCGCCGCAGGACCTGACCGGACTCGATCCCTCCTGGTCGCGGCTGGTTCGCGTGGGCGAGGTGACCTGGCACATCCTGGAACGCCCCGCCGATGCGACGCCTGACACGGCGGGCGGAGGCGAACCCCAAGTCACCGTGCTCGCGGTGCATGGCAACCCGACCTGGTCGTATCTGTGGCGTCGCCTGCTCCAGCGAGCACCATCGACGTGGCGAGTGATCGCCGTCGATCAGATCGGGATGGGTTATTCGCAACGACTGCCGGGACCGCGCCGCCTCGCCCAGCGCATCGACGACCTCGGCGCATTGACCGAGGTGCTCGACGTCCGGGGTCCGGTGGTGACGGTCGCCCACGATTGGGGCGGTCCGGTATCCCTGGGCTGGGCGCTGCAGCACCGGGAGCACCTGCTCGGTTGTGTGCTGACGAACACCGCCGTGCATCAACCCGCTGGCGCACGAACTCCTGAACTCATCCGCCTCGCGCGATGGAGCCCTGTTCGCTCACTCCTCACGCAGAAGACCCCCGTGTTCACCCGTGGCACGACGACGTTGTCGGCGGTGCGTTCGAGTCGGCTGCCCGCCGATGTGGTTGCTGGATTCCAGGCCCCCTACCGGAGTGCGCAGCAGCGTCGAGCCGTGGCGGACTTCGTTGCGGACATCCCGCTCGAGGACGACCATCCCTCCGCATCGACATTGGATGCGATCGCCGAAGGTGTCCAGACCCTCGATGTTCCAGTCCTGCTGGCCTGGGGTGCCGATGATCCGGTGTTCTCCGATCGATATCTGCGCGACCTGGTGCAGCGGATACCGCACGCCGACGTGCACCGATACGAACGCGCCGGACACCTCGTCACAGAAGATGCGCCCGAGAGTATCGACGACATCATCGAATGGATCGGCCATCGTGCTGCCGGTTCGCCATCGATTGACGTGAGTGTGCCGGCGATCTCGCCGAGTGCTGCACTCGCCGTCGCTCGATCCGATGATGGCATCGCGATCGCCGAACTCGGCGAGCAGCGCACCGTGACCTGGCAGAAGTTGCACCAGCGAGTGCAGGACCTGGCACGGGGGCTGGCAGACCTCGGGGTACGTGCGGGGGACCGTGTGTCCCTGCTGATCCCGCCGGGCGCAGATCTCGTGGCGTGCGTCTATGCCTGCTGGTCGCTCGGTGCCGCTGTTGTCGTCGCCGATCGTGGACTCGGCCTCGCAGGGATGCGTCGAGCGATCCGAGGCGCAGCGCCCGACCATGTCATCGCCATCGCCCCGGGGTTGGCGATCACCCGCGACATCGAGATCCCGGGGTTGCGCATCCTCGCCGGTTCGGCCGCGCAGTCGCGTCGTCGAGTGCTCAAGATCGACGCGACCCTCGTCGAGGTGGCACGCACCGGTGAGCGCAGGCGAGATGAAGCCGAGGTCGATTCCGTGCCCGACGATCAGCTTGCCCTGATCGCCTTCACCTCAGGTTCGACCGGTCCGGCCAAGGGCGTGGTCTACACCCGGGCTCGGGTTGCCGCCCTGGTCGATGCGATCACTCAGGCCTACGCCATCGATCCCGGTCACGATGCGCTCATTGCAGCGTTTGCACCCTGGGCGGTTCTCGGCCCAGCACTGGGCATCCCCTCGGCCATCCCGGACATGGATGTCACCGATCCCTCCACGTTGACGATGGAATCCTTCACCGACGCGGCCGATGCCGTCGGCGGCACGATCGCGTGGACATCGCCGACCGGTGTGCGCGCACTCGTGGACACCGTGGCGGACACCACTCGCCGCCCGCGGAATCTGCGGTTGCTCATGGTCGCCGGAGCGCCGACGTCACTCGATGCCCTCGATGCGATGGCCCAGGCTCTGCCCGACGTGCACATTGCAACCCCCTATGGAATGACCGAAGCCCTCCCGTTGACCCAGGTCGACCTGGCTGAGTTGCAGGCAGCGGGTGCAGGGCCGGGTGTTCTCGTCGGTCGTCCCCTCGAGGGAGTTCAGGTGCGCATCGCTCAGCTCGACGCTCTCGGGCAGCCAGCGACGACCGCCACCGATGCCGTCGACATCACCGGCGAAATCGTGGTTCGAGCGCCGTGGATGAAACACGCCTATGACAGACGATGGGGGATCCAACATCGCACTGGATCCGACGGGTGGCATCGCACCGGCGATGTAGGACGCCTCGATGATCTCGGGAGACTGTGGATCGAGGGTCGACTCTCTCACGTGATCACGACCCCGAATGGTCCGGTGACCCCGGTAGCGGCCGAGGATGCCGCCGCTCGAGTGGCGGGCACCGCATTGGCGGCCTGCGTCGGTGTCGGCCCCCGTGGCCGTCAGGTCGTGGCGATCGTGCTGCCAGCGGGCGTCGGAGGCGGTCGAAAAGCCAGCGGTCGCAGCCTCGACGTCGCCGATGTGGACACGACGGTGGCGGTCCGGGCGGCGGTGGAGCAACGATGCGGGGTCGACATCGCGGCGGTGTTGACCATGGACGCCCTTCCTGTCGATATTCGTCATCGTTCCAAGATCGATCGGTCTCGCGTGGCACGGCTCGCGTCAGCATTCCTGGCCGGCTCTGCGGCGAAGGAGAGTCCGTGATGGCTGCGAACGTGACGCCTGCGAATGTTCTGGTCACAGGGGCCACCGGAGTCGTCGGGGGAGCGACCGTGCGCGCGTTGTTGGCCAACGGTCACCGGGTGACGACCTTGCAGCGTCGCGCATTGCCCGATGACCTGGCCGCCGCTGGCGCACGTGGGATCCGCGGCGATATCACCAACGCCGACGATGCTCGACGTGCCTGCGATGGAATCGACGTGGTGGTGCACGCCGCGGCTCGCGTCGAGGTAACCGGCCCGTGGAGCGACTTCGAGCGTGTGAACATCGAGGGAACGGCCACGATGCTGCACGCTGCCCGGGACGCGGGTGCGAACGGATTCGTCTTCGTGTCCAGTCCATCGGTCGCGCACGCAGGTGAACCACTCGTAGGTGCCGATGCCGATCCGGCATCACCGGAGCACGCACGCAGCCACTATGCACGCAGCAAAGCGATCGCCGAAATTGCAGTGCTGGCTGCCGACACCGCTGACATGGCGACCGTCGCGATCCGGCCGCACCTGGTGTGGGGCCCGGGGGACACGCAGCTCACCGCACGGATCATCGATCGCGCACGTTCGGGTCGACTCGTCCTGATCGGCAGTGGTGCGGCTCTCATCGACACCACCTACATCGACAACGCCGGGACTGCTCTCGCGGCAGCGGTCGACCGGGTGTATGACGAGCAGGTACACGGTCGCGCATTCGTGGTGTCCAATGGGCAACCACGCACCGTCGCCGAAATGCTCACGCGGATTGCGGCCGCGGCGGATGCTCCCGGTCCGCGTGCTGCGATTCCCTACCCGCTGGCGCGCCTCGCCGGACACGTTGCCGCCACCGCCTGGGATCGACTCGATCGTCCCGGTGATCCGGTCATCACCCCGTTCGTCGCCGAGCAGTTGGCCACCGCGCACTGGTTCGATCAGCGCGCCACCCGCGATGCCCTGCAGTGGTCACCTTGCGTGAGCGTGGACGAGGGTTTCGAATTGCTCGCCGCCCACCTGCGGCGTGGCGCCACCATCTGAGTCGGATCGTCGCCTATAAAAGGACGAGACCCCTCGAAGTATGAGTTCGAGGGGTCTCGCGTTGAGTCCGCGCTCTTCAGCCTCGGCCGCCCTTGCGGGCTGACTCCTCCGGTGCGTACCGCCGGACTCGCCCGTCGCTCCCCTTGCGGGGGCGCCGCCGTGCTTACCTTCGCGTCCTGCTCATCGCTAGCCACACCGACCGCACCGGTACGTGCGATCCGCAGGATTGCCCTGCTCTCCCCGGGGGCGAGCCCCCGGTTGGGGTGTTTCCTTCGATGCCACCCGGCGATCTCTCGCCGTGCAGGAATAGTTCTAGCAGCGTTCGTCAAGGCGACACAACCCCTGTGGCGCAGAAAGTTTCATGACTTTGGCCCCGTGAGTCATCATGAGTTATCGCACGTGTTCCCTCGTCACATCCGTCACAGGTCCAGGACAGGTTTAGGCTCGGGTGATGGCGACGGATCCGGTCCTGGTCTACCTGCACGGGGTGGGTGGGGTGCGGCCTGGATGGGCCGAGCACCTGCTGGTCGACCAGCAGATCGAGCACGGCATCGATCGTGTCCGGATCGTCGCGCCTTCCTATACCTCGATCCTCGCCGCTGAGTTCGATGACACGGAGTTCGATGACTCGGAGTTGAACGACGCGGAGTTGGATGACGCGGAGTTCGACGTCGAGGGTTACGAGGTCGATGCTGAGTGCACAGCGCGATACCGCACGCGGCAACGTGAACTCGCCGCACGAGTGGCCCAGTGCTCCGATGTCGTTCCTGCGGGTATGGCCTGGCCGTCGTTGCTGCCCCGACCCGGACGGTGGCCGATCGCAGGGTTCCTCGACTCACCGGCACGGTTCATCGGCGGCTTGGATCAAGCGCGTCGCTATGTCCGTGACCCCCGACTGCGCGACCGGGTACTCGCCCAGGTGCGTTCGAGCCTGTCCGTGCTGCCGGACTCGCAATCGGGTCCGCTGGTGCTGATCGGACACTCCCTCGGTGCGGTGGTGGCCCTCGATCTGCTCGCCGAACTCGATCGACCTGTCGATCTGCTGGTCACCGTGGGTGCACCGCTGGGCCACCCCGATATCTCCCAGCGCCTGGTCACCCGGGGAATCGACCTGGCTCGGCTGGGGAGTTGGCTCAATGTGGTGCATCTGCTCGATCCCGTCCCGCTCGGTCACGGCGCCGGTGCGATGTTCCCGGCCGCGACCGATGCCTTCCTTCCCGTGCTGGCCGGAGGCCACGGTCTGGGCGGGTTCGCGCGCGGACTCACCCGGGCTGCGACGGCCCATCTGGATTCCACCTATCTGTCCAGCGAGGTCGTTCGCACGATCGTCGCCCAGGCACTCGCCGCTCCAGGCGCGCAGCTGTGGTCTACCCCACAGGAGCAGAGACCATCCTCGACGAGGTGAGCCATCCAAACCGGGCATAGCCTTGCCTCATGCGCCGTGTTGTCGCCTCCCTCCTCCTCGGGGGGCTGGCGGGTGCGCTGAGTGCGTTCTCCCACGGGGTCGCCGGTGGTCCCGTGGGCCTTGTTCCCCTGCTGGTGATCATCGTCGTTTCGGGAATCGCGTTCGCGGTGCTGCCACGCCGGATGCGCGGACTCGGCGGGATCGTGTCCTTGCTCATCGCGATCCAGCTCGTGGCGCATCTGGGGCTGGAGATGGTTCACCCACATCAGCACGGCGGGTCAGCGGGGTCTCATGCCCACGGTCTCGCCGGAGCCATCGAGCATGCGCTCACCCCGGGAATGCTGATGATGTGGGCGCACCTGCTTGCCGTGATCGTCGGCGCGATCCTCATCGTCGCGATTCGACCTCTCCTCGAATCATTGCTCGGTCAAGTCGCGACTTGGCTGGCCCCTGCGAACGGCTTGGTCTCCGTGCCGACATTCGCAACGAGGAGACCGTGGTCACCTCCGCTTATCTGTCGTCCCGTTGTTCTCACTCACATCATCGAAGGGCGCGGACCGCCGGTTCTCACATGACCTGAGGAACGTTTCACTACGTCATTGTTTTCTGTCATGTGAAAGGACCAGCCCATGAAGGGTTTGCGTAAGCATGCCTCGCTGTTGGTAGCGGGGCTCCTCATCGCAGGTGGTGCGCTCGCCGGCTGCGGCTCTAGTTCAGATTCCGCATCGGATTCCGACTCGGCCGCTTCGGTGATCGTCACCGATGCCTGGATCCGCGCATCCGATGGCCCGATGACCGGGATCTTCGGTGATATCACCAACTCCAGTGGTGCCGACGTCACGATCGTGTCGGCCACCAACTCGGCGAGTTCCATGACCGAGTTGCACGAGATGGCGATGGTCGACGGCGAGATGGTGATGCAGGAGAAGGCTGGTGGCGTCGTGCTCCCGGCTGACTCGACCACGGTGCTCGAGCCCGGTGGAGATCACATCATGGCGATGGGCATGACGGCTCCGGTCACTCCCGGCGAAGAGGTCGAGGTCAGCCTCACCTTGAGCACCGGCGAGACGGTGACGTTCATGGCCGTGGCCAAGGAATCGGCTGCCGGTGATGAGGAATATCACGAGTCCGATATGGATCACTCCGATATGGACGGTGATATGTAGATGGGTATCACCCGGCGACAACTCCTCGGTGGCGCGGCACTCGGTGCCGGTGGCGCGATCGTGGGGGCCGGGGCTGGGGTCGCGGGGGTCAACGCCGCGACCCCAGCACCTCCCGGACCCACCGGTGGCGACACCGAACCGTTCTACGGCACCCATCAATCCGGCATCGCCACCCCCGTTCAGGCGCACGCAGCGTTCACCGCGTTCGACCTCGACGCCGATGCCGACCGGGCATCGGTTGCTCGCTTGATGCGGCTGTTGTCCGATGACGCAGCGCGGTTGATGCGTGGTGAACCGGCATTGGCCGATCTCGATGAGGAACTCGCGCATGCTCCGTCGCGCCTGACGATCACCTTCGGTTTCGGCCCACGACTGTTCGATGTGATCGGTCGTGCCGATAAGCGTCCATCGTCGTGTGCACCACTACCGGATTTCAGCATCGATGCACTACAGGAGCGGTGGAGCGGTGGCGATCTGCTGATCCAGATCTGCGGCGATGATCGCGTGAGCGTCGCCCATGCTCGACGCATGCTGTGGAAGGACACCGAGTCCTTCGCCACTCAGCGTTGGTTGCAGCAGGGCTTCCTCGATGCGCGGGGCACGCACGAACCGGGGACCACGCCCCGCAACCTCATGGGACAGGTCGACGGCACGGTCAATCCGCGGACACCGGAGGAGTTCGACGAGGTGGTGTGGAGCGGTGGACCACCGGATTGGTTCGTCGGTGGAACCATGCTTGCGATCCGACGCATCGCGATGGACCTCGACACCTGGGATGCGGTGTCGCGCGCGGATCGAGAGAACACCATCGGTCGGAGGCTGACCGATGGTGCCCCGCTCACCGGTGACGCCGAATTCGACGCGCCCGATCTTGCGGCTGAAGGACCCGATGGTGCACCGGTGATCTCGGACTTCGCGCACATCCGCCGTGCGGCGACCGGGGGTGGTGCACCGTTCCTGCGCCGTGGATACAACTACGACCTCGGCCAGGATGCATCCGGACGCACCGATGCGGGACATATCTTCACCGCGTATGCGGCGGATCTCGATACCCAGTTCGTTCCCGTCCAGCAGACCCTGGCCGACCTCGATCTGCTGAACCTGTGGACCACGCCGATCGGTTCGTCGGTGTTCGCGTTGCCACCCGGGGCGCCCGAAGGCGGTTGGGTGGGCGAGGGCCTTCTCGGCTGAGGATTCCGCCGTTCAGCGGGGCCGGGAGTTGCCGAGCTTCGGCTTGGGGAGTCGAGCCAGTACCGGCTCGAGGGTGTCGAACACCTCGCGCGCTGTCGGTCGAGCAGCTGGATCGCGGGCCAGGCACGCCAGGATCAGATCCCGTAGCGGCACGGGCACATGCTCGGGCAGGGTCCTGGGCGGCATAGTCAGCTGCAGCCAGCGCTGCTCGGGCGTGGCCTCGTCATCGAGCGAGCCATCCTCGAAGGGCCGGAAGCCGGCGATGGCGTGGAACAGCGTCGCGCCCAGCCCCCACACATCGGTTGCGCTGCTCGGCATTCCCGTGCGCGGAGGATCGGCCTGCTCAGGCGCGAGGTAACGGTCGGTACCGGTGACGTGCTGCAACCGCTCAGCCTGCTCGAGGGTGCGCGCGATGCTCAGATCGATCAGGCGCGGCGTGGTGTCCATGATGATGTTGCTCGGTTTCACATCGAGGTGAACGACACCGCAGTCGGCCAGATAGTGCAGGGCTGAGGCGAGTTGCACCGAGAGCGGGATGACCTGTTCGATCGCGAGCGAGCCGTGCTTGCGGATCAGTCGAGACAGTGCGGGGCCGTGCAGCTGTTCCATCGCGAGATAGGGCCGATCACCATCGGGCTGGGCATGGAAACCTCGCACGATCACCGGGTGGGCCAACCGCCCGACCATGTCGATCTCGCGTCGCAGTCCGCGCAGGGTTCGCTCATCATGGACCTGGCTTGGCCGCACGATCTTGACCACGACCGGGGTGAGGCGACGTTCATCGAATGCCAGATAGGCCTCGAATGATGCGCCACCGCCAAGCAGTCGCATGACGTGACAGTCGGCGACGACCTCCTCGCCCTCGCGCAGGGACCACGAGTCCCCGGACGAGTGGTCCGCCCCACCCCGGTCGGTCATCACCGCGTGTTGTTGCGCGTGCGATCGTCGGTCAGGTCCCGAGTGAGATCGCGGGTCCAGCCGTCGCCTCCGTCGAGCGTCCAGTCGCGGACCTCGCGGTTGCGGCTGCGGTCATCGACGCTGCCGCGGGTGTTGGTCCCGCGGGTGTTCGTCGCACGGGTGTTGGTCGCGGTGACGACGGTGTTCGTCGGGATGGTGTTGGTCACCCCGGGCCGCGTGTTGGTGACCGTGGGCCGCGTGTTCGTGAACGTCACGTCCTGGGGGCGCAGGTTGAGGCCGAACGGATCGGGATCGGGATCGGTGTCGTCGATGACGAGTTCGACCTCCCGATTCTCCTCCGTGCGCTTGACTGCCTCCGATGCAGAGGCGCTCGCGGTCAGGCCGACGGCCAATGCTGCGCTGGCTCCACCGACGAGGGCGATGCGACCGAGGGTGGTGATCCTCATAATCTGCAACTCCATTCTCCAAGGGTGCGAGCGCGAGGGGTTTCGTGCTCTAAGTCCAGTCAAGTTGCCGCGGGTGAGGTGACGATGAGGCCACGATGAGAGCTCTCTCATCGTCGGTGGCGAACGATGACACGATCAGATCGGGCACAGGATGTCGCTGGGTGGGAGCTTCCGGTTGATGAGATACCGGGTGATCGGTCTGTTCACGCAGTCGGTTCGACGGCCGTACAGGATGTGATGGCTGCCCGCGTAACCCACGATCCGTGACCCGGTGAATGCCGCCTGGGTTTCCACGGCAGCAGTCCACGGCGTGCGGTTATCGCCCTTCGCATTCGCGATGATCGGCGGGACTCGCAACGCGATCGGTGTCGTCATAGGGGTGAGTGATCGACCGAGTTCGGGCAGGCCTGCGCACTGGGCACCCTCGCGCAGGACCGCCATGCCGATGCCGGCGCCACCGGTGCGTGCGCCCTGTTCGGCGAGTCGTGCGAGGGTGCGCGCGTTGGGCCGATCGGTGAAATCCGCGCAGTTGACGTACGTCCACTGCGGGCTCAACGTCCCCGATTGACCGG
>CAJXYI010000043.1 GCA_913063435.1 uncultured Actinomycetales bacterium | reverse complement strand
ATGGTCTGGTCCGTGATCACGAGATCGACGTCGCCGGCGTTGCCGCCGAGCCAGGCGAGGGCCGTCTCCGGATCGTTGAACACGGTGGTCCGGTGCCCGGCGTGTTCGAGCAGTTCGCGCAGGAAGTTGGCGACGGACGCCTCGTCGTCGACCACGATGACGTGCGCATGGCGTCCCGCGCCCTGCATGTCTTCCACCGCGGCGGCACCTTCGTCCTGCTCGCCCTGCGCTTCCGAGCGCGGCAGGTGGATCAGGAAGGCCGTGCCCTCGCCGCGTGCGCTCTGCACGCGCAGGTGACCGCCGTAGCGGTGCACGATGTTCTGGATCAGCGTCAGGCCGAAACCCGTCCCGCGACCTCCGGGGCGGGCCGTGACCAGCGGTTCGAAGAGGTGACGCTGCAGCTCCGGCGCGATGCCGATGCCGTCGTCCGCGACCTCGATCCGGGCGGCCTCGGCCCGGTCGAGCACGGTGCGGGTGGTGTCGAAGACCCCGGCGACCCGGGCGCGGGCCCGGTCGAGGTCGAAGCCGAGCAGTTCATCGGCGACCTGGACCACCCCGCCGCAGTTGACCAGATAGTCCGGCGCATAGAGCACCCCGCGCTCGGCGAGGGCTGCGGCGATGGCCGGGTCGTTATCGGCGAGCTGGTTGTTCGCGCCGCCGCACACGATCGCTGCCGTGAACGCCGGGTCGCGGGCGAGCTCGTGGGTGAGGATCCCACCGAGGGCATTCGGGCTGAGGATGTCGAGATCACGGGTGAGGACTTCCTCGGTGGAGTCGACGACCTCCAGATTGCGCACATCACCGGAGAGATCACCGCGGAGAGCATCGATGGCCTGGTCGGAAGGATCGGTGACGAGCACGCGGGCGTCTTCTTCGGTGATGAGGTGCACCGCGAGGCGACGACCGACCTTGCCGGCACCGATCACACCGATGGTGCGGCCGGCCAGCGATGGAGAACCCCAGCGGTGCTCCGCGGCGGCGCGCATCCCCTGCCACACCCCGAACGCGGTGAGGATGCCCGAATCGCCGGCACCGCCGCGTTCGGGTGATCGACCGGTCGTCCACGGATTCGTCTCGCCGATCACATCGAGGTCCTCGACCGCGATGCCA
Source organism: uncultured Actinomycetales bacterium (assembly GCA_913063435.1). Taxonomy (GTDB): domain Bacteria; phylum Actinomycetota; class Actinomycetes; order S36-B12; family S36-B12; genus M55B157. The sequence goes on along the minus strand of CAJXYI010000043.1, from coordinate 19,837 downwards.
ACATCTCCGGCGGTGACATAGCGACCGGAAAGTGACGCGATGAAAGAACCCATGGAGCGCAACAACTCCGGCGTCTTATCGCGTGCGGGGTCAGCCCAGATGACGGCCTTGCCGCCACCGTGCGGCAGGTCGGCGAGGGCGTTCTTGTAACTCATCGCCTGCGATAGTCGCAACGCATCGCGATACGCCGATGCGCCATCGGGGTAGGCGACCATCCGGCACCCGCCTAATGCAGGGCCGCGGTTGGTGGAGTGGATGGCGACGAAGGCGCGCAGACCGGTCGTCGGATCGCTGCCGACGACGACGGATTCGTGGTCGTCGAACTCGGGTGCGTCGAAGGGGATCCCCGTCACGGGAGTTCAGCCTAGGACGGGTGGCCGCCTATTCCTCGTCGGGTCCGAAGATCGTCGTGTAGCACTTCACCGTGTTGTCGAGCAGATCCTGAGTGGACTGGGGGAAGTCGCCACCCAGTGGCGCGGTGGACACCTGCGCGGCGAATTCGTCGGCGGCGGTGAGGTCGACCAATTCCAGGGTGTCGCCGACCCACTGAGCCAGCACTGCCAGCCCCGGGCCCTCGACGAAGCCGAGGATCGCATGCTCGGCATCGTCATCGGCGCGCACGTCGACGAGCTGGCTGACGGTGAACTCCGGAAGCATCGCCGCCTCGATCGCGGTCTTCGTCTCGGGAGCGGCCTCATCGCACAGCACCGCCACGATCCGCGACGGGGAAGTGTCCGGGGAGGGGCTGGTGTCGGTCGGAGAAGGTGCGCTGGTCGTTGTCGTGGCCGTTCCAGTGGGCTCGGGGGAGGCATCGGAGGAGCAGGCGGCCAGTCCGGCGACGAGCAGGGCGGGGGCGGCGAGCAGGGCGAGCCGACGGGTGACACGGCGTGGGGTGGCTACCGAGGAGGTCATGGGGCCCAAGGGTACGTCCTGGGGTTGGCGGATCCTCGACTGAGCATGACGTGGTCATGTCTCCCAGGCAGTTCCCAGGCTGGGCGGTCCCATGACCGGTGATGACCGGGCAGAGTGGAGTCATGACGTCAGCAGCCTTCGCGCCACCGGGGCCATCCGGGACACCCCGGCCGCGCCCCAGCGTGCGCACCCGCCTGGGTGGGCTGGTCATGGCAGTGCTGCTGGCGATCGGCCTGGTCGGTATCGCGGGGGCGGGGGCCGCCCCGGCGAACGCCTCGATCAGTGAACCGGACCTGCGCTCGACCGTGCACGCACGCCTCGCGGTCTTCGTCGACGACGCGGTCGAGTCCGGCTACTACACCGAGATCCAGCGCAGCTACATCCTCAGTGCGATCTCCACGACAGCACCGGATTCGCTGTCCAATCGACAGGAGCGCCGCGTGATGGGTCGGTTCTGGCGCATCATCACCGAGGTCGGTGGGGTGTCGCGCAATCTCGCCGAGCGGCGGCTGTCGAAGGGCGCCACATTGATGCGCCTGGTCGGCAACGATGCCGATGCCGTCAATGATCGGCTGCGCAGCTGGTTGGCCGCACCGGTGGTCAATGCGATCGGGCGCGCAGACATATCGTGGTTAGAAGCCGCGGGCCTGCTGGCCGACACGCGCACCGCGGTGAATAGGCTGATGGGACAGCCCGGCGGCGATCGGGATGTCATCCTCGTGCGTATGCGCAACTGAAAATCTCACAAAACCGGGCTGCTGGCCAGCCCGCCACAGGCTGCTCGCCGTGGCCGCGTGCGGTAGGGCGCACAGATCCCGACCACGACGAGCATCGGCCCCCGAACCCTCCGGAATGGAGTGAGGGTCCGGGGGCCGTTAACTTTCAGCGTGACGACAGGAGGGCGACTACGGTGGAGGCCATGTCGATCCTGGTCGTCGATGACGATCCCGCGCTGCGGCAGGCGTTGACGCGCATCTTGAGTTTCGAAGGCTATGAGGTCGAGATCGCACCGACCGGCCACGACGCACTTGAACTGGTGGGCACGGCGGATCTGATGGTCCTCGATCTGGGCCTGCCCGATCTGGACGGACTCGATGTGGCGCGACGGGTTCGCGCTGCCGGGCACGCGCTGCCGATCCTGGTTCTCACCGCCCGCGGCGAGGTCGGTGACCGGGTCGCGGGATTGGATGCGGGTGCTGACGACTATCTGCCCAAGCCGTTCGATCTGGCCGAATTGCTCGCGCGAGTGCGCGCACTGCTGCGGCGCACCCAACCTCACAACGGCGCCACCGTCTACACCCTCGGTGACATGGTCGTGGACACCGCACGACGCAAGGTGACCCGTGGCGAGGACGACATCGAACTGACCAAGACCGAGTTCGCGGTCCTGCAGGTGCTGTTGGCCGCCGATGGTGCGGTGGTGGCGCGCAGTGACCTGATGATCGAGGTGTGGGGTTTCGCTTCTCCGACCTTGGATTCCAACCTGGACACCTATGTGTCGTATGTGCGGCGCAAGACCGAAGCCGGCGGGCACACGCGCCTGGTGCACACCGTGCGGGGGGTCGGCTTCGTCGCGCGGGTCGATCCGTGAGACGCAGTCTGCGCACGACCGTCGCCCTGATCGTGGCGGCAACCCTGCTGTTCACCGTCGCTGGACTGGCCGCAGCCGTGTGGTTGTTGACGCGCAACACGCTCATGCGCAGCGTCGATGCATCGCTGGTCTCGCGGATCCAGGCCGGCATCTTCCTCACCCCGCCGGATGAGGAGAACATCCCGTTCGTGCGCCCCCCGATCCCGGGGCAGCCGACGGTGATCGTCGATGCGGTGCTCGGTGACGGCGAGGTCTATGACATCGATACGCAGTTCTCCGATCTGCCGGCCGATGCCGCCGACGTCGAGATCGCACTCTCCCCGCCGGGGACGAGTGCGTTCTCCACCCGGGTGACCCCGAGCGGTGAGACCGTGCGGGTCTACACGGTCGCGGTGGTGGAGGGCGCGGCAGCGCGAGCGATCCGCAGCCTGGAGGAGACGCAGTCGAATCTCGTGCAGCTGGCCACGATCCTCGTGCTCGGCGGCGGGGTTGCTGTCGTGGTCGGAGCGGGTGCCGGGGTGCTTGCGGTACGCCGGTCGACGAATCCGCTGGTCGAGGTCGCCGGTGCGGTGAGCGCCCTGTCTCGTGGTGAACGTGATGCGCAACCTCCGCGTGCAGGGCGCGGTGCCCCGCGCGAGGTGGTCGATGTGGTGGACGCGACGACGGCGCTGCAGCGCGAACTCGCCCGCAGCCAGGCGCAGCAGGAACAACTCGTGCAGGATGCCGGTCACGAACTGCGCACTCCGCTGGCGTCGTTGCGTGCCAACGTTCAATTCGCGGCACGCACGGTGACTGATGAGACGACGGCGCAGTCGCTGTCTGCTGCGCAATCGGAACTCGATGAACTCGGTCGACTCGTCGAGGAACTGCTGGCACTGGCTGCACGCGACGAGCAGGCACGCGAGATCGTCGAACTCGACATCGTGGGTGCGGCACAGGCCGCTGCCCGTCGTTCGATGCGCCGATGGAGCCGCACGGTGACGGTCGAGGTGCCTGATGAGCCGATCGTGATGCGCATCGATCCGATCGGTTTGGCCGAGATGCTGGGCAACTGCCTGGACAACGCGATGAAGTTCACCCCGCAGGAGGCACCCGTCGTGCTGGCGGTGAGTTCCGATGACATGAATGTCACCCTCGATGTGCGTGATGGCGGACCGGGGATTGCCGAGGAGGAGCGTGCTGCGGTGCTCGAACGCTTCCACCGCACTGCCGATGCCCGCGGCCTCCCGGGCAGCGGCCTGGGCTTGTCGATCGTGGCCCGTGCGGTGGCCGTCGCCGACGGCGAACTCGAACTCGGCGAGGCACCCGAAGGCGGACTCCTCGTCCGTATCGTCCTACCGAGACAGGGCTAGTACTCGTCGAGCCCGTCTAGCCCATCGAGCCCGTCGATATCGACGATCATCGCGGTGAGCTCGGCCAGGTCGGGTTCGTCGGCGAGGTCGATCGGTCGCAGTTCCCGGGTGCGGCCGAAGGTGTTGAGCACCAGGTCGCGGCCGAGTGTCAGCAGGTTCAGCGGTGCGTCCTCGTCGTCGAGATGGTCGACCACGTCGCGATCGAAGGCCCCGGCGAGCAGGATGCCCGGGCCCGTCTCGGTCGGGGTGACCACGGCGGCACGCACCTCCTGCAGGGATGGGGCGACCGCGAAGGACTCCTTGAGGGTGACGGCCAAGTGCGCGCAGATCAGGTGCACGTGCAGTGCATTGCGGTCGGTCTTGGTGTGCGCGCGAGTGGTGGGCCGTCCCGTGGGGGTGAGTGCGGCGTATCGCTCGGGCACATCCTCCAGCGGTGGGGTGCCCATCACGATCGAGGCGGTGCGGCCGTCGTCGCTGACCTCGACGCATGCGGCTTCCTCGTCGTTGTCGCCGAGGGCGTCGTTGAGGGTGTCGAGCACCACCGTCGGATCACCATTGCTCAGGGCGGTCCACCAGATATCGGCCTGCTCCTGGGCGTAGGCGTGCTCGCGTCGCGCCCACTCCAATTCGGCGGCGAGTTCGGCGTCCACGGCCTCGATGGCACGTTCCTTGGCCGCGCGACGATCGGCGCGACGCCACCAACCGATGCCCTCACGCTCGACCGCGTATCGCGCATCGATGCGTCGGGCCCGCACGGAGGGGTCGGCGGGTGCGGGTTCGGGCACGATCGGGGCAGCGGCGGGGGCGAACTGCTCGCGGTGGATGGTCAGCAACGCATCGTGCTCGGCCTGGGCGTCGGCGAATTCCTGTGCGCGTCGGGCGGTGGCGCTGCCGGGCGCTCCTCCCGACGAGGAGCGGGAACCGCTGCGACCGGTGAGTCGGTCCAGGGTGGTCCACGTGGTGAAGGGACCGACCCCGGTGGACACTCCGACCGGACCTGAGCCGACATGCATGCGGGCGATGCGGGGGCCGACGCCGGCGCGGATGCCGCGTGGTGTCATCGCCACCCGCAGCATCGGCGCGACCCGGAAGGCGAAACCCATACCTCCACTATGGCAGGACTACGGTGTTGGCGTCAGGGCACCGACTCGGACCTGCGCGACGCACACTCCGAATTCCGACTGGGTCGGTGTCACCGTCACCGTCGAACCACCGCCTTCGACGCTGGCATACACGGTCCCCGGTCCTTCGAGGAGTTCCACCGTGGTGGTGGGTCCTTCGCCCCAGGTGACGTCGACGGTCATGTTGCCCGCGGCGAGATAGGAGATCCGCATCGTGTAGTACCAATAGAACGGGTCGTCGGCCAAGATGACATCGACCGGTTGCGCACGCACAGCCCAACCGCATTCGCCATCGGGCCCGGGGAAACTGTCGATTCCCTCCACGTCACCCTCGACGAGTTGGCCGGAATCGTTGAACAGGACTGGATCGGCGATCGTGTCGGTGACCTCGATCCGATCCGCCAGGGGTGCGAGCACCCACGACGACAGGTTGTAGGGGGCGGTGAGATCGGTGAGGACGAAATCCGGCACCGGGGTATCCAGGATCTGGATGCGCGTGGGATTCGAGTCGGCCGACCGCTGGATGTTGGTCAGCCATTCCCGGGAAGCGTTGTCGGCCAGCGGTGGAACCAGGGTGACGTGCGAGGTCACCGCCGCGGCCGCGAAAGCCGCAACGAGCACGGGGACGGCCAGGCTGAGCGTGGGACGCCGGTCGATGAGTGTGCGCAACCGACGTCGGGTTTGCCGGGAGCGCAGCGATTCGGCCTGACCGACGGGTGCCGCGATGGTGACGGTGATCGCGACGAGCAGGACGATCAGGGAGTCGACGGTGTAGCGCAGGGTGAGTCCGAGTTCGACGATCACGTCGCCTCCGCCGCGTCCGATCGCCATCAGGACCAGATCCGCGGTGAGGTAGAGCCCGGTGATGATCCAGACCGCTCGGGTGCGCGTCGATTGGGCGAGCCCATAGACCGCCAAGACGACGAAGAATCCCATCGCGATGATGACCACCCAGGCACGGGGATCGGCGGCAGCGGTTCCCGCCCCGATGCCCAGCCAGGACAGGGGGCCACCGAAGAGTGCGGGAACGAGTCCGCGCACGATGGTGTCGGTCAGCATGATGACGATCGCCGAAGTGTCGACGAGTCGGGAATCCGGGCTGCCGCTGCGATCGAGATAGAACAGCAGATAGCCCAGTACGAGAGGGACCAGCAGCAGCCAGACCAGCCAACTGCGACGGATCGCCGTGATGACGGTGCGCCACCAGGTGCTTCCCGCGGGGCCACCGGCGACGACGACGGCGAGCACCGTGAGGGGTATGAGAACGCTCTTTTCGAAGAACACCAGGCCGAATGCGACGGATGCGGCGGCGAATACGAACCAGCTGCGCGAACCACCTCGGACAGCTCGTAGTGCGGCCCATCCTGCGCTGGCTGCCGCGATCTGCATCGGCAGGAAGTTCACTGCGGCGGCGAACCAGGAGCCGGGCAGCAAGGTCATGGGGGTGAGGGTGAGGATCAGCACGGGAATGAGCACTGCGGGTCGCGGGCCGATGAGCGAACGCAGCAACCGATACGTCGTCCATGTCGCCAACCACTGCAGTAGGAGCAGTGTGATGAGCACCGGCCAGTAGTTCAACGGTGCCAGTCGCTCCAACAGCCCGGCGAGGAACATGCCGCCGGGCATGAGATGTCCGTCATGCTCGTAGAGCAGGAAGCTCTCACTGAACAGTCCCAGTCGAGCCGCTCGGCCTTGGAACAGGTAGTCATCGCCATAGAAAAAACCACTGCCGAACACGATCGCGCGCAGGACCAGGTGCACGGCGATCAGGATCTGGCTGATCTGGATGACCCGCTTCGGGGTGAGGCCTGCGATTTGCGCGATGGACTGACGCACCAGCGATGTTTCCTGCGTCGCCGTCCCGCTGTCTGCTGCGGTCATGACAGCGGTAGCCGTCGGAAGATCGGTTCCGGCAGCGCCTTGATGACACCCATGACGTATTTCAGCGGCGCGGGAGCATAGGCGATGCGTTGACGCTTGCGCACCGCTCGTGCGGTGATCGCAGCCACCACGTCGGCATCGGTGGACAGCGGAGCTTCGGTCAGCCCACGCGTCATCCGAGTGCGCACGAATCCGGGCCGAACGACCGTCACGTCGACACCCGTGCCGGTGAGTGCCTGGCTCAATCCGCGACCGAGTGCATCGAGCCCGGATTTCGCCGACCCGTAAACGAAGTTCGCCGGACGTGGTCGATCGGCTGCGACGCTGGACAAGATCACGAGATGGCCGTGGCCTTGTCGACGCAGCAGTGCGGCACCGTGCAGTGCGGCGCTCGCGGCCCCGGTGTAGGTCACGCGGGTCATCTCGATCGCCGCACGCGGATCGGTCTCGAAAACCGTCTGGTCACCGAGCACACCGGCGGCGATCACGACGACATCGATGTCACCGTCGCCGAAGATCCCGGCGAGCGTTCGACCGTGGGAGTCGAGGTCCAGGGCATCGAAGTCGACGGTGTCCACCCTTGGTGCGAGCGTGGCCAATCGTGCTGCGGCGGCATCGAGTTCACCCGAGGGGCGTCCGGCTAGCACGATCCGCTGTCGAGGAGCCATCGCCTCGATGATCGCCACCCCGATCTCGCTGGATCCCCCGATGAGCAGGACGCTGTCCACCCCTCCCAGTCCGCTGCGCATGACCGACAAACTACCGGTCTGCCGGAGCGCGCAACGCCAATCGCCGGTCGAGATCGGAGTGGAACACCCCGCGGGGATCCATCCGGTCACGCACCATTCGCCACTCACCGAGGCGGGGATAGCCGCGCCGGACAGCGTCGGCGTCCATGTGGGCGTCTTTGGCGAGGTAGTGCCGGCCACCGGCGTCGAGCACGATCGAGTCGAGATCGGCGAGCGTCGCGGGCAGTCGCGGATTGCCCGCCGGCAGGTCGAGGGCGAGGGTCCAGCCGGGCATGGGGAACGACAGCGGTGCGCGGTTTCCCGGACCGAAACGTTTGAGCACGGTGAGGAAACTGGGGGCGTGCGCATCGCGCAGGCGGTTCAGCGCGATGCCGATGACCTCGCTGGCGTCATCGGGTACGACGAACTGATACTGCACCATGCCGGCGCGGCCATAGATCCGATTCCAGTCGGCGACCCCATCGAGGGGATGGAAATAGGAACCGATCGATTCGATCGCATCGGTGCGCGGACGTCCCGATACTCGCCACCACATCTCATTGAACGCTCCGACGCTCAGTCGTGACAACACTCCGGAGGGCACGATGTCGGGGATGCTCGGACGAGCGCGCGGCTTCGGCGCGGCATGGGCACCATGCACGGGTGCCGCGGCGTGTTCGGCGGTCGACATGATGCCGCGACCGAGTGGGCCGGTGAGTCCGACACTGTCGATCCACGCGACGCTGTACCGAGCGCCGCGATCGGCTTCGCGCATCGCCTGCATCAGATCGTCGAGATCTCGAAACGGCGTCGTCGTCACGCGCATGTGAGCCGAGGGCACCTCGATCGCGGTGAACGTCACCGAGGTGATCACACCGGTGAGTCCCATGCCTGCCACGCTCGCCCAGAAGTCATCGGGGTCAGCGTCGTCCGGTGTCAGCGTGCGCAGGGCGCCGGTGCCGTCGACGATGTCGATCGAGGTGACGTGGTGCCCCCAGGAACCGTCGACGTGGTGGTTCTTGCCGTGCACATCGGTGGCGACGAGCCCGGCGACGGTGACCTGGCTGGTGCCGGGGGTGACGGGGACGAAGAGTCCCCGGCGCAGCAGTTCATCGATCAGGTCGGCGAGCACGACGCCGGCTCCGACGCGCACCGTGGTGCCGTCGACGGTGACGTCGTTCAAGGCCGCGGTGTCGATCACGATGCCGCCGCCATTGCTGGCAGCATCGCCATACGACCGGCCCATGCCGCGGGCGAGGATCCCGCGCTCGGGTGCCGATTGCACGAGTTCGACGACCTCGCCGGTGTCGTTCACGGGCACGACATCGGCGACGGAGTGGGTGGAGCGACCCCAGCCGGTCAGTGACGTGCGCATGAATTCAGACTCCCACGAATCTAGAGGCCCAATGCCCCGGCACCGAACACTCCCACCCAGATCAGACCGAGGATCAGCAGGATGGGATCGCCGAGCACCGCATCCTCCGGGGCCTGGGTGCGTCCGGCATCGAGGTCGACGCCGTATCGCAGCACCGCAAGCACGAACGGGATGATGCTCAGCAGTGCCCAGGGCAGGGTGCTGCCGGGTTGGCCGACTTCGACCACCCACAGGGCATACGTCGTGATGGTGACCGCGACCGACATCGTCCACACGAATCTCAGATACGACGGCGTGTATCCGGCGAGGCTGCGGCGTCGCTCATGAGCCTGGTCGGGGTCATCGGAGAGTTCCGCGAAGCGTTTGCCGGCTGCGAGGGCCAGCGATCCGAATCCGGTGACCAGCAGGAACCACGGTGAGATCTCCAGATCGGCGGCGACACCACCGGCGATGGCACGTAGTAGGAATCCCGCGGCGAGCAGGCCGAGTTCGATGACCGGCTCGTGTTTCAAACCCAGCGAATATCCGAGCGTGGCGACGAGATAGGCGGCGATGACGACGACCAGGCCGATCCCGGTGAGGGCAGCGAGCGCGAGGCTGACGATGAGGAGCACGATCGCGGTGGCGATCGCGGTGGTCTTCGATACGTCGCCGGCAGCGATGGGTCGGGTGGACTTCGTCGCATGAGCACGGTCGGATTGGATATCGCGTACGTCGTTGATGAGGTAGGTCGCGGCGGAGGCGAGGGTGAACGAGACGAGGGCGATGATCGTCGGCACGATGACGTCGGCTTCGAGGATGCTCCCGGCAGCCAACGGTGCGGCGAGCACGAGCAGGTTCTTGATCCACTGCCGCGGTCGCATCGCGCGGATGAGTGCGCCGATTGTCATCGGATCCGCTCCCACGTCCGGATCAGTTGCTCGCGCAGGATCTCGTCCTCGACGAGGTTGGGGTCGCCCTCGGCGATGGCGTCCAGATACCCCGCGGGAATGAATCGATTGAAATGCCCGGGGCGCCAGGCGAAGTCACGGGCGAAATAGGGCAGTGATGCAAGGAATGCATCCGACAGACCGCAGGGGTCGACGTAATGCGCACCGGGGCCGGCCAGGATGCCGCCCTCGCCGAGTCCCCCGCATCTGACGTACACCGCGTCCGGCACGGCTCGGTTCGGCCAATTGGCTGCGGCAGCCTGAAGTTGCACGAGATCGGCGCGGAATCCCTCGGGACGCGGCTGATTCTCACCGACGAAAGGCTCGCTGATCGGTCGGAGGGTGCCGAGGTATTGCCAGAGGCCTCGCCCTCGCGCCATATAGAAGCCCCGTTCGTCGGCGACGCCGCCATTGGCCCAGAAGTCCCACCGCTCCGCGTTGGGCAGATTGGGCGTGATCAGATCGGAACGACCCCAGCCGATCAACACCATCGGGACGATGAGCACTGCGGCGCTTATCGCCGCAGCACGCTGAACAGCTCGGTTCCCCGATCGTGCTGTGCGCTTGTTGACGCCCGGCAGCAGCGTCACGAAAGCCCCGGACCGTTCGAGCGCGAGGACGGCAACGGTGAGGAACACGGGCACTGCAAGGAAGCGGCCGGCCATGAAGTCCCCGCCGATCCAGATGATGTAGGCCAGATAGAGCCCGACGCCGACAAGCGTCAACCGCGTGACGATGCCGCCGGTGACGATGGCCAGGATCGCTCCGGTGGTCAAGATTAGGAACGTCACCGGGTCATAGAGGAAAGAGGCAGCGAGGTATCGGAAACCGGCGACCAAGAGTTCTGCTCGAGGAATGTCGACGTTGGTCTTCGCCGTGAACGTCGTCGGCAGCAGCGTGCCGTAGTAGCTCAAGGTAAAAGCGAACCAGCCGATCACCGGGACGGCCGCGGTGACCAGCATCGCGATGAGTGCGGAAACATGTGCGCGCAGACGCACGGCGACATAGATGCCGAGTGGGGCGATGATGAGGATGAGATCGAGTCGATTCAGCAGGAGTGCGGCGGTCAATGCACCGGCGCCGATCGCCCAGCCGAGGGTGGGCTTGTTCAGTAGCCGATATGCCGCGACGAGTAGTCCGGCGAGCAACAGATACGACAGGCCGTTCTCCAGGCCTGATGTCGCATATTCGACGAAGGAATTGCTCAGCACCAGCGCGACTGTCAACACGGCGATGCGTGACACCTGTGCCACGTGCGCCACGATGATTCCGGTCGCGGCCGCCGTCGCGGCAATACCGAGGAGTATCGGCATCAGCATCCACTGGCCCGTCAACCACCCGGCAGCCACCAGAACCGCGAACCACAGCGGATGCGTATATGCCTGGACTCGCTCGTCGATGTTGAACACCAGGCCGTAGCCGTTCACGGTGTTCAACGCGGTGCGGATCGTGATGAGCGCGTCATCGCTGAGCCAGGCGAACCAGGACACGACCGCGGTGATGATCACCACGCTGGCGATGCGGGTTGCGAGCAGGAGCTTGGGGGAGCGTGTGCGTGACGCGAGCGCGGTCGTCCCCTCCTCACCCATGATCGGTGACTATAACTGCCGGTAGGAGGCAGAAGCAGGGCTTCGCATCCCCCTATGCTCGAAGCCATGATCCGCGTGGGGCTCACCGGTGGAATCGGTTCGGGCAAGTCGACCGTGGCGCGGCTTCTGGCTGAGCACGGGGCGCTGGTGATCGATGCCGATCGAATCGCCCGTGAGGTCGTCGAGTCCGGTCAACCCGCCCTTGCTGAGATCGCACAGCGTTTCGGTGACGATGTCATCGCGCCCGATGGTCGGCTTGATCGTGGTGCGCTCGCCGCGATCGTCTTCGCCGACACGGCCGCCTTGAGCGACTTGAATGCGATCACCCACCCGCGCATCGCACAACGCACCGCCGAACTGATCAGTGCTGCGCCAGATGACGCGATGGTCGTTTATGACATGCCACTACTGGTGGAGAACGACCTGGCCGAGGGCTGGGATGTCGTGGTCGTCGTCGAGGCTGACCGTGATGTGCGCATTCACCGGCTTATCGAACGCGGATTGGACGAGGCCGATATCGAAGCTCGGATGAACAGGCAGGCAACAGACGAGCAACGTCGCGCGGTCGCCGATATCGTCATCGACAACTCCGGGGATCTGCGGATTCTGGAGCAGGCCGTCGACGGGGCGTGGTCGCAGATCATCGCCGCGAAACAGGGGGAATGATGAGCAGCTGGGTGCGCGGGTTCATCGCCGTGGCGCTCGGCACCGCCCTGGTGATGGCAACACCCCACGGCGCGCAGGCTCAAAGCGAGCCGGGCGTGTGGCACCTGCAGCAGGATCCTGATCCGAGGTTGTCCACCGATCCGGCGGCGGTGTATCTGGCCGGAGACTCCCTGACATTCGATGCCTGGGCCTATGCGGGTCTTGACCGGCGGATTGAGCGCCAAGGTTGGCGGCTGTCGGGATACGAGGTCCATGCCGGCATGGAGGTGGCGGAACTAGTGCCGCGGCTGAGGCCGGTCATCGACGCCGTCCCGCAGACAGTGGTGATCGCCCTGGGCACGAACGATCTGGTTTTCGACGTATCGGTACGCGACTTCCGCAGCAGCGTTCGCAAACTCCTACGACTGCTCGGAGAACGCCGCGTCATCTGGATCGGCCTGCACAGGCCGGCCGGCATGGACATCGCGGATCGGACCCGTCGATTCAACCGCACGATCCGTCGTGAAGTGAACGCTCGACCGCAGGCCCGGTTCGCCCGATGGTCGCAGGTTCTTGTGCGCAACCCGTCCTGGATCCGCGAGGAGGATCCGTTCGGGATTCACCTGTCGAAGTCAGGGAGCAAAGGGTTCGGGTCCTTGATGATCCGGCAGTTGCGCAAGCTACCTGATCTGCCGATGTCACGCGTGACGAATGGCTGACTACCAGCGCAGGATCAAACGACCCTGCTTATCGCGGAAGGTGCCGACGGCGATCAGGATGATGTCGACGATCACGCCGATGCCGAGCAGGCCGCCGGTGAGCAGCCAGATGATGCCCGTGCCGATCTTGCCGGCATAGAACCGGTGGATGCCGAGGAATCCCAGGAAGATCGCCAGCAGCAGGCAGGCCAGCCGCGACTTATCGCTTTCCATCACCACATTGCCGTCGTAACTCATGGGCACACCCTGCCACGGATGACTGTTCGAATGAAGGGCATCGCCGGCCCTATGCAGATTTCGTTCCACGATCGTCGAGTAGCGCATCGATCTGCTGCCCCGTGGGCAGCGACGGCACGGCACCGGCGGAGGTGACCGCCAGCGCGCCGGCGGCCAGAGCACGTCGGATCGCATCATCCATGTCGACACCGCTGGCCAAGGTCGCGGCGAGCGCACCGCAGAATGCATCTCCGGCGGCGACGGTGTCGATCGCATCGACCGCGAAAGTCGGCATGACACGATCACCATCAACGTTCACCCATCGTGCCCCGTGCTCGCCGAGCGTGACGATGACGTCGCTCACCCCTGATGAGCGCAGGTGCGATACGGCGGCATCGAGGGAATCGGTCCCGGTGATGGCCAGCACCTCGTGTTCATTCGGGATGAGCACATCGGTGGCGGCGAGCAGTTCCGCAGGAAGCGGCATCGCGGGTGCGGGGTTGACGATCGTGGTCAGGCCGCGCCCGTGGGCAGCGACGATGCCTGCGGTGACGGTCGCCATCGGAACTTCGAAACCAGCGAGGACGACCGCATCATCAGGGGCAGCGGCGACCGCGGCGCTCGCCTGCTCCGGGGTTAGGTTGGCGTTCGCCCCGGAGACCACCACGATGCGATTGCGTCCGGCATCGTCGACCTCGATGAGCGCGGTTCCCGATGGGCCGGGTGCGACGCAGATGTGCGCATCGTCGACGCCGTCGGCACGCAACTGCTCGCGCAACCACGCACCGGAGTCGTCATCGCCAACCGACCCGCACATGGCCACCGCGGCTCCCGCACGTGCTGCGGCGATCGCCTGGTTGAGCCCCTTGCCCCCGGGGTGGCGCTGCACGTCGGAGCCGAACACCGTCTCCCCCGGTTCCGGCATGCGCGCACACCGCACGACGAGGTCGGCATTGAGACTGCCGATCACAAGGACGTCGCCCATAGTGAGGCTGAGCCTACGGGGGGCGATCATCGCCGGGCGAGGCTTGCCCGTCAGGTCAACCAGTGCACTTCGTCCATACAGCCGTCGGGATGCGTGACGCAGAACTCTTCGATCGCTTCCACGAGTCGCCCGATGTGGCTGCGAGTGCGGGGATAGCGAGTGTCCGAGGTGAAGATCAGTCCGCTGTGACGTCGACCTTCGCTCGCCCACTGCCGCGCAAGCACCACGCAATCGACGATGTTGTTGGTGACGAGAACACGCTCATCGAGCATGCAGGATGTCAGGAGTTCCTCGTCGGAGGCGATGTGCCAGGCCCGTTCGCGAGCAGTGATCACATCGATGCCACGACCGGTGAGTTCTTCGGCGATGCGCGGAGAGTAATGATGATCGAGGGCCACCTTCACCTCAGTGCGTCCTCACCGAAGCGCTGCCTGCTGTCGCTCCCATCGGGTGAACTGCTCATCCTCTGCCGCGCGAGCCCAGGCGATGTCGGCCTCGATCTCCTCGGTGAAGTCGGCGTAATAATCCACGGCGGCGCGAACATGGGCTAGGTCAAGGTCGAGGTCGTCGGCCACGATGCGAATCCGGTCACCGTCTCTTTCGGCTTTGACCGATGTCACGACCTGGCGAACGAGAAGGCGGGTACCGACGAGGCATGGTTCGCGTCGACCGGCTGCTCCGGTCCGAAAGCCGATGAGTGGATGACGCTGCGTGCGCAGTGCTTCCCCGAGCAATCGATCCACCAGTGAGTTGCGGGATTCCGTGCTCGTGGCGGCAAGGGAGTCCAACAGGTTGCTCGTGGTCGCTGAGAGCCGGAAGGACCGCTGAATGGATGTATCACTCATAATCACAATGTATCCCAGGGTTCACCGCAAGGCGGCGGACGCTGAGTTAACGTGAGGCCATGATTCGATCCTTCGTCGCCGCTGAGGTCCCCATCACGCACACGTCCCTCGACGCATCCGATGTCGTGTCCGGTGAGGTGACCACCGGCGAGACCGAGGTCGACACGATCGCCGAGCTGGCGGTCGGGGTGTGGGAGCACTCGGTGGGCACGTCCACGGCCACCGAGATCGACGAGGTGTTCGTGGTGATCTCCGGGCGCGGGCGCATCACGGATGACGAGGGCAATGTGATCGAGTTGGCGCCCGGGGTCGTCGGTGTGCTGAGCGCCGGGGCGCGCACGACCTGGGAGATCACCGAACCCATCCGCAAAGTCTGGGTCACCCTCGCCGAGTAGCGGCGAATCCCCTAGGTCGCCGGATCGCTGATCAGCACCCGCTCGAATTCCTCCCCACGCAGGGTGAGCACCGTTCCGGGGCGGTGGCCATAGACCGCGTTGAAGTCCTTGCGCCACACCCCGTCGATGCGAAAGCGCGTCGTGCCGAGCATGATCACACCGGGGATTCCGGTACCCGGTGCGCGCAGCCCGCGCAGTCGACTCCACAGGTCGGGTACATGATCGCGATGCGTCACATGGTCGATGGGGATACGCAGATCGCCGTGCAATGATCCGGCTTTCTCCCAGCGGCTCAGCCGGATCTCGACGAATCCGGGAACCTCGACGATGTCGGCCATGATCCCCAGGCTACGTCACGGCGAAAGGCTAGAATTCCCATCATGAATTCGATCGAGAAGGTCGTCACCCGAACCCGATTGGGTGTCGACAGCAGCGATCGTGAGTTCTGGCGTTCCCAGACCCCCGAGGAGCGTGTGGCTCACCTGGTGCAGTTGCGCCGGGACTTCGAGGGGTGGACGGATGAGACTGAGCCGGGACTTCCACGAGTTGCTCGAGTGCTTCGCCGCTCATAGGCGCCGCGCATCACTATGGATGGTCACCGCGTCCGGGAGAGCTGATTAACGAAGGCCGCGTGATTTCAGGTAATCCCCCACGATCATGACGATGTCCGGTCGAATCATGTCCGTTCCCCACACCTCGTCGCAGATTCCCCACACCTGGTCGACATCGGTCAGCTCGAGGATCTGGCACAGCACATAGATGTCGACGAGATCACGATCACTGCGCTCAGCGCCAACTTTCATGGCCAGCAGTCGTCGGGGAGAAGCGATGTTCACCGTCAGGCCCGGCCAGTTCAGAGCTTCGATCTGGTCGGCGTCGAACTCCCGGGGCAGCAGCGTTGCCACCTGCTGGTTGAACCATCCCGGTGACAGATCGGTGTCGTCCTCGGCCATCTGCGCTGCGATCTCATCGACCACCTCTGCGGGAGAGGCGACAGCATCGATGTCGCGCGTGACCCGAGCCCGGTCATAGGCCAGTGCCATCGCGGTTCCGCCGACGACGTAGATCTCAGCCTCCAGTCCCCGAGCGTGCAGTCGGCGCGCGAGTTCGCCGAGCAACGCGATGGCCTGTTCTCGATTCAGCAGTTCACTCACACCGACTCCAAAACCGAACGCGACAGCATCACTCCGCGGGCACGGAAGGCCGACGGGGCGTCGCGATAGGCCAGCGCTCGCAGTGTGGGAACGTCTTCGGCGGCACCGAACCACCAGGTGTCGGTGAGATAGCGGGATCGATCGCGAGTCCATCCCGGGGTCGTCGGGCGACCGGTGCGCCGGGCGATGTCGACGGCGAGAGCTGCGATGAGGGCGTTCCATCGATGTGAACCCGTCGTTCCCGGTTGGGCGAGGAAGAAGTCGAGATCGGCTGCGCGGGTGAGTCGGCTCGCATCATCGGATGCCTGGATGACCAGGCGCAGCAGGGTGTCGGCGTCCTGTGTCGGGCCGCGCAGATGGGCGCGCACAGTGGCGGCAAGGCTCGCCAGGGTGCCGGGCCAGCCCAGGCGGTAATCAGAATCCTCGGTCAACTCCCTTAGGGCGTCGACCCGTTCGACGAGGTCGGCGCCCATCTGTTTCGTCCCTGACTCGTAGGCACTGACATTGGCCTGACTGGTGCCGAGAAGGAATGCCAGACGCTGCTGGGTCACACCCAGGCGAGTGCGGGCGGCCAGGAGTACCTCGGCGTGGCTGACCGATGGGGACACCTACTCACGATACCGCGAATATATATACGTTTCTGCTTCTTATATCACCGGCTCAGGCCTCCGTTATTCGGTGTTCGGGAGGCGACCAGATGCTACGGTTGTCGCATGTCTCATATCGCGGTGCGCGACCTCCGCAACGACACCGCGGCGGTGGTCCGCCGGGTCCAGGAGGGCGAGGATGTCGTCCTCACCGTGCGCGGCACTCCGGTGGCCCGGATCGTTCCCGTCTCCGACCGCTCGCGGACCACCATGCTGGCGGGGGAGTTCCTGGCAAGGCTGCCCCGCGCGCTCGCCGACCGCGGCATCCTCGCCGATCTCGCCGCACTGGGTGATGAGGACACCGACACGGTCGGCAACTGGTGATCGTCGACGTGAGCCCTGATCAGCCAGGAGTCCTCCTCGACACGACGGTGTTCGTCGCGACCGAATCAGGCCGGGCCATTCACGGGCTGGATCCTGATCAGTCCGTTGCCATCAGCGTGGTCACCGTGGCGGAGTTGAAAGCCGGCGTTCTCGCTGCCGCGGATACCGCGACCCGGGCCCAGCGCATGGCGACCGTAGACCTGGCCGGGTCCCTGCCGTGCCTGCCCATTGATGAGTACGTCGCCGACGCTTGGGCGGCCCTGCGGGTAGGGGTCGCCGAAGCGGGTCGTCGCGTCAACGTCAACGACCTGTGGATCGCCGCGACGGCTATCCGCCATGGTCTGGCGGTGGCCACGCAGGACGGCGATTTCGATGCGCTCGCGCAGATCACTGATCTTCAGGTGATCCGCGTCTGATCAGCTGCGCGTCAGGTGAGCAATCGGTCGACGTCGGCCAGGGCGATCACCGGGATCGAACTCGCCTGCATCATCGCGCGATCGGCGGTCACGATCGCCGTCGCGTCGACACGCTCGCTCGCAGCGAGGAGCACGGAGTCGAAGGCACCCAGTGAATCGTTGCGCTCCCACAGGTCTAATCCGCAATCCAAGTCGGCGGCGGTGGTCGTGAGCAAGGGACCCAGAAGCGTGGCGAACGAACGGGCGAGCGCCGCAGCATCAGCCCGACCCCGTCGTCGGGCACGCACATGCGCGAATTCGCCGATGACCTCCACCGTCGTCGAAGCGGTGATTCCGCCGGATGCCACGGCGTCGAGCAGACGACGGGCCGGTGCGGTCAGGGGATGATCGGCGCCCACGGCATAGACGAGCACGTTCGTGTCGACGACGATCATCGGACCCTAGGTGCGCTCATGGGCGGCGTCGATTTCGGCACGAAGATCATCGGGATCGGGGACTTCCATGGGTTCAGCCGCCGCGATGGAGGCCCAGGCCTGTTGCCTCGCCGATGCCGGGGCGCCGGTCGCGGCATCGATGGCGTCTCGGATCAC
Source organism: uncultured Actinomycetales bacterium (assembly GCA_913063435.1). Lineage (GTDB taxonomy): Bacteria > Actinomycetota > Actinomycetes > S36-B12 > S36-B12 > M55B157. The sequence goes on along the minus strand of CAJXYI010000043.1, from coordinate 1,423 downwards.
CGAAGCCACCGACCGCTGCTCCTCAGCGGCGATGGCGGCCACCCGGGCGTATCTCTCCTCATCGAGGAGCAGTTGGAGCCGTCGGGTCAAGGACATACACATACATTAGCATCAGCATGTTGACCACAGGGTGTTTCGGTCGATCAGCGGCGGGGGATGGTCAGGATGTTCGAACTCAACTCGCCATCGGGGGTGCGCATCTGGATGTGCAGCGTGGCCTGACCACGTCGCTGCCAGGTGAAGTCACCGGACGTGTCGACCAGGATGCGCGCGCGGCCCTCGGTGAATTGCCCTGCATCGTCGTTACGAACCCACGGCGCCAGGATCGCGCCCATGCCCAGCCCGCTCGATGTTCCGGTGACGATGATGCCGGGCTTGCCGCGCACCACAATCTGATTATCTGCGCGGGCTCCTTTCCCGTGCAGGTCGCTGATGGTCGCTATCTCAATCGCAGCTACCTGTTCGTGCCCGGTTATCCGCCGCAGTGGCAGGACAAGCTGCAGATGACGCGGTTCGAGCGCGAGCACTGGCTGATTGCGCCGGGGGAAGGCCTTAAAGTTTTTGAGACGGCCTTTGGCGTACTTGGCATCAACATCTGCTACGACAGCGAATTTCCGCTGTTTGCCCGCGCACAGGTCGAAGCTGGCGCCGGACTCATCCTGGTGCCGAGCTGCACCGACACGCTCGCCGGCTACTGGCGCGTGCGCATTGGCTGTCAGGCGCGCGCCCTTGAAGGGCAGTGTTTTGTCGCGCAGTCACCCACCGTGGGCGAGGCCGACTGGTCGGAATCGGTGGATGTGAACGTGGGTGCGGCCGCCATCTACGCCCCGGTCGACCGGGGCTTCCCGCCGGACGGCGTCGTGGCGATAGGGGAATTGAATGCCGCCCAATGGGTCTTTGCAGACGTTGACCTCGCAGCACTCGACATGGTCAGGAGAGACGGACAGGTCTTGAACGTGCGCGACTGGGACGGTCAGTCGGCACACGTCGGCACGCGCGTCGACCGGATTCGGCTGGATTAAATTAATTTGGGGGGGCTTGCCAGAAGCCGTTGGCTTGTTATCCCGTATCGATCGGCGGAACCTGAAAACTCGATTTCGCCACGCTCTCTGTGGGCAGTTTGTGGACAGAACGACCCCGAATCCAGAGTCCAGAGCCTAGAGTCCAGCGGCTAGAGTCTGGAGCCTCGAGACTTGATCCCAAATCCCAAGCATAAAAAAACCGGGCCCCGAAGGACCCGGTCTGTGACCACTACCTGAGTTTGTACAGGCTTAGCGGATGAACGGCGGGCGCTTGCGGAAGCCCGGAACCGTTCTCTCAGCAGCCTCGGTCTCAAGCTGCGCTGCGTCCACAACGCGAAGGGTCTCGACGTTGCGGTTGAACGGCGGACGGCCTGCGAAGTCGACGGTGCGCACCTGCACCA
>CAJXYI010000042.1 GCA_913063435.1 uncultured Actinomycetales bacterium | reverse complement strand
GGGGGCTGCCTTCTTCGCGGGGGCTGCCTTCTTCGCGGGGGCTGCCTTCTTCGCGGGGGCTGCCTTCTTCGCGGGGGCTGCCTTCTTAGCCGACACGGCTTTCTTGGCGGGTGCTGCCTTCTTGGCCGCAGCGGCCTTCTTCGCGGGAACTGACTTCTTCGCTGAGCTCGACTTCGTGGCCGGGGCAGCCTTCTTCGTCGCTGGCTTCTTCGCTGCGGCAGACGGTGACAATGTCCATGCCCTTCGGTCGGTGCCTGTGGGCCAGGCGGTTCGGCGGAGCCGTCCCTGTCCCATGAAGAGGGCCCGAGTCAAGCCCCTGTGCGGGACCCAACCGGGCAACGACCCCTAGTGTGACATGTCGGTGCCGCACCGACCCGACCGCCCTCCGGGGGCTGGCCAAGCGACGTCGGTACTGGGCTAACGCCGCAGGAGCGCCCGAGCCTCGCCGACCTGGACCGTGAACTGCTCGACTTGATTTATGGCCTCATCGACCGGCAAGGGTCCCAGGCTCCCCAGCGAATACCTCGCCCGCCATGTCGCGCGAACTGTGACCTCATAGCTGCCTCGGGTCCGATAGGCGTGGCTGACACCATCGCGTGTCGACGAGCCCCCGGGCGTATCGACGGCCAGGATCGGTCCCCCTCTGTCGAACTGCCACGCCCAGGATGGAGCAGCCCAGACGGTGACCGGCATTCCGAGAATGGACCAGGTCCAAGTCATGGTGTCACCGGGGTGACCGCTGTCGAAGACCACTGGAATCCAAGGCAGCACTCCCGAGGGTGGTCGATGGCTGGGACTCAGGGAGGGAAGCGCCTGTTCCATCCGCTGGGATACCGAGATCTCGAATTCTTCCCGACTCGTGGGGCCCCCGGGCCCGAAGCACTCCGATCCCAGTACCTGCCAGGACCCTCCCGGTTGCATCATCGAGATCTTCAACCAGAAGTGGTCATTCGGACACAACCTCGCCTGACCTCGACACGCCGTGGGCGACACGGGGTCGCACGCCAGGGTCGCCTTCCACTGACAGCCGGGGCAGTCGGCTGCGGCCTCACGACCCGGTCGGGACATCCCCGCGGGAAGGATCAGCGACCCCGTACCCACGAAGACATCCCGATCATCGTCTCCGATGACATCGCGCGCCTGACTGGTTGCCGCTCCCAGACCCCAGACGATGATCGCAACGCCGATACCGATCGCCAAGGCCATCGTCACCGCGCGAACCGCCCGGCGTCGTGGCTGGTGGACGCTGATTCCTGCGGGGGCCAATGCCCCGATCGTCACCCCGTGCATGGGGATATTCACACATAGGAACTCACCGCGTGTCTCGCTGAGAGCAACGCCCTGTGGACGAGGATGGAGGAGTCGGCCGAACAGTGGGTTATCGCAGGCTGTTGACGGTGAGGGCTTGACGGACGAACGAGCCGACCTGCTGGTCCTCGACGAGGAAGCCGTCGTGGCCGTAGGGCGAACGCAATATCTCCAACCCACGGGAACCGGAGGCATGGTCGGCAATCCGCTGTTGCAGTCGCAGCGGGAACAACCGATCGGAATCGATCCCCACGACCACCAGAGGGGCCGTGATGTGAGCGAGAGCCGCTTCAACGCCCCCACGACCCTCGCCGAGGTCGAACAGGCTCATCGCCCGGGTGAGACTGATGTAGGTGTTGGCATCGAATCTGCGGGCCAGTTTGACCGCATGGTGGTCCAGATAGGACTCCACGGCGAATCGTCCACCCTGGATGGGTTCCTCATCACCCTGGGCCTGCCTGCCGAAGCGCAGATCCAATTCCGTCTCGGTGCGATACGTCAGGTGGGCGATCCGGCGTGCCAATCCCATGCCCCGATGCGGGCCATGTCCGTCCGGGGCGTCGTAATAGTCGCCGCCGGCGAAATTTGGGTCGGCGGTGATCGCTTCGATCTGCACCTGGTGGATACCGATCTCGTCGGCGGTCACCGCTGCAGTCGTGCCGAAAACCAGTCCGGCACGGACTCGATCCGGGTGGGCCACCATCCATTCGAGGACCCTCATCCCACCCAGGGAAGGCCCGAGCATGAGTGCCCAGGTCTGGATACCGAGTGCGTCCATGACGCGGCGCTCGACCTCGACCATGTCGGGCACGGTGATGATCGGGAACCGACTACCCCATCGTCGTCCATCCGGTGCGATCGACGAGGGTCCGGTGGTTCCCTGACACCCGCCCAGGATGTTCGCGCAGACGACGAACCAGTGGTCGGTGTCCAGGGGGCGACCAGGACCCACCAGGCCGCTCCACCACCCCTCGGTGAGGTGGCCCGGTCCTGCCGGACCCGTGACGTGCGAATCACCGGTGAGGGCATGGCACACGTAGACCGCGTTACTGCCATCGGCTGCGAGCGTGCCCCAGGTCTCGTAGGCCACCCGGACATCCGGGATGGTCGCTCCCGATCGTGTCGTCAGCGATCCCACATCGACGAAGGAACGCTCCCCCACCGGATCCCCCTCCAGCCAGGCAGCACTGGCAGGAGGGAGACCGGTGTAGTCGATGGGCCCGGAGTAGTGACGTGTCATGGCGAGTCAGATCGAATCGATGTGTGTGTGCTGATTCCTGTTACGAGGCCTTAGCGGCACGGAAACCCGCTTCGAGGTCAGCGAGGATGTCATCGATTCCCTCCAGTCCGACGGCCAACCGAACCAGACCCGGTGTCACTCCGGCTGCCGCCTGTTCCTCAGGGCTCAGTTGCGAGTGGGTGGTCGATGCCGGATGGATGACGAGACTGCGCACATCACCGATATTGGCCACGTGGCTGTGCAACTCGAGTGCTTCGACGAACCGTGTCCCGGCCTCGAGGCCGCCATTGATCTCGAAGGACAGAACTGCTCCTGGGCCCAGCGGGGCGTACTTGAGTGCCAGGGCGTGCCAGGGGCTGCTGGCAAGTCCTGCGTAGTTGACCGAGAGGACTTCGTCGTGTGATTCCAGCCATTCGGCTACCCGCTGCGCGTTGGTGACGTGCCGCTCCATCCGCAGGCTCAGGGTTTCCAACCCTTGGGCGAGCAACCACGCATTGAACGGCGCGACGGCCGCACCGAGATCGCGAAGCAACTGCACTCGGGCTTTGAGGATGAAGGACACGTTCGCCCCGAAAGCCGATCCGACGCCGAGATCACGCGCGTACACCAGTCCGTGATAGCTCGGATCGGGCTGGTTGTAGTTGGGGTAGCGCTCCGGGTACTGCCCATAGTCGAATGAGCCTCCGTCGACGATGACACCCGCCACTGCCGTGCCATGACCGCCGATGTATTTCGTGGCCGAATGGACCACGATGTCGGCTCCCCACTCGAGGGGGCGTACGAGGAACGGGGTCGCCACCGTGTTATCCACGATGAGCGGAACACCCACCTCATGGGCGACACCCGCGACGCCTTCGATGTCGAGAAGGTCGTTCTTGGGATTGGAAATGGACTCACCGAAGAACGCCTTGGTGTTGGGCCGCACGGCAGCCCGCCAGGATTCGAGGTCATCGGGGTCGTCGACGAAGGAAACCTCGATCCCCATCTTCGGAAGCGTGTAGTGGAAGAGGTTGAAGGTTCCGCCATACAGGCTGGGGCTGGACACGATGTGGTCGCCAGCCTCGGCAACGTTGAGGATCGCCAGGGTCTCCGCGGCCTGACCGCTGGAAACCAGCAGTGCTCCCACTCCGCCCTCCAGGGAGGCGACGCGGTCTTCGACGGCAGCCTGCGTGGGATTCATGATCCGCGTGTAGATATTGCCGAGTTCCTTCAATGCGAACAGGTTCGCCGCGTGGGTCGTGTCGTTGAAGGTGTACGACGTCGTTTGATAGATCGGCAGGGCCCGTGCATTGGTCGCCGCGTCGGGCGCCTGGCCGGCGTGGATCTGCCGAGTTTCGAAGGACCATCCGTTGGACATGCGTGCTCCTATGTCATGCGTCGCGAACACAGGACTTGCCTGGGTGCAAGACCCGCGCTTGCCTGATTGTCAGGCCTGGTCTTCACCCGGAGCACCCCACCGCGGTCGGAGGGTTGCCGGCCAGCAAGCCGGGGCTTAACGCTGGCACTCATGACCTGGGGAAGAAGATAGCGCATGGATTCGCGGCATGCATCAGCACCCGGTGAGTTTGCTCCGTTCAAGGCGATGCAGATCTTCGCGCCAGTCGGCTGGATGGACGCCGGTGCTGATGCATCCGGCGACGAGTCCCGCGAGCGTGTACTGAGGGTCTGCAGTCAAAGCGTGCTCGAGGGCGATCATGGCACGCACTCCATCCCCGAGTTGCCACCGCAGAATCCCCAGGCAGGTTGCCAGCGCTGCCACGAAAGGTTCCGGGCAGGAGCGCACCATTCCAGTCAGTGCATCCGCGGCTCGCGACCAGTCCGCAGGTGAGTGGGTCAGCATCTCCCAGATCACGGTGTCTCGGACCCTCATGTCCCAGAGTGCAGACGCGAGCAACGCGCGATCGTGTTCGGATTCCACGACTCCGCTGCTCAGGTAGGACACGGCGTGGACGACAGCGATCTCGAACGCGTCCCTCGTGACCGATGTGATGGGACCGGCTCCACCTGGCCACTGCTCGCACGGATCGATCCTGATGAGTTCCGACTCGAGATCGGCTCTGGAATCAGCGGGCTCGGGCCTCGCGCCAGCGAATAGCCTGGAAGCGGCCTTCAGATGAGCCCGACTGAGTCGGTTTCCGTCCATCCCGCAACACGACTCGCCACTGCACCACACCGAACGCCACGTGATGGCTCTTCCTTCGTTTGTGGAGTCCGCCTGGCGCACGACAAGCCCGTCGGCAACGACGATGTCCATCGAATCCAGGAGGTCCGCGACATCGTCGATGAGTTCCTCGTTCTCGAGTGCGCGATCCTGTGACCACACGATCACCATCATGGAGTCACACCTATCGGCCGCTGCCGCTAAAGGGCCTTCCAACCAGGCCACGAGACAGGAGCGCTCCTCCACGTCGTCGATCGCTGGCAGGTCGACTCTCAATGTCGCCACGACTGGTCGCCCGGCATCAGCCGCCAGGGCGACGATGATGAGGGACTCCTCCGGGTGGAAGCCCAGCAGATGTGCCACGCCTGCCACGATGATCTCCGGGGACAGCGTCGCCGGGGTGACGGTGAGTGCTGGATTCGTGGGGAGCACCGACTGATGGAATGGATGCTGTTTCCTGCCAGATATGTCCGTCATGCCGCCACGGTCGCCATGACCACCCGATTTGAGCAGGGGTGAAGGGATCGTTGTGGACGGGGAGCCTCGCATCGGGTTGTGGAAGCCCGTGCGTGACGAGACGCTCTAGTCACCAGGACGTAGGCACTGGCCAAACGTAGGCGCTGGTCAAACGTGCGTGCTGGCCAATCGTCGGTACCGCTGAGTCGTAGGTCCTATCCGGGCTCGGGTGTCACCGGTTGGAGACGGGGACGTTTCGCGGTCACGCCATCACCCGAACTCACCCCGCGCAGTCGTCGGCCGATCCAGGGAAGAAAGTGTCCACCCGCCCATGCCACGTTCTCGGCCGCGCGAACGAGGGGGGTTGGTGGCGAGACACTGGCTCGCGGTGTCCGCCACGTCTCGTCGTCGAGCCCCAGTGTGGCCAAGGCCGCCCGAGCGGCCAGGGCGTGACCGGACGGTGACAGATGGAGTCGATCAGGAGACCAGAATTCGTCATCGTCGAAAACCGCCGCGCCCCAAAAATCAACGACGACAGCGCCGAATTGCTCCGCGATTCTCCTGGTGCCCGCGTTGTATTCCCACAATCGCTGCGACACGGTTCCCATCACGCGTGACCGGCGAGACGGGTCGCCGAACGCGAACACGACGACCGTGGCTCCCGTCCGGCGCAAGGCCTCGATTCCTATGGCCAAATTCTCGAGGGAGGCATCGAGGTCGAAGTTCCTTCTCAGAGCATCGTTGACGCCCGCTGCGAAGGTGACCAGATCGGGTCGCAGATCGATAGCCGCTGGAACCTGTTCGTCGACGACCTCCTTGATCAACTTGCCGCGCACCGCGAGATTCGCATAGAGCAATCCTGGATACACCGCATCGACGCTCGCCGCAAAACGATCTGCCCAGCCGAGATGGCGTCCATCGACACCGATCTCGTCGTTGAGGCCCTCGGTGAAACTGTCACCGAGGGCTACATATCGCTGGAAGGCCCTGTCGCGATCCACCATCGACCCGCTCGTCATGGCATCAGTCTCCGACGGAATCATTCGACGTCATCGATCCACCAGAGTCGACAGTCTGTGAACTCTTCGGCGTCGTTGTCGCGAATGTCTTTCCCGCTCGGCGATACCACAGGATGAGCGCGATGACACCGATAGCGATCTGTGGCACGAAGGACGATGCACGCCAGACGAGATCCGCGGCTGTCGCCGCACCATCGGCGGTGCCGTTTCCGGTGAGTATCGCGATCATGAAGGCATCGACAGTGCCAACGCCGCCGGGTGTGATCGGAATCATCAAACCGACTTGGCTGATCGCGAACGCGCCGAAGGCGATCAAAATCGGCGTACCGGCCTGGTCCCATCCCTCCACACCACGAAGCGCCACATAGAGAATGAAGAACTGGGTGATGAAGATGCCCGATTGCGCCAGGGTGAGCAGTGCCCACCGTCGCACGACGACATCGTGAATGCTCAGACGAAAGTGCACGATCGCCGGAACGAGATCGACATCGGACAGTTTCTTGATTCGGCGTCCGATGGGGCGCAGCAGCTTGTTACCCCAGGTGCCGATGCGCCTTGCCAGCGATTCACTACGGATGACGAGGACCAGCAGTATCGCGGCTGCAGCGAGCACGGCCAGCCCGATCAGCGCGACCGTCAGGTAGGCCGCTCCCCCTCCTCCACCGGCGATCAGAGCCAGAACCCCGATGATCGGGAAACCCAGGGTGATGAACGTTCCCCACAGGCCGACCGCAGTGATCGCAGCTGTCGTGGCCGCCGGTGACGTTCCGTATGAGGTGAGCATCCCGTACTGGACTGCCAGACCGACCGCTCCACCGCCGGGGACTCCGTTGCTGATCGCGAAGGCTGCCTGGTTGACCTGCTGGCCCTGCCAGAAACGGAGGCCGGGAACAGCGACCATGAAGGTGAAGCCGTAAACACCCAGATACACCAGCACGGCGATGACGATCAGGCTCACCGCGCCCCAGCCCATGTTCTGCAGAGATTCCCAGGCCTCGGAGTAGCTCCCGATCGTAGGAATGACCTTCCAGAAGATCACGACGATGAACGCCAGACCGACGAGGCCCAGAATGATCGATTTCTTCCTATCCAGCGTGCCACTGGGCGCCTGAGCGGTTGGTGCAGTCTCACTGGGACCACCATCAGGTGCGGTAGGAGTCGATGGGGACTCAGCCACGTGGGCTCCTCGTCGAAGGCGTGGTGTCCGAGCATCGCTGCGGACCGAACAGGACAGAACCTACCGCGAGACCGGGGGGTGCGACGAGGGTCGAAACCGACAGGGGGCAGGATGGGGTCATGCGGCTGGATCACATCTCCTACGCTTGCGCGCCCGGCGAACTCGCCGAGGTCGTTCAACGTATCGGCGCTGACCTGGGCGCGGGATTCCAAGACGGTGGTCTGCACCCGGCCTTCGGTACGCGCAACTTCGTCCTACCCCTCGCTGAGGGGTGCTACATCGAGGTCGTCGCCGCCCTCGATCATCCCGCCGCTGAGAAGGCTCCCTTCGGTCGTGCTGTGCATCGCCGCGCCGAAGAAGGTGGCGGGTGGCTGGGCTGGGTCGTCGGAGTCGACGACATCGCATCGGTGGAGGATCGCCTCGGCAGACTCAGCGTCGAAGGCCACCGCATCCGTCCCGACGGCGTCGACCTGCGTTGGCGCCAGATCGGGGTACTCGACCTGCTGGATGACCCTCAGGTTCCCTTCTTCGTCCGTTGGCTCACCACCGAGGATCACCCTGCGCGAGCAGGCAGTGACGTGCGCCTTGCCTCGATGGAGCTCAATGGTGACCCGCACACGCTCGGTGAATGGTTGGGCGTCGACGACGCCCAGGTGTGCGAATGCCTCGATGGCATCAAGGTGACCTGGGTGGATTCCGAGGACCGGGGACTTGTGGCCTGCGAGTTCGAAACACCGCGGGGCCGTGTCCGCATCGACTAGGTGCTGGCGTCACGCCAAAGGCAAGACTCGCCCGAACATCTGCCCCGCCCATCCGCGGCCGTAAATGCAGTCCGAGCGCATTGATATGCGTTAGCGTCGTGCCATGACCTCGCCTGAATCCGGTCAGTCGTCGGCGACGCCGGAGTCGCCGGATACGAATCCCGAACCTCTCGGCCCCGACGATCCGATCTTGAGCATTCCACCCGTCCTGGTTTCCTGGGCTGGCATCACCTGGCGTGTCCTCATCGTCATCGCGGGCCTGGTCGCGTTGTTCTATGTGATCGGACTGGTTGCGGTAGTCGCGATCGCCCTGTTTCTCGCAGCATTCTTCACCGCACTCGCCGGTCCGATTCGCGATCTCTTCGCGCGGTTCCTTCCGCGAGTCATCTCGTTGATCCTGTCGATTGTTTTCATCGCGGTCGCCATCGTCGTCGTTCTTGCCATCGTGGTTCGCTCCGTGATCAATGAGGGTCCATCGCTCGGTCAAGCCGTCACCAAGGCCTTCGACAACATCCAATCCTGGGCCTCGGGCCCTCCGCTCAACATCAGCAACGACGATTTCAGCAAATACGTCAGCGAACTGGAATCGTGGATCACGAGTGCCTTGGAGTCCTTCGCTGTCTCGACCTTCGGCTCTCTCGGTGATCTCGTCCTCGGTGGATCCGTCTTCATTTTCGCAGTCATCTTCTTCATGTCCAACCCCAAAGGCATCTGGGGTTTCATCGTCAGTTGGGTGCCGACTCGCGCTCGCCCGACCGTGAATACCTCCGGGATCCTGGCGTGGGACTCCCTGTCTGGCTATACCCGGGGCGTCGTCGTGGTGGCACTCGCAGATGCGACCTTGGTGTTCATCGGTCTCGTCATTCTGCAGGTCCCCTTGGCACCGGCCCTCGCTGCCATCGTCTTCTTCGGAGCCTTCATCCCCGTCATCGGTGCTCCTATCGCGACTTTCTTCGCCGCCATCATCGCCCTCGCCGAGCGTGGACCGATCATCGCGTTACTCGTCGTCGTCCTCACGGTCATCGTGGGCTCTTTCGATGGCGACGTGTTGCAGCCACTCGTGATGGGCAAGGCGGTGAGCCTGCACCCACTCGCCATCATCATCTTGATCGCCATCGGATCTCTCACCCTCGGCATCATCGGTGCATTGATCGCCGTTCCCATCGGCGCTGCGATCTTCCGGGTGGTCAAGTTCCTCAGTGGCCGAGACCCCGATCATCCACGGTCGGGCTCACCGCCTCCAGTTCCTTCACCAACGGGGTAGGGATTTCCCCGGGTTCAGGATTCCTCGGGGGTCCCATGCGGATTTAATCCGCTGGTGCAACTCCTGGGCAGGCGGGTCGAGTTCATCGGCTAGCGAAGGCCGCTTGAGCAGCCCGATTCCGTGTTCACCGGTGATCGTCCCACCCACGCGTAGCGCAAGGTCGAGCATGTCGTCGAAAGCCGCCATTGCGCGAGCCGCTGCATCGTGATCCCCCCGCGGGGTGACGATGGTCGGATGGAGATTCCCATCGCCCGCGTGACCGAAGGTTCCGATCATCACATTGCGATCTGTGGCGATCTCCTCGATTGCCGTGACCGCCTCGGCAAGCCGTGATCGTGGCACTGCAATGTCATCGAGCAACCAATCCCCCTGGGCTTCAAGAGCGGGGATCGCCATGCGACGGGCTCCCAGCAGGGCGTCAGCCTCATCCTCGTCCTCGGATCGATAGACCTCATAGGCTCCCTTGCCTTCGCTCAACTCCAGGATCCGGTCCACCTCTGCCTCGCCGGCTAGGCCGGGGAGATCCGACTGCACCATCAGCAGCGCACCAGAATCTGCAGGCAAACCACTCGGTCGCCACGACTCCACCGCCTGCATGGTCGTGCGGTCCATGATCTCGAGCAGACTCGGAGTCGCCACTCGCATAATCGCCTCGACCGCTCGCCCCGCCGCAGCGACGTCGGAGAACACCGCGACCCCCGTCGTCGCGGGCGGCGGCAATGGTCTCAGTCGAAGCCGAGCCATGGTGACGATTCCCAGGGTCCCTTCGCTGCCGACGACGAGGCCGGCCAGGTCATATCCCGCAACACCCTTGACCGTACGTCGACCCAATCGCGTCACTCGACCATCGGCGAGCACGACCTCCAGACCGAGGACGGCATCGCGAGTCACGCCGTATTTCACGCAGCACAGCCCACCGGCATTGGTATTGACGTTGCCGCCGATCGAGCAGAAGTCCTTGCTTGCAGGATCAGGCGCGTACCACAGGCCGTGATTGCCCACGTGTCCTCGCAGCTCGGTGTTGTAGATCCCAGGCTCCGTCTCGACGTAACCATCCGCAGTGTTGACGTCGAGTACCGCTCGCATTCGCTCGACGCATACGACGAATCCACCATCGATCGCATGCGATCCACCGGTGAGCCCAGACCCAGCACCGCGGGGCACAACAGGGATCCGATGCTCGTAGGCGACGCGCATGACCGCGCTCACCTGCGCCGTCGTTCGAGGGAAAAGGACAGCCCGCGGCCACCCGGCCGTTGCACCCGTCGATCGATCCTCCCGATAGGACGCCACGATGTCCGGATCGACGATGACGTCGGCCGGGTCGAGGGACTCGGCGATCTCTTCCAGAATCCGACGATCGATATCCATCAGCGGACGCATCCGTTGACGGCAGCCGCGATCGTGTCGATGGCTGCACTCGTTTGCGACCATGCATACGAAGGTGGGCGACCATTGACCATGATTGCGAAGGCCTTCGTGGTCCCGTCCCGAGCCTTCGTCAGACCTGCCAACGTCGACACGGTCATGGGCAGGCTACCTGTCTTCGCAGCTATCGATCCCCTCGCGCAGGATGCAGGTGGCACGGCGAATCGACGGGTCATGGTCCCGTTCACTCCAGCCACCGGCAAACTGTCACGCGCGACGATGTAGCGGGCATCGGTGTGGATTCGGATGAGAACGTCCGTCAGCAATGACGGAGTCAGTCGATTGCGATAACTCAGGCCACTGCCGTCAATGAACGAAGAACCTCGGATCCTGAAACCGTCACGACGCAGCACCTTCCGCGCTGCACGGCGGGAGCCGACCCAGTTCGAGGCCTCTCCGCTCGCGACAGCAACCTGCCTGAAGAGCACCTCCGCCACATTGTTCTCACTCGATGGCATCATGACCTCGATCGCTTCAGCAACATCGTTACCCCGAAATCGCGCGAGTCGTCGATCAGCGCCTCCGACATCGGTCCGGGAGCCGAGTACGGCACGGATGCCACGACTATTCAGATGTGAAACGAAGGCTGCTGTGGCGACACGCGCCGTATCGATCGCATAGGAGCCGAGCATGCCCAGGCCCCTGACGGCGGATACGTAGGTCGGCATGTCCCCTGATTCCCAACCGGGCGCATTCCTCGGTTTGGCGAAGATACCGTCGTCGAAGTCCACGACGACCGACGAGACGGCACCACGCTTGCGCAGGGCCTTAGCCGTGCGTGTTGCCAGCAGGCGCAGGTCACGGGAGGTGAGTACCGGATCGCCACCTCCCTTCAGAATCAGACGACCCCCCTGTGCGAGATACACCGTCGTCGAGAAGCGATAGTCGGCGCCGAGACGGCGCAGAGCCGTGTAAGCGGTGACGACCTTCATCGTGGAAGCGGGAATGAAGCCCTCTCCCGCCATCACATCACTCACGGTCTCCCCCGATGCTTCGCTACGGACGTGAACACCCACACGTGCACCGAGTGAGGGATCGGTGACGAGACGACTCACAGCTGTATCGATGCTGCGGTCCACCTGGTTCGCTGCCGCGACTGGCGCACCCAGGGACGACGCGGTGACCAAGGCGGCCAGGGCGCAGGACATGGCAGCACCGACGCTTCCCGCTCGCGCGACTCGTCTTGCTTTCACGCACCCATCATGACCGATGACCGATGGGCAGCCGGTCAGGGTCCACACGTGTCCTGGAGTAGATCCCGTCCGCGGCTCCAGTCTGGAAGCACCCGAACCTGAAGGAGTGACACTGACATGCACTATGCACTCGCACATCGCTGGCGTTCGATCACCGCTGCGCTCGCATCGATTGCTCTCATGCTGGGACTCGTGACGGCCGTAGCGCCGAGCGCCAATGCGGAAACGATGAACAAGAGGGAATACCTACAGGCTCTCGTGGCCCACGAAAAGCTCTCCTACGACGTCTTCACTCGCCTAGCCCTGCTACATCCCCGTGGTCCTTTCCGCCTGATGGCTCGTGCGGAGCAGCGCGATCTCGAGCGTATGCGCAGACTGCTGCGAGCCAATGAGTGGCGCGATCTCACAGTGGGAGATAGACGGGGGCAGTTCCGTCATTTTCCGCTCGTTGAGCAGACCTACTTCGACATGATCGCCAATGGACAGAACTCCATCGGTGACGGGGCCCGCGTGGGTGTCGCCCTTCAGCAGATGAGTCTCGGGATGATCTTCGAGTTGCTCGATCTTCGGCTTAACCGTCGGGATCGAACGCAACTGAACTATTCGCGTGCGTACTCGACGAATCGCATGGTCACGCTCTGGGGCACCATCGCTCGCCAGAGCTAAGGACCGCGCTGTCTGTTCCATGACGTTGCTGTCGGGTTGGAGTGTCCCCCTCGCCCGGCAGCAACGTCATATATCGACATCTTCATCGCCCAGTTCTACTCGAGAAGCATGTACCCGCCCGACGATGGGCCTGATCGCTCACCTATGTATTCCTGGAGACAATCGCACGACTCATCGGCGACACGCCTCCACATGAAATTCCCTCTCTCATCGCCTTGGAGAAAATCAACGAATACAACTGCGTCGATGGTTGAGCGATCATCTTCGGCATCACCAAGGAGAACGACATCGAGCAGACCACCGTGTTCGTGTTCGAGGCTGAGGGTCAATTCCGGAGTCCGGTCAACACCGGCGACATCTGCGATGGCAACGTCCAAAGCGTGCCCACCGCTATCAAGGATCAAGCCAGCGCCCTGCGATAAACCCACTGACCAGAACCAAACTCACGACGACATGATTGCGTCCGTGCGCCGCGCGATGTAGAACCCATATGAGTAAAACTCACCGTATGTCTGGAACAACTCGATTTCCGCCCGCTCAGCCGCGACAACGCTCTCAGCCGCAGCATTCCCCTCATGGCGGCCGAGGAAGCGACCGAACTCATTCGCTAGCGGGCCGAAATAGGCGTCGATCCAGCATTCTCTGGGCAGCGTGAAGTATCCGATCGGTGCGTACCCGTGTTTCTCCAGAATCGCCATTTTGGCCGCCGCTGTGTCGATCTCGGGATACTCCCCGATCCAATACTCCTCCAGGGACTCCGGCCGCTCCCGCGTCAGCCACGTGATCTCAGAGACCGCCAGGACCCCACCAGGTTTCAGAAAGCGACGCCATGACTTCACGCCGGCTTCGAATCCCATGCTGTAGATCGCTCCCTCCGACCACAGCACATCGAATTCCTCATCACTGAACGGAAGATCCGTCATGTCCGCTGCCACGGTCCGCAGGCGATCAGAAAGTCCCCGCTTCCGTGCACGCATGGTGAGTTCAGTGAGGAAGTCATCGAAAAGGTCGACCGCTGTGATGGACACGTCGGGAAGTTCGGCGAGGACAAACGCGGAAGCTCCGGTCCCACAACCGATGTCAGCTACTCGCAGCCCCGTCTGAGACCACAGTCCGGCAAGATCCATCGCTGTTCTCGTCTGAGCATCGCCACCCGGTCCCTGACGATCCTGTCGGCGGTGCAGATCGACAAGAAGCGCCATGATGTCGGATTCCATGTCCTCAGACTCCACATCCTGCACTCCTTCTGCACTCCATCCGCCCTATACAACCACTACGTGGTGAACCTTCGCTATCTGCGTGTCTTGAGACGAATCAGCGCCTCGAGGAGTTGCGCCGATGCTGCCGGTGCGAACCTGGCTAGCGCATCCCCAACATGTGTTTCATAGCCGATGAGAACTCGGGGTTTTCTGGTTATCGTGCCCGCCACGATGCGGTGGGCCGCATGCGTGGGGTCGATGACCAGCAAACGTTGGAAGAGCTCCTGGCCTTCGCTCCACTCGTCGTCGCTCACCCCATCCCCACGCCGGGCATGCATCGCGATCGGGGTGCGGATACCGCCGGGAAACACGGCCGTGACGCCAATGTTCCTCGGCTTCAACTCACTGCGCAGCGCCTGCGAGAAGCCGCGGACGGCGAATTTGCTCGCCGCATAGGAGGCGCCGCCTACCGGTGCGACGATTCCGAAGAGCGATGAAATGTTGGTGATCTGCGAACCCGACAGCAAGTGCGGGAGCGCGTCGGAAACGAAAGCCATCGTCGCTCGCAGGTTGATCTCCAGGAGCCAATCGACATCGTCCATCGATACCTGCTCGAATTTCCCGGCCAGGGCGACCCCGGCGTTGTTCACCAGCAGGGTGAGTCGACCGTGATCGGACAGGGTGTGGTCGACAACGCGCGTAGGAACCGATCGGTCGGTTACATCCCCTGCGTAGCTCGTGATCGTCAGATGCGGGAATTCATTCCTCAGCGCGAGCCCTACTTCCTCCAGGGCCGTCTCGTTTCGATCGGTGAGGGCGAGGTGGCTGCCACGTCGGGCAAGTTCTCTGGCGATAGCCGAGCCGATCCCACCGGCAGCGCCCGTGATCAGGGCGACACCACCGGCAGCGACATATCGACTACTGCGAGGCATGGGCATCCTCGCGGTAGCTGACGCGATATGCGCTGGAGTCGAATCGGCTCATCATGCGGGCGAATGCATGCGTTGAACCCGGCCACAGCGCCACATTCCTACCGTTTCCGTTCTGGTACCAGGATCGACAGCCGCCCTGCTGCCACACCGTCGTCGACAGCCGCTGATCAATGGACTTCACGTATCTCAGTTGTGAATCCTCGGTGACCTCGAGAATCTGCCCCGACTCGAGGGCATCGATGACGTGGTCGATCTGCGCCTCTGACATGAGCACCACGGAGGAATGCCCGAGCCCGGTATTCGGACCCTGCAGGATGAACAAATTCGGGAAACCGTGGATCGCTGTTCCGCGATATGCCGCGTAATCCGTCGATCTCAGGGCGTCGGCAAGGAGTCTTCCATCGCGGCCGGTAACGCGGTTGGCCAGAGGTGGCTCGAGGACGGCGAATCCGGTCGCCCAGACGACGGCATCCACCGGACGCTCGACCCCATCCTCGGTGACGACCCCGCTGTTCGTCATTGATCGAAGCCCTGGCGCGACAGTGACATTGGGGCGCATAAGTGCCGGGTAGTAATCGTCACTGACGAGGATGCGCTTGCAGCCCATTGCGTACGTGGGGGTCAGCAGGGATCGCAGCTGGGGATCAGACACCTGGGACCTCAGATGTCGCCGCGCGATGCGTTCTCCGAGTGCTCGAAACGCTCCCTGCTTCGTGAAAGACAGTAGTTGCGCCTCGTTCATCCAGGAGACTGCTGATCGTCTGAGCGCCTGCCATATCGGGATGCGCTCGAACAGCCGGCGTTGACGACCCGAGACGGGATGATCGTTGCGTGGCAACACCCATGCGGGGGTTCGCTGGCAGACGATGAGTTGCTCGACAACCGGGGCCAACGCTGGGATCACCTGGATCGCAGATGCCCCGGTACCGATGACGGCAACACGCTTTCCGGCGAGGTCCTCGTCATGATCCCAGCGGGCTGTGTGCATCATCTTTCCGCGGAAATTCCCTGCGCCGGGAATCTCCGGTATGAGCGGCTCGGTCAAGCCACCGCAGGCGCTGATCAGGACATCCGCCAACAGTTCGCCACGTGATGTTTGAACATTCCACACCAGTCTCTCGCCATCCCACTGTGCGCTGATCAGCTCGGTTTCCAGGCGCAGATAGGGATCGAGTCCGAAGATCTCGACGACACGTTCGAGATATGTACGGATTTCCTCCTGCCCTGAGTACGTTCGAGACCAGTCGGGCCACGGTGCCGCTCTCAGTTCATAGAGCCGGGATTTCACATCACAGGCGCAGCCGGGATAGGTGTTGTCTCGCCAGGCGCCCCCCACACTGGCGGCCCGTTCGAGGATCACCAGATCGTTCACGCCTGCTCGACGCAATTCGATGGCCGCAGCGAGACCGGAGAAACCACCTCCCACGATGCACACGCGCACCCTGCTCAGATCCGACACACATTCAGCCTATGCGTTCGCCGCTGCGACGGTGTGCTGTTGCCGCAGGACGGCGACGGCGTAGCCCGGGCCCATGGGTTCTGTTCGGCCATCTGCAAGGGGATTCAGGCTGCCCGATGCACGACATTCCGCGTAGCCGGCTGCTTACCGGTTGGGCTCGCTCAGCGATGCTGACGGGGCTGCCACCGGAAGCCCCGCACGGCGATCGCTACGACACCCAGCACAGTCCAACCCAGCATTACGCCGACATCGCGTAGCTCGATATTCACACCACTGGCACCCGTCACGTACAGCGCCTGGAATCCGTTGGCCAGCGGCTGCAGTGGTAGCCACGAGGCAACGTCGAATATCGCTGCGGGCAGCAATGTTGGTGCAAAGAAGACGCCTGAGATCAACGCGAGCGCGATTCCCAGGGCATTCGACAGACCCTGGGCGCCTGAGACGTTTCGCACGATCGACGTCGCACCGAAAGCGAGGGTGACGAACATGATGCAGCCGAGGAGCAGATAGGCAGCGATTCCGACGAGTGCCACAGCGGGAGTTTGGACTCCGAAGGCGAATCGGGCGATCAGGAGGATCAGGGTGACGCTGACCAGGCACATCGCCAGGACGATCAACGCCTTCGCTGCGACGAACGTCCACAGGTTCAACGGTGTTCCCCGAAGTCGCTTGAGGAATCCGGTTTCGCGTGCCTCGACGAGTTCAGGCAGCAGCGTGACGAAGGCCGTGTAGATGATCGCGTAGGCCATGAATCCACCCACGTAGAAGGTCCGCAGGTCGGCGACCTCACCGGCGCCACGGACTTCGACGGGTTGGTCGCCTCCGAGCGCCTCGGTGCCGAATAGGGCCGAGGCGCCAATGAAGAACAGGATCGGCATGATGATTCCGACCGCTATCGATGTCCCGGAGCGAATACTCGCGATCAGGTTGTATCGGGTCTGGCTACCCACCATGGTGAGAGTGCTCATCGGGAGACCTCCCGTTCATGGTCGTCGATTTCTGGTCGACCGATGGATAGGAACAGGTCTTCCAGCGATTCACGCGTGACTGTGAGGTCCCCCAGGGTCACATCCTCGGTCTTGGCCCACGTCAGCAGGCTCATCAGGTCTGCGGTGACATCCTGCGATTCGATCTGCGTGGCTGCTCCACTCGCAACGACCACATTCGGCAGAGGCGGGACCAGCCCAGCAGATGCGTTGTCCTGGGATATTCGGAAGGCGATCGTCGAGCGCCCACCGAGACTGTCCTGCAGTTCGGCGAAGGTTCCCTCAGCCGCCACGACTCCCTCGGCCAGGATCACCAGGCGATCGGCGAGGACTTCAGCCTCCTCCATGTAGTGCGTGGTGAGGATGATCGTCACTCCGGAGTCCTTCAAGCCCTGGATCATCGCCCACATCCCCCGTCGCGCCTCCGGATCGAGGCCGGTGGTGGGCTCGTCGAGGAATACGATCTGCGGATCACCGATGAGTCCCAGGGCAACATCGAGGCGCCGCTTCTCCCCACCGGATAGTTTCCCGACCCGGGATGACGATCGCGCCTCGAGACCGACGAGACCGAGCACCTCCTCCACACCGCGAGAATGCGTGTACAGGTCAGCGAACATCCGCACCGTTTCACGTACCGTGAGGCTGGGGGGAACCTGCATGTCCTGGGGCACGATTCCCAGCCGTGAACGCCATGACGGCGATGGTGATTGCGGATCTTCACCGAGAACCTCGACAATCCCACTGTCGCGGTTCAGGTATCCCTCGCAGATCTCGATGATGGTCGTCTTTCCCGCCCCATTGCGCCCGAGGAGGCCGAAGCATTCGCCAGCCTGAACCTCGACATCGACACCGCGAACGACCTCGCGATCTCCATAGGACTTGTGCAGCCCGGCGATCCGGAGCGCGATTCCTCCGCTCTGGAGCTCGGATGTGCGGTCCTCCACAACTGCGGGCGTATCCGATCCTGCATCGCTCATCGCTTGCTTCCTGAGCCGACAAAGGCGTAACTGATTCCAGCGAACGCACCACCGAGGACGCCCATCATCCACCACAGTCCTGTCGTGGCACCGATCACCGCACCGACGGCGACCCCGGTCAGACCCACGATGAGCGGCACGAAGACTCGTATACCTCCGGACGACTTCGACATGCTGACACTCCTTCCCCTTGTGACTACGCCCCGCAAATCGGGGCTATGAACGAGGATGTCCGGGCAACCCCCAAGGCGTCATCACTCCTCCGGCTGCGATCCCTCATCCGCTCGTCGGGCCCCGTCTCCTCCTGCAGGTGGAGGAACCCACCGTCACGTTTCTGGAAGACTTCGTTCCGTGTCGGACCCTGTCCACGTTCCTTCGAGCAGTTCGCCGGCCCAACGTGGCCTCCCGATCTGGGCGACACTGGTCGGTTTCGGCACGTGGGCGATAGGAGTTCTCCTCTGGCCGGAATCGCTCGCCCTCGGCGTCGTCTTTACCGTGGGCGGGGGTGGCCTAGTGGCCTCATCCCTCGCCGTCTCGGTCAGCACGATCGCAGGTCGCGTCTGGGGCGTCATCGTCCCACTCACCGCTGCACTGGTCCTCCTGAGTCAGTCGACCGCCCAAGCGTCCTTCAGCAACCGCACGGTCCTCCTCACCTTCGGTGTTCTGTGCTTGATCCTGACGTTCGCCTTCGTCGTCACCCACCGGTCGAGGGCTGAACGCGAGGCGGCCGAGCTGCTCCACAATGAGCAGCAGCGGCGACTTGCGTCGGAGATCCATGACGTCGTGGGCCATACGCTGGCAGCCACGATGCTGCACGTATCTGCCGCACGTCTGGCGCTTCGAACCGATCCGGACTCCGCCATCGAGTCGCTGGAACTAGCCGAGAAGCATGGGCGTCGGTCGATCTCCGATATTCGCAGCGTCGTACAACTGCTGAGGTCAGGTGATCAGCAGTCCCTGGGCGCCATACCTGCGGTCAGCGATATCCCCACACTGGTCGATGATCTCCGCAAGGCTGGCGCGGACATCGTCTTCACCGAGCCGGCTGACAGCCCGGACCTATCGGCGGGAAGTGCGCTAACCCTGTATCGCGTCGTTCAAGAGGGACTCACGAATGCGGTTCGGCACGGAACCGGATCGATCGAATTGCGCATCGCCTACGGATCGGACTTCGTGACCGTGCACATCACAAATGCGATCAGGACTGCGGTGTCCCATGTGCGCGAGGGCACGGGGCTGACCGGAATGCGCGATCGAGTTCGCGCGGTGGGGGGAACTCTGGACATCCACGTCGATGAAGCCCAGCGCCGGTGGACGCTGGATGCATGGATCCCCGCATGATCGACGTGGTAATCGTGGACGATCAGCAGATCGTGCGCGAGGGATTGCGCAGCCTGCTGCGCACCGATCCGGGCCTCACAATCGTCGGCGAGTACTCCGATGGGGCCCAAGCGGTAGAGGCACTCACCCGGCTTCGTCCAGACGTCATCGTCATGGATGTCCGCATGCCCGTCATGGACGGTGCACTGGCCACGCAGCGCATTCGAGAACTCCAGGGGCCTCCGGTCCTGATCCTCACGACCTTCGATGATGACGAGACCCTGGCCCGTGCCCTTCGCGCAGGAGCCGCAGGCTTCCTGCTCAAGTCGGCTCCGGGTGAGGACATCCTGCGGGCGATTCACACGGTCAGCGAGGGCGGTTCGTGGATCGATCCTGCGGTCGCCGCCCGCGTGCTGCAGGCATATCGAACGAGCACACACCTGGGTTCCGCGGATGTGTCGATGCTGACCGATCGCGAACTCGATGTCCTGCGTTCGGTGGGTCGGGGCTTGACGAATCAGGAGGTGGCCCAAGAACTGTTCATCGGCGAGGCCACGGTCAAGACCCACCTGGCCCATGCCCTGGCGAAGCTCGACCTGCGCGATCGCAGCGCCGCGATTGTCTTCGTCCACGAAAACGGCCTCGCCAACGACGAATGTCCATAGCGGCGATTCGGGTGAGGCGATTAGATCAGGGGTGAAGGCGCGATCCCGCAAGTGCGCAACGTCCTGCGATGAACAGATCTACGATCCGATCGGCAAGTGCCTGGTCCATGGAGCAGGTGAAGTCCATCGCCGTCATCACGATGAATCCCACAATCTCGTGCTTGGCTTCCGAGGTGACGTCATGCTGAGACCTTCGATGAGGGCGATTGCAGGAGGACTCCCACGGCGTAGTCCAGGCTCATGCGTTCAGCCCTGCCATTGACCTCGATCATGGAGCGGCCCGCATGGTCGGCTGCGTCGAAGTCGGTGCTTCGACAGATGCTAGTTGTGCCTGGCAGATGAGGATCAGTCCATGCCACCGCAGTCAGCGGTGAGCCGCTCGGCGAGGTGAACCGGTATCTGGCTGCACCGCGCGCTGACTTGTCGAATCGTATGGTGAAGGCGCCACGGTGGAGCGCTCTGTGGTGTCGTCCACACAGCGGGATCAGGTTGTCTGCGCTCGTGGAACCACCCTGGGACCAGTGCTGGACATGATGCAGGTGCAGGTGCGATGTGGCTCGACAATGTGGGTGGGCGCACGTGCTTCCGTGCCGATTCAGCACGGCCCGGGTGAGTCGCGCAGAGGGCCTTCGCCTGGAGCGGCCCAGATCGACAAGCGTGCCATCGGTTAGTTGGGCGATCAGGTCGATCTGGGCCCTGTCGAGAAGTGTCGCGAGGGTGGTGATCGAGGCAGGGCTGCCGGTGGTGTTCCAGTGGACGTTGGCTGACGTCGCCTCTGGAGTTGGCCACGGAGGTGTTTCCGCGGAAACATCCGACCCGGGAACGCGGGGTGTTTCCGCGGAAACATCCGACCCGGCCGCTGGAAGTGTTTCCGGGGAAACATCCAACCCAGAGGCGCGAGGTGAATCCGGGGAAACATCCTCGAGGTCACAGGGCTTGTCCTCCTCCAGAAGTGCCACTGCCGCCACGAGGGCGTTGAGGTCGGCTGTGATGCCTACCGTCGGCGTCGGGACATCAGCATCATCATCGGCGCTGAGGGCTCGACCGGCGATCGTCGCCATGATGGCTGCGTGGGTCACTCGGCCTTCTGATTGTCGACGAGCCTGGGCTTCGGCCTGCTGCAAGGCGGGCAGGCTGCGTTCGCGGGATCCGGGTTCGGGAGCGAGGGTGTTTTGAATTTCCGCATCAAACGTGACCATGCCGACAAGCTCGTTGGCGGGCAACGCCTCCACGAGCTCACGGATTTGTTCACGGGCCTGCGGCAAGGCATTCCAGCCCTGCATGCTGGAGGCGAGATCGAGCACAATGACGGACCGGCCCGCTTCGCC
>CAJXYI010000041.1 GCA_913063435.1 uncultured Actinomycetales bacterium | reverse complement strand
CGCGGCGTGCGCAACGCCGCAAGCATCGGTAAGGTATACGCTCGATGGTTCTGAACCGGGCCCAGCATCCGCACTGTTCACGGGGCCCATAGTCGTTTCAGAGCCATGTACGATTCGAGCGCAAGCGTCCCTAGGCGGCGTAAGCGGGCCGGAGTCGTCCGCAAACATAGATTTCGCTTGTGGGCAAGTGACTTCAGATCCAAAAGATGACGCCTTGCACGAACTACCTCTCCTCGTATCGCTTGATGCGGGTCAAACTGAGGCTGAAATCTATTTCACGCTGGATGGAACGGTGCCCACACAATCTTCAACCTTGTACACGGAAAAGGTCGCATTATCCGAGTCCACCACGCTTCAAGCCCGAGCGCTTCACCCAAAGTGGAAGGATGGCCCTGTGGCCAGTTTTAACTTCAAGGTCAATCGGGCGAAATGGGAGGTTAATGAACCCGCAGATCCAACCGATGGGGTTCCGCATGTGGCTCGCAAGACAATGAAATCACAAAACGGACGGTGCCAGATGTCAGCGGCTTCGTCGTCGTCGTGATACACCGTCACCCACAGGCGATCCTCGGCGAAGCCGTAACCACCATCGGAAGTGGATGCCGTCAGCAGCTCCCAGGCGAACGGGATAGCCCCGGATTTGAAGTAGTCGCCGAATGAGAAGTTGCCAGCCATCTGGAAGAACGACGCATGCCGAGTGGTCTTGCCGACTTCGTCGATATCGAGGGTGCGCACGCACTTCTGCACACTCGTCGCCGTCGGATAGGGCGGGGGGACCTCACCGAGGAAGTACGGCTTGAACGGCACCATGCCGGCGTTGACGAACAGCAGCGTCGGATCGTCGAGAAGCAGGGATGCCGAAGGCACCACCTGGTGCCCACGATCGGCGAAAAATTTCAGGAACCGGGTGCGGATCTCCGCGGAATCCATCTAGTGGTTCTCCCTGCCTGTTCGATCGTTCATGACTGATGCGGCGGAGGAACTATCGGATCGGCGTGCCTGTGCGAGTGCACGGGCCGCAGCAGTTCCCGACGGTCGCGCTGCAGCCGGAGCATCCGCGGGGGGCACAGGATTCGGTGTCAACGCCTTCTGCATGATCGAACGCGTCCCCTCCGCCAGACCAGCGGCCGAACCCGATGCCGCCTGGAGGCTGCCGATGACCCCCCGGCTGCGCGCCTCCTCAAGCAGCTCCTGGCCCTTGCGGTAGGCGACGATTCCCCCGGCGGCGCCCAGCGCGATCCACACCATGCGGCTCATTCAGGTCACCTCCTCGATCGCGGAATCATGCTCGGCGGTCTCTCTCGCCGTGCCCGACCCTAATGCCTGCGCGAGGCGCTCGCGGACCTCGGCCCAGCGCGCCTCGGCCCCGTGCTGCGAGGGCAGGTAGTACTGCCGATCCACCAGTTCGTCGGGCGCATATTGCTGGGCCACGACTCCCTCGGGCGAGTCGTGCGGATACCGATAGGCGACACCGTGCCCCAGTGTCTGGGCGCCGGCATAGTGAGCATCGCGCAGGTGAGCCGGCACCGCACCGGCCGAGCCTGACCGGACATCGGCGAGGGCGGCGTCGATCGCGGTGATCACCGCATTCGACTTCGGGCACAGTGCCAGGTGGATCGTGGCGTGAGCTAGCGGCAGTCGGCCCTCGGGCATCCCGATGAAGGCCACCGCCTCGGCAGCGGCGGTGGCGATCGGCAATGCCTGCGGATCAGCCAGTCCGATGTCCTCACTGGCCAGGATGATCAACCGTCGGGCGATGAATCGTGGATCCTCCCCCGCCTCGATCATCCGGGCCAGATAGTGCAGGGCCGCGTCCACGTCACTGCCGCGGATGCTCTTGATGAATGCGCTGATGACGTCGTAGTGCTGGTCCCCGGCACGGTCGTATCGGACCATCGCCTTCTGCACCGCCGTCTCGACCTCGCCGACTCCGATCCGATCACCCAAGCCCGCAGCGGCCTCGAGGGCGGTGAGGGCACGACGCGCATCGCCACCGCTCAGGCGCACCAGGTGCATCAGCGCCTCGTCCTCCACGACTACCGCGGCATCGAGACCGCGGGGCTCGTTGATCGCACGTCGCAGCAGGTTCGCCACGTCATCCTCGGTGAGGGGCTGCAAGGTCAGCAGCAGACTGCGCGACAACAGCGGGGTGACCACCGAGAAACTCGGGTTCTCCGTCGTCGCAGCGATCAGGGTGACCCAGCCGTTCTCCACGGCCGGTAGCAGCGCATCCTGCTGCGTCTTGCTGAATCGGTGCACCTCGTCGACGAAAAGCACCGTGCGCCGTCCGTGCATTCCCAGAGTTGCGCGAGCACCCTCGATGACCTCGCGAACATCCTTCACGCCTGCGGTGACCGCGGATAATTCGACGAAGCGCGCACCGGTCGCACGTGAGACCAGATGGGCGAGCGTGGTCTTCCCCGTTCCCGGGGGTCCCCACAGGATCACCGAGACCGATGCGGTGGGGTCCCCGTCGAGGAGTCGGCGCAGCGGAGTTCCCGAGGCGAGCAGGTGCTGCTGTCCGACAAGATCGGTGACATCACGCGGGCGCATTCGCACCGCGAGCGGGGCGTCCGGGCGATCCGACCCGGCAGCGTCATCGAACAGGGTGGCGCCCATGTCGGATGAGACTACCCAGCGCACCCGTCACCATCGTCGGCGTTAGTCGCTCGAGTGGTCGCCTTCTGCGTCACCAGTCGACGAAAAGGCAACCCTTCCAGCGACTAACGCAGGGTTAGGGGCAGAAGGGGGCTAGCCGCTGGAGTCGTCGCCTGGTTCAGGCTCGAGCACCGCATCGATACCGGCCTCGGCGCGCTGCGCTGGCGTGATCGCCGTCGGTGCGCCCGTGAGCGGATCCTGGCCACCGCCGGTCTTGGGGAACGCGATGACGTCGCGCAGCGACCCCGCACCGGCGAGGAGCATGCAGACGCGGTCCCAGCCGAAGGCGATCCCTCCGTGCGGCGGGGGGCCGTAGGCGAAGGCATCGAGCAGGAACCCGAACTGCTCGCGGACCTCCTCCTCGGACAGGCCGAGGAGGCCGAACACGCGCTCCTGGACATCTTGACGATGGATACGTATGGACCCGCCACCGATCTCGTTGCCGTTGCACACCAGGTCGTAGGCCCAGGCGAGCGCCTCACCGGGCGCCTCCTCGAAACGATCGATCCACTCGGAGTTCGGCGAGGTGAAGGGGTGGTGCACCGCGGTCCAACCCGGGGTGCCGTCGTCGGCCTCGATCGGCTCGAACATCGGGGCATCCACAACCCAGACGAAGGACCATGAGCCCTCGGTCACGAGCCCGAGGCGATCGGCGATCTCCACGCGCGTTGCGCCGAGTAACGCGAGTGCATCGCTGCGCTTTCCCGCGGCGAAGAACACGCAGTCCCCCGAATTCGCACCCGTCGCCGCCTGCAGCCCCTCGCGCTCGGCATCGGACAGATTCTTCGCCACCGGGCCGCCCAGGGTGCCGTTCTCGGCGAAGGTGACGTAGGCGAGCCCCTTGGCACCGCGCTGCTTGGCCCATTCCTGCCAGGCATCGAAGGTGCGCCGCGGCTGATCGGCACCACCGGGCATGATGACTGCGCCGACATGTTCGGCCTGAAAGACTCGGAATGGCGTGTCGGCGAAATACGAGGTGAGGTCCACGAGTTCGAGCCCGTACCGCAGATCGGGCTTATCGGTTCCGAATCGTCGCATCGCATCGTTGTAGGTCAGGTGCTCGATCGGTGGGATATCGATGTTCACAAGCGTCGACCACAGCGCGCGCACCACTGCCTCGCCGACCTCGATCACATCGGATTGCTCGACGAAGGACATCTCTATGTCCAACTGGGTGAACTCCGGTTGACGATCGGCGCGAAAGTCCTCATCGCGATAGCACCGCGCGATCTGAAAATACCGCTCCATTCCCGCCACCATGAGCAGTTGCTTGAACAACTGCGGTGACTGCGGAAGCGCATACCAGTGGCCGGGCTGCAGCCGCACCGGGACGAGGAAGTCGCGAGCGCCTTCGGGGGTCGAGCGGGTGAGCGTCGGGGTCTCCACCTCGATGAAGTCGCGGTCATACAGCACATCGCGGGCGATGCGGTTGGCATCGGATCGCATCCGCAGGATGCGGGATGGTTCATCACGGCGAAGGTCCAGATAGCGGTAGTGCAGCCTCGTCTCGTCCCCCACCGTGATCCGGTCATCGATGGGAAACGGCAGCGGTGCGGACTGGCTGAGCACCTCGACCTCGGTCGACATCACCTCGATCTCGCCGGTCGGGAGCTCGGGGTTCTCGTTGCCCTCCGGCCGACGTTCCACTGTTCCCGTGACGCGCAGGCAGTATTCATCACGCAGACCGTGGGCGACTTCAGGATCATGCACGACGACTTGGACGACACCACTGGCATCACGCAGGTCCAAGAAAGCGACACCGCCGTGGTCGCGACGCCGTGCGATCCAACCGGCGAGCACGACGACGCTGCCGATATCGCTCGCTCGCAGCGTGCCCGCCTCGTGGGTCCTGATCACCGATGTCCTCCTGAAGTCGACGTTTCCTGCCTGGTTATGCGCTGTTGTTCATGCGATGACTCTCACCCGGCAGATCCCATCATCCGGACCACGACATCATCGAGGGGCACCGGCTCCTGGGTGCCCTCGACCAGATCGCGCACCATGACGGTTCCCGCAGCGATCTCCTCCTCGCCGATGATGAGCGCGAATCGCGCGCCTGATCTATCCGCGGCCTTCATCGATCCCTTGAGCCCCCGGGAATCGAACGCCATGTCGGCGCCGACACCGGTGGCACGCAATCGCCCGAGCAGACTCACCGCCACATGCCGCGCTTCTTCACCCAGCGGGACGCAGAAGCAGCGAACCTGCGCGTCATCCGGCACGTGAAGCCCCTCGGCCTCGGCTGCCAGCAGGGTCCGGTCGACTCCGAGGCCGAATCCGATACCACTCATATCCGGTCCGCCCAGGGCGGACATCAGCCCGTCGTACCGGCCACCCCCGCCGATTCCCGACTGGGCCCCAAGTCCGGGATGGGTGAATTCGAATGCCGTGCGGGTGTAGTAATCCAAGCCGCGGACCAGGCGCGGGGACTCCTGCCAGGTGACCCCGAGATCGACGAGGAATCCTCGCGTAGCGTCGTAATGCTGCGCGCATTCGGCGCACAGATAGTCGACCGGCAGTGGTGCCGATGCAATCTGCTCCTGAACTTCAGGGCGTTTGTCGTCCAGGACCCGCAGCGGATTGATCTGCGCTCGCTGACGCGTCGCCTCATCGAGATCGCACCCGTCCAGGAACTCGCGCAGCCGCGCGGAATAGGCCGGGCGGCACTGCGCGCATCCCAGCGAGTTCAGGTGCAGGGTGAAATCGCGCAAACCGACATCGAGAAAAGCCCGATCGGCCAGTGCGACCACCTCCGCATCGAGCGCTGGATCGCCGCTGCCGATCGCTTCGACTCCCACCTGCTGCAACTGTCGATAACGACCCTGCTGCGGTCGCTCAGCCCGGAAGAATGGCCCTGCATACCAAAGTTTCACCGGCAGCCCACCGCGGTGCATGCCATTCTCGATCACCGACCGCATCACCCCGGCCGTGCCCTCGGGGCGCAGCGAGATCGACCGATCACCACGATCGGTGAAGGTGTACATCTCCTTGCTCACCACATCGGTGGACTCACCGACCCCCCGCTCGAACAGCGCAGTGTCCTCGAAGACGGGCAGTTCGATATAGCCGTAGCCGGCAAGCCGGGCCGGCGCGCTCAACGTCTCACGCACCATGAGGAAACGTCCCGATGCCGGCGGCACATACTCCGGCACCCCCTTGGGTGCACGGAACTGAGGGCTCATCCGCGACCCTCGATGACCTGGCGCAGGAACGGGTTGGTCGTGCGTTCCACACCTACCGTGGTCGTCTGGCCGTGACCAGGCATCACGACGGTGTCGTCATCGAGCGGCAGCACCACACGCTCCAGGCTGGCCATCATGGCCTCGGGGTCGCCACCGGCGAGGTCGGTGCGCCCGATCGAACCGGCGAACAGCAGGTCACCACTGATGAAAACCGGTGGCCGGTTCGCATCCCGATCGGCGAGGAACGTCACCGAACCCTCCGTGTGGCCCGGTGCGTGATCGACACGGAGTCGCACACCGGCGAGATCGAGCATGTCGCCGTCGCCGAGCGGTCGCACATCATCGGGTTCGGTCAACTCCAACTCGCCCTTGGTCATGGCCAGCAACTGGTCTCGGGCGGCGGCGAAGCTCGATCCAGCCGGATCGGCAAGGCGATAGCGATCATCGGAATGGATGTAGGCGGGGATGCCATGCCCCGCGGTCAACGGCGCCACCGACCACACGTGATCGATGTGCCCGTGGGTCAGCAGGACCGCAACCGGACGAAGTCGATGCTCGCTAAGCACCTCGGTGAGGTGGTCGATGCTGTCTTGGCCGGGATCGACGATGAGGCAGTCCTCGCCCTCCCCGGGAGCCACGACCAAGCAGTTCGTCTGCCATGACCCCGCGGGAAATCCGGTGATGAACACGCTGGCGGTCCCTCCCTGCATCGCACCCTCACACGCGTCCGTCGCGCCCACGCAGCCTACCGATCATCATGTCCGCTCCCTGCGTACACTCACGCGGCAGGCTCACCGACGAAGGTGACACGACCTCGGGAGGCTCCATGGCAGGCAACAGGCGCGAACGCGAACTTGCCCGCGCGAAAGCCCAGCGCCAGGCGGAGCGGCGCTCCACCGATCAGGCGCGCCGACGCCGCACTCAGCAGATCCTCGGTGTCGTCGTCGCCCTGGCCGTGGTCGTCGGGGCTGTGGTCTGGTTCGCACTCGGGCGTTCCGGGGACACCACGGCGGATGAACCCCTGCCCATGCCGACGGAACCACTGGCTCCGGACACCGAGCCGACTCCCGGGCCTTCACCCGACAGCACCGTCCAGCCTGTCGCCGGCTGTGCTCCCCCTCCTGCGCCCAGACCCGATGACATGTCCTATCCCGACGGGCCCGAGCAGGTCATCGATAGCGGAGCCCCTTATGCGATCACCCTGGATACCAACTGCGGCGAAATCTCTATCGCAACATTGCCCGAGGCCGCACCCGAGACGGTCAACTCCATGGTGTTCCTCGCTGAGCAGGGCTATTTCGATCTCACCTCGTGTCATCGACTGACCACCGAGGGCATCTTCGTGCTGCAGTGCGGCGACCCGGCCGGAAACGGCACCGGTGGACCCGGCTACGCCGTTGCCGATGAGAACCTGCCCCCCGGCGATGCCGATAACTACCCTGCGGGCACCGTCGCCATGGCCAACGCGGGTCCGGGAACCGCCGGCAGCCAGTTCTTCATCGTCTATGCCGACACCACGCTGCCACCGGCCTACACGATCTGGGGAGAGGTCACCCAGGGCCTGGACATCGTGCAGGACATCGCCGCCGCCGGCGTTGCAGGTGGCGGAGTCGATGGGCCGCCGGCTCAGCAGATCGTGATCGAGCAGGCTACGGTGGGCGGGTAACGGCAGGGATATCCACCATCGGATGTCAAGCAGGTATCCGGTGGTTCACCAGGAGTGACGGGAGGAGCACCATGTCGCAGATGAACGATCAGCCGGCACTGGAGGCACGCCCCACCCCGTCGGCGATCGAACCGGGCAACGAGTCGGGCAATGAGCCGGGCAGTGCTGGCAAGCCGGTGGGACCCACTCCTCCCACTCCGGCCAGCCTCGGTCGCACCACCCCCACGCCGACCGGCGCTCCTGCATCGGCCACGCCGGTCCGCACCGCCACCGATCCGACCCGCTGGGGACGCATCGACGCCGACGGCACCGCACACCTGACCACGCCTGAAGGCGATGTCGTCATCGGCCAGTGGGCCGCCGGCACCGTCGACGAGGGAATGGCGTTCTTCGGTCGCAAGTTCGACGACCTCATGGTCGAAGCCGATCTTGCTCGCACCCGACTCCTCGATGGCCGGGCGACTCCCGATCAGACCGTCACGGCGGTGGAGCATCTGCGCACCGCGTTGGCCACACCGTTATTCATGGGTGACATCACGCAGTTGCGCGAAGCCTGCGATGCCCTCGATGCGCTCATCGCGCAGCAGCGCGAGGTGGCTGCCCAGCGCAAACGCGAAGCTCGAGAGGCCGCCCGCCAGGCACGTGAGGCCATCGTCGTCGAAGCCGAGGGCTTGGCGACCTCCACGCGGTGGAAGGCCACCGGTGACCGATTCGCCGCCCTTCTCGAGGACTGGAAGAACGCACCCCGGGTCGATCGCGGGACAGAGCAGCAGCTGTGGAAGCGGTTCTCCGCTGCTCGATCGACCTTCGATCGAGCCCGACGCACCCACTTCGCCGAACGCGAAGGAGCCCGCAAGGAATCCGTCGCGGCCAAGGAGAAGCTCATCAAGGAAGCGGAAGCGCTGTCCGGCTCCACCGACTGGGCCGGGACGACCCGTGAATACCGCCGACTCATGGATCAGTGGAAGGCCGCAGGCCATGCCGGCAAGGGAGCCGAGGATCGACTATGGGATCGGTTCCGCGCGGCCCAGGATGTGTTCTTCGCCGCGCGCGATGCTGCCAACGCCGATCGTGATGCCGAGCAACGCAAGAACCTCGAAGCGAAGGCGGCTTTGGCCGCGGAAGCCGAGGCCCTCCTGCCCATCACCGACGTCACCGCCGCGAAGAAAGCCCTGCGTCGCATAGGCGAACGCTGGGAGGCCATCGGACACGTCCCGCGCAACGACAAGGACAGGGTCGAGGGCCGGTTGCGCAAGGTCGAGCAGGCCATCCGCTCCATGGAACAGGACGAGTGGAGGCGCTCCAATCCCGAGACCCGTGCCCGCGCTTCGGACACCGCCGCCAAGTTCGCCGACGCCGTGGCCAAAGCCGAACGGGAGCGCGACGCCGCTCTCGCTCGAGGCGACTCTGCCGCCGCAGCGAAGGCTGAGGAGAAGATCGCCTCGACGCGCGCCCTGTTGGCTGCAGCCGAAGGTGCCCTCAGTGAGTTCAGTCGCTGATCCTGGTTGCTCACACCCGATAGGCGTCGAAGACGCCCTCGACCTGTCGCACTGACTTCAACACTGATCCCAGGTGTTTGGGATCGGCCATCTCGAAGGTGAAACGCGACATGGCGATGCGGTCGCGGCCGGTGCTCACTGACGCGCTCAGAATGTTGACATGCTGGTCACTCAACGCCCGGGTGACATCAGCAAGAAGGCGGGACCGGTCGAGTGCTTCCACCTGGATGTTGACCAGGAAGACACTCGATGACGACGGGGTCCACTCGACTTCGACCACACGCTCGGTTTCGGCGAGCAGGCTCTGCGCATTCGTACACGAGGCCCGATGCACCGAGACGCCCGTGCCTCGGGTGACGAAACCGAAGATCTCATCGCCGGGCACCGGCGTGCAGCACTTGGCAAGTTTCACCCACACATCCGGGGAATCCTTCACCCGCACACCCGCGTCATGGGCGCGGCGGTCGCGGTCGGATCGTCCGGGCCGGAACGCCTCGGCCGCGTCATCAGCAGCCCCATCGACTCCCCCGGCTGCCTCGACCAGTCGCTTGACGATGGTTTGAGCGCTGACGCGGCTTTCCCCGACTGCTGCATAGAGCGCGCTGATATCCGGCTGGTGCAGATCGGCTGAAATCGCCGTGAGCGCCTGATTGGTCATCAACCGCTGCAGCGGCAGGCCCTCCTTGCGCATCGCGCGGGCGATCGACTCCTTGCCCTTCTCGATCGCCTCCTCGCGACGCTCTTTGGAGAACCAGGCCTTGATCTTGCTCTTCGCGCGGGGTGAGGCGACGAAGTTCAACCAATCCCGACTCGGTCCCGCCCCCTCGGCCTTGGTAGTGAAGACCTCCACCACATCGCCGTTATCCAGCGCCGATTCCAGCGGGACGAGCTTGCCATTGACCCGCGCACCCACACACCGGTGCCCGACCTCGGTGTGCACGCTGTAGGCGAAGTCCACGGTCGTCGCACCCGCTGGCAAAGCGATCACGTCACCCTTCGGAGTGAAGACGAACACCTCCGAGGATCCAAGGTCATAGCGCAGGGAATCGAGGAACTCATCGGGGTCTTCGGTCTCACGCTGCCACTCCATGAGTTGTCGCAGCCAACCGAAATCATCAGGTCCCTGCTTCCCACCGACCTCCGGTTGCTTGTAGCGCCAGTGAGCAGCGACACCGAATTCAGCGGCGCGATGCATGTCCCAGGTGCGGATCTGCAGTTCCACAGGCTTGCCCTCGGGCCCGATGACTGTGGTGTGCAACGACTGGTACATGTTGAACTTCGGCATCGCGATGAAGTCCTTGAACCGACCGGGAACCGGGCTCCACCGAGAGTGGATCAAACCCAGCGCTGCGTAGCAGTCACGCACCGATTCCACCAGGATCCGAACGCCAACCAGGTCGTAGATGTCGGCGAAGTCCCGGCCGCGCACGATCATCTTCTGATACACGGAGTAGTAGTGCTTGGGACGCCCGGTGACCGAGGATTTGATCTTCGACGACCGCAGGTCTCGCTCGATCGAGTTGATCACCGTGGTCAGATACTTCTCCCGCGACGGCGCACGTTGTCCGACCAGCCGCACGATCTCGTCGTACATCTTCGGATACAAGGTTGCGAAAGCGAGATCCTCCAACTCCCACTTCATCGTGTTCATGCCGAGCCGGTGCGCTAGGGGCGCGTAGATCTCCAATGTTTCCCGGGCCTTGATCTCCTGCTTCTCGACCGGCATGTGCATCAGGGTCCGCATATTGTGCAGCCGATCGGCCAGTTTGATGACGAGCACCCGGATGTCGCGTGCCATCGCGACCACCATCTTGCGCACGGTCTCCGCCGCTGATGCCTGACCGTAGACGACGCGATCAAGTTTGGTGACACCGTCGACGAGTCGAGCTACTTCATCACCGAAGTCTTCACGCAGCGCGTCAAGGCTGTAGCCGGTGTCCTCGACCGTATCGTGCAGTAGCGCGGCGGCGAGGGTAGGCACTGTCATGCCGAGTTCGGCGAGGATGGTTGCGACCGCGATGGGATGGGTGATGTAGGCATCCCCGGATCGACGCTTTTGATCGCGATGCAAATATGCGGCGGTCTCATAGGCCCGCTGCAGCATGCGCAGATCACTGCGTGGGTGATACGACCGCAGGGTACGGATCAGCGGATCCAATTCGGGTGCAGTCGCACGGGCCGAGGTGAACCGCGCGAAGCGGGACCGGAATCCCCCGCCGGCATCACCCGAGGAAACAGAGGGGGACGATGACGCAGAGGGCAGCGCCTCAGAGGCCATGACCGTCACCTCCTCATCTGCTCGCCCCGCCAGTGTACGAGTCGGTGGGGTGGGGATAGATGCTGCGGCTACTCGACTGCGCTATTTGGGTCCGCTGCGCTTGGATCGGGGTTGTCGTCGCGGCTGGGTTCTCGGTCCGGCGATGATCGTGGAATCGCCGAGTTCGATTCCGGCTTCCGATGCCTCGCCTGCGTCATTCCCATCGCCGCCATCGCCGCCCTCGCCGCCATCGTCACTCGATGGCGACGTGGTCGAACGTGCCTGGCGCTCTCGGGCCTGACCCGCCCGTCGTGCATGGACGCGCACCGCCAGGGACTTGATCTCCGGCTGGCGCTCCTTGAGTTCCACGAGCACCGGTGTCGCGATGAAGATCGAGGAATACGTTCCGGCGGCCATACCGATCGCGAGGGCCACAGCCAGATCGAGCAGGGTTCCCGCACCGAGGATGCCTGCTCCGACGATGATGATCGCAATGACCGGCAACAAAGACGTGATCGATGTATTGATCGACCGGATGAGCACCTGGTTGACCGCTTTATTCGCTGCATCCCCGTAGGTCATCATCGATTGAGCCGTGATGCCGCGGGTGTCCTCCTTCACCTTGTCGAACACCACGACGGTGTCGTACAAGGAGTAACCCAGGATCGTCAGCACACCGATCACTGTCGCTGGCGTGACTTGGAGTCCGAGAAGGGCGTAGATGCCGATGGTGATCAACACGTCATGGGCGAGCGCGACGAGCGCGGCAACGGCCATCCGCCATTCGAAATAGATCGACAGGAAGATCGTGACGAGAACGAGGAACACCAAGAGTGCCTGGATCGCCTTACTGGTGATCTCCTGACCCCAGGACGGTCCGACCAATTGGACGCTGATGGCTTCTTCAGCCACCCCGCAGGTCGTCGCCAGCGCCTCGATCACCCGCAAACTCGTCGCCTGATCGAGGGCCTCGGTCTGCACCCGCAGCAGCCCGGCACCGGTCTCGGTCACCGTGGGCGTCGACCCGAGCACATCGGCGGTGGTCTCACGAGCATCGATCACCGAACACGATGCTTGGGGCACGGTGTAGACCGCACCGCCGCGGAATTCGACACCGAGGTTCAAACCTCGGATGAGCAGGGCAGCGATCGCGATGATCAAGATGATCGCCGACACGATGTACCAGGTGCGGCGTCGCCCCACGAAATCGATCGAGGACTGACCGCTGTACAGGCGCGCCCCGAATCCACCGAGCAGTCCCATCTATCGGCCCTCCCTCGCTGCCACCGGAGTTCGGGCGACCGTCGGGCTCAAATCGACCTCGACATCACCGAACCGACTGGCATCCAGTCCGGTGAACCAACTCCCCCGCTGCATCCACTTCGAACGGGCGAAGTACGTCACCAGTGGCCGCGTCAGCAAGAAGGCGATGACGACGTCGACGATGGTGGTCAAGCCGAGCGCGAAGGCGAATCCGCGGACATTGCCCACCGAGACGAGGTACAACACGATCGCAGCAAGCAGGGTGACGAAGTCGGCGGCGATGATCGTCCGGCGGGCACCCAACCAGCCGTTCTCCGCAGCCTGGCGCAACGATCGACCATTACGGATCTCGTCTCGAATTCTCTCGAAATACACGATGAACGAGTCGGCCGTGATGCCGATAGCGACGATCGCACCGGCGATGCCAGCGAGTGTGAGGGTGTAGCCGATCGAATTGCCCAGGGCGACGAAAGCCGCGTAGGTCATCAGACCGGCGATCAGAAGGCTCAACACGGCAACGGTTCCCAGTGCTCGGTAGTAGGCCATCAAGAACACGATGATGATGACCATGCCGATACCGCCGGCGATAAGGCCGGCGCGCAGCGAATCGCCACCGAGGGTTGCCGACACGCTGGTGATCTCGGCGACCTCGAGGGTGACCGGCAGGGCGCCGAAATTGAGGACGTTCGCCAGGTCCTGGGCTTCCTCCGCGTTGAAGTTGCCCTCGATCTGCGCCTGACCGCCCAGAATCGGTTCGTTGAACCGCGGGGCGGACACGACGACGCCATCGAGCACGATGGCGAAGGCGTTGCAAGGACTGGCCCCACCGGGGGTGCAATCAGGAAGGGAGAACAGCTCCTGAGAGGCCTGGGACAATGCCGAGGCACCCTCTGAATCGAACGTCAGGCTGACCACCCAGCCGCCGACCCCCTGCTGGGGCAGGACAGCGGTGGCCTCGGTGACGTTGGTGCCTCGGATGAACGCCGGCTGCAGGGTGTACTTCGCCGACCCGTCGTTAGCGCAGGTGCCCAACCACTCCACCGGGTTGTCGGGGGTTCCTCCGGCGATGTTCTCCGGCTTCAGGCAGTCCAGCGCCGCGACCCCGGCCGCAAACTCCGGAGTGTTCTCCGGCGCCTGGACGATCTCGTTCCCGGTCGTGATCTGCGTGTCGTCCACGACGATGTCGGTGGAGTCACCACCGGTCGTGTCGTCGGTGGCCGGCACGGGAGAGGCAATCGACCACACCGCGCGGAAATCCAATAGTGCGGTGCGCCCGACCAGTTCGACGAGCCGCTCCTGCGACACCCCGGGTACCGCGACGATGATCGCGGCCGAATCCCCCGATCCTTGAACCGTGATCTCCGCCTCGGCAACTCCGATGCCGTTCACTCGCTGGCGGATGATCTCCACCGTCTGCGTCAACTGATCATCGGTGATGGAGGCACCTTCGGTGACCGGCTTCGGGGTGAGGATGACCTGTGTCCCGCCCTGGAGGTCCAGGCCGAGCCGCGGTGAGTTCGCCGTGCCGGGCCAGAACGCCCAGGCGAGCAGGCCCACCAGGATGAGCGCCATGACCAGCAGCAGCCGGCCCGGACGGGAGGGTGCGTTGGTGGCCACTCAGGAATCCTTCTCGGTCGATTCGCCGGAGTCCGGGCGCCGGTCGCCTTCCCCCAACCGATCCTCTCCCAGGCGATCGTCGAGTGGTCGATCGTCGATCGGATCCACCGGGTCCACGACTCGTCCCACGGCAGCCTTCACCATGCGCAGCACGACGCCGGGGGCGACCTCGACGGTGATCTCGTCGTCATCGACGGTCACGACGGTGCCGAACAAGCCCGCCGTCGTCATGATGTGCGCCCCGGGCGCCAGCGATGCCATGAGGAGCTGCTGCTGCTTCTGGCGTGTGCGTGAGGGCCGCAGGATAAGCAGATAGAAGATCACCCCGATGAGCAGGATGGGTAGCAGGGCACCCAGGCTATCCAACGGTTCCACCTCGCTCGTGTGCGTCGGCGGCATGCCGACGGACCAGTATCAGGAAGGCCATTCTCCGAGAGCAGTCCACGGGAACTCCCCGCAACCTGCTCCCCCGGATTCGGCCAATCCTGACACCTTAGCGCTCCCGGTCCGGTGATTCCCTCCCCGCCCTGTATGGCACCGTGGCGTGGCGAGCCCCATCCCTGATCACTCCGGGCAACAAGTGCCCACGGCTAGCTCGGCTCCTCGTCGTCGAAGACGAGGGTGGGCGCAGCCGCGTCGGCGGGCGGTGTCTGCCCGAGGTGGCTCCACGCGGCAGGTGTCGCCATCCGCCCGCGGGGGGTGCGCATCAACAGTCCCTCACGCACGAGGAACGGCTCGGCGACACCCTCCACGGTCTCGGTTTCCTCGCCCACGGCGACGGCCAAGGTCGACAAGCCCACCGGTCCGCCGCCGAATCGCTGCACCAGCGCCCGTAGAACAGCCTTATCCAATCGATCGAGGCCTCGAGAGTCGACCTCGTAGAGATCGAGGGCTTCTTTCGCGGCGGTTCGATCAATGCGACCTGCACCGTGGACCTGCGCCCAATCGCGAACCCGGCGCAGCAGACGGTTGGCGATACGTGGCGTGCCCCGCGAGCGGTAGGCGATCTCGGCGATCCCATCAGGATCGGCCTCGATTCCCAGCAGTCGGGCCGAACGCGTGATGATCGTCTCCAGGTCCGCCGGTTCATAGAAGTCCAGGTGCGCGGTGAACCCGAAGCGATCCCGCAGCGGACCCGGGAGCAACCCGGCCCGCGTGGTCGCAGCAACAAGGGTGAAAGGCGCCAACTCCAATGGCACCGCTGTGGCACCCGGGCCTTTTCCGATGACGACATCGACGCGGAAATCCTCCATCGCCATGTAGAGCATCTCTTCAGCGGCCCGCGCGGTGCGATGGATTTCGTCCAGGAACAGCACCTCGCCCGGTTGCAGGCTGGAAAGCACTGCCGCGAGATCACCGGCGTGCTGCAGCGCAGGCCCGCTGGTGATCCGCAATGGCGCGGATAGCTCACGGGCGATGATCGTTGCGAGTGTGGTCTTGCCGAGTCCCGGTGGCCCTGAGAGGAGGACATGATCGGCTGCGCGTTCTCGACGTCGGGCTGCCTCGAGTACCAGCCCCAATTGCGCACGAACGCGGTCCTGGCCGACGAACTCATGCAGTTCCGTTGGACGCAGCGCACCTTCGACTGCACGATCGTCGATATCGGCCGCTGCGTCAACGAGACGGTCATCGCCGTCGTAGCCGGACATGGGGAATTCGTCGGTCATCCTCGATCCAATGCCTGGAGCGCGGCTTTCAGCAGGACGGCCAGATCCGGTGTCCCCGCCTCGAATCCGAGATCGTCACGCTCGGCGATGATCGCCACCGCGCGCTCGCCATCCTTGCGACTCCACCCCAGTGACTCCAGCCCAGCGCATACTCCTTCACGCCAGTCCGATCCCAATGCGGCAGATGTGTCCGCGGCAGCGGGCAGCCCCAGCCGGCCCGTCAACTCCAGCACGATCCGCTGCGCACCCTTGGCGCCGATCCCGGGGACCTTCGTCAGGGCAGCATGGTCACCCGCCTGCACTGCTCGACGGAGTTCATCCGGGGTCAGCGTCGCTAGCAACGCCAGGGCGATGCGCGGCCCGATCCCACTGACGGTCTGCACCGCCTCGAAGGTGTCCCGCGAGTCGATGTCATCGAAGCCGAACAGGGTCAACGAGTCCTCTCGTACCACCAGGACGGTCGCGAAGCGCTGATGCGATCCGACCCTGGCGGCCATCGCCGTCTGCGGGGTGCACATCACGCTCAGCCCCACTCCCCCGACATCGACGACGAGTCGATCGACACCCACCCAGGTCACCTCGCCGGTGATGGCGGAAATCATCGTGCGCCGCTTCCGGCGCGACTCCTCACGCCCTGCGCGGCGAGGGACTGTGCGGCGAGCGCCTGCGCGAGCCGGTCCTCGCCCGCGAATCGCCAGATATCGGTAATCGCGAGTGCGAGAGCATCGGCAGCGTCAGCGGGCTTGATCGGCTCGGTGACACCGAGCAATCGCATGACCATCGTCGTGACCTGAGCCTTATCGGCACGCCCCGAACCGGTCACTGCTGCTTTCACCTCGGTGGGGGTGCGCCACGAGACCGGGATCGTGCGACGAGCCGCGATCAGGACCGCGACCGCACCGGCCTGGGCGGTTCCCATCGCGGTGCGTACGTTGTGCTGGCTGAACACCCGCTCGATGGAAACCCGGTCCGGGCGATAGGCATCGACGATCGACGCGATCCCCTTCTCGAGCAGCAGCAGTCGTCGATCCAAGGGCTCATCGGAGGGAGTCCGCACGACCTCGACATGCACCATCCGCAGCTGACGGGCCCCGGAGGCATCCACGACACCCACTCCGCATCGAGTCAATCCAGGATCGATGCCCAGAACCCGCATGCCCGATCCTTCCGGTCGACTCCCGATTCGCCACGATCGGCAGACATTCCGGCCGAAGCGAACACATGTACGCCCAGATTAGCCTCGACCGCGGGTCTCGTCTCGCACCGCGCGAGCCTTCGGCGTGCCGTCGCCGCCCTTGGGCTTGGCAAGCGGATCCGTCGCACCGACCCGCGCCTGGGTCACCTCGGCGAACCCCGCGCGCAGGTCATCGAGGAGTTCCCCGATGTCGGGCACAGCACGATCGTCAGCGGAGACTCCGATGAATGCCGAACCGTCGTAGGTCACCATCGTCACGTTGACCGCCGCGCCGATGGTCGCGACGAGGGGATACATCCCGACGGCTCGAACTCCGGCGAGATACAGCGGAATAGGGGGGCCGGGCACGTTACTCGTCGTCACGTCGCTGGCACGCGCCGCCTGGGTCAGCACGGGAACGGGGATCAGCCAGCTGATCTCGGCCAGCGGGTCGGCCATTCGCAGGGCCGGCTCCGATCGCCAGCGCTCCACGAGGTCATGGGCGACATCCATCCGCTCGGCGACGCTGAGTCCAGCGATCGGCAGTTCGAAACGCGCGATCGTCACCGCGTTGGATGCTCCACCCGTTCTGTCCCCCGGATCACCACGGAGGCTGATCGGAACGTTGAATCGGAGCTCGTCGACGACACTGTCGTGTCGAGCGTGATACCGGTCCATGCCGATGCCGACAGCCGCCATGAAGGCGTCATTGACGCTGCAATCACGCTCCTTGGCCACCCGCCGCAACTGTGCGAAGGGCAGGTCGAATGCACCGAAGGTGTAGGTCGTGCACCGCTGCGTCATCAGGGGTGACAGCGGGCCATCGGGAACGGCGGTGAATCGCCCGACCGATCCCAGGGTGCCCAATGCCTGGGACCAGGTGCCCACCGGATCGCTCAACGTTCCCCGGGCGAGATCGGTCATGATCGACGCGGCACGCTCCGCTGCCGCAACTCCACGACGAACGTTGTCGCTGATATCGGCGACACTCACCTGAGTGATGGAGATGTCCTCCGCGACGGGGGGCTCGGGCGCAGGTGCCTCTGCCGGATCGGGGTCGGGACCGAGTTCGAACAGCGACAAACCGATCATCACCGCTGCCTGCCCATCGGCGATGGAATGATGCAGTTTCAGCAGAACTGCCGAGCGTTTTCCGGGCAGCCCCTCGACCAGGGCCATCTCCCACAGCGCACGATTGTGATCGAAATCGTCCAGGCTCATGCGACGTGCCGCTGCAAGAAGATCCGACCACGTCGACTTCGTCGGTAGCACATACCGATACAGGTGCAGGTCGAGATCGAAGTCAGGATCGATGGCCAGTCGAGGAGCAGCCACACCGAATGCCCCACGAATGGGTTTCATCCGAAGCACCGGTACGAGACGCGTCAGGCGGTCGATGCGCTGGCGCAGTCGCTTCCACTTGGGAACACCGTCGAGGAGAACCAGCGCGACCACCGTGGAACGCAGCGCTGGATCACCCGCTGAAGTCCGCCAGGTTGCCGCATCCCATCCGGTGAGTTGACGACCCGCTCCCTCGGCCATGGCGATCCTCTCGTTGCTGTCAGCCGCACCCTTCGGGGTTGGCAATCGGGTCAGGCGTCGATCGCTGCAAGCACCTCGTCGCTGACATCGACATTGGAATACACCGCTTGCACGTCGTCGCTGTCCTCGAGCGCTTCGACAAGGCGGAACACTTTCCGCGCGCCATCTTCGTCGACCGGGACGGACACGCTCGGCATGAAAGCAGCTTCTGCAGAGTCATAGTCGATTCCCGCCTCCTGAAGAGCGGTGCGGACCGCGACGACGTCGCTCGCCTCGCACATCACTTCGAAGGTCCCCTCAAGATCATTGACCTCTTCGGCACCGGCATCGAGTACGGCGTCGAGAATCGAGTCCTCGTCCACTCCGTCTACTGCGGGCACCATCACGACGCCTTTGCGTGCGAACAGATAGGAAACCGACCCCGGATCGGCCATCGAGCCTCCGTTGCGGGTCAGCGCGACACGAACTTCGCTCGCGGCACGATTGCGGTTGTCGGTCAAGCATTCGACGAGCACGGCCACGCCGCCTGGGCCGTAACCCTCGTACATGATCGTCTGATAGTCGGCACCACCGGCTTCGGCACCGGATCCACGCTTGACTGCTCGTTCGATGTTATCGAGGGGAACGGAGTTCTTGCGGGCCTTCTGTATCGCGTCGTACAGCGTGGGGTTGCCCGCTGGGTCGCCGCCGCCCTGACGGGCTGCGACCTCGATGTTCTTGATCAACCGCGCGAATAATTTGCCACGCTTGGCATCGATGGCCGCCTTCTTGTGCTTGGTGGTCGCCCACTTGGAGTGGCCGCTCATGCTCGTTCCCTCACTATCGATTCAGGTCCTGCTCCCCGATGCGCTGCGACCATGCCAACAAAGTAGCGATGAAATCGGCTGTCGTCGGTGAGTTCCGGATGAAAAGCAGTCGCCAGGAGGCTGTCCTGACGAACCGCCACGATCTTATCTTCGAGTGAGGCCAGCACTTCGACCTGCGGACCCACCTCGGTGATCGCCGGAGCCCGGATGAAGACCGCGGGGAACGGCTCGGTGCCGAGAACGGGCACAGGGAGATCGGTCTCGAACGAGTCCACCTGGCGCCCGAAGGCGTTACGCAACGCCGTGACATCCAGCCCACCCATGGTCTGCTGATCGGCCCGACCATCTGCCACGTGGTCAGCGAGGAAGATCAGGCCGGCGCACGAACCGAAACAGGGGCGACCGGACCCGGCGAAGTCTCGCAGCGGCTCCAGCAGACGATCCCGAACGGCAAGGATCGACATGGTGGTGGATTCCCCACCGGGGATCACCAGTCCATCGAGGCCGTCCAGATCCGCCGCCTGACGTACAGTGCGAGTTCGCGCCCCGGACCCTGCAAGTGCGCCGATGTGTTCGCGCACATCACCTTGAAGGGCCAGGACGCCGATCGTAACCGCGGCCGAATCAGCTGCGGGTGATGTCACCAACCACGATCCTCGAGCCGATGGTGCACGGGCAGGTCCGCCACGTTGATCCCCACCATCGCCTCACCCAGGCCTCGCGACACCTTCGCGACTATTTCGGGATCGTCGTAGTGACGGGTCGCCGACACGATCGCCTCGGCCCGTTGCCGCGGATTACCCGACTTGAAGATTCCCGATCCGACGAAGACGCCGTCAGCGCCCAACTGCATCATCATCGCTGCGTCCGCTGGCGTGGCGATCCCACCGGCCGTGAACAGCACCACCGGTAGCGAACCTGTCTCAGCAACCTCGCGCACGAGTTCGTAGGGGGCCTGAAGTTCCTTGGCCGCGACATACAGTTCATCGCGCGACAGCGAGGACAGGTGACGGATCTCACCGAGGATCTTGCGCATGTGGGTAACGGCGTTCGAGACATCCCCGGTGCCGGCCTCACCCTTGGAACGGATCATCGCCGCGCCCTCATTGATGCGCCGCAGCGCCTCACCAAGGTTCGTCGCGCCGCAGACGAAGGGAACGGTGAAGGGCCATTTGTCGATGTGGTTGGCGTAGTCGGCGGGGGTCAGCACCTCCGACTCGTCGATGTAGTCCACACCCAACGACTGCAGTACCTGGGCCTCGCTGAAATGACCGATGCGGGCCTTGGCCATCACCGGAATGGTTACTGCGGAGATGATTCCCTCGATCATCTCCGGATCCGACATTCGGGCCACTCCACCCTGGGCGCGGATGTCTGCGGGTACCCGCTCGAGAGCCATGACCGCGACCGCTCCGGCGTCTTCGGCGATCTTGGCCTGCTCCGCGTCGATGACATCCATGATGACGCCGCCTTTGAGCATCTCGGCCATGCCTCGCTTGACGCGCGTCGTTCCGGTGGTGGCCGATGGTGCGGCGTTGTCCTGAGCCATGGCTCGTATCTGCCTCTCGCGTAGGTAGTTCAGCGCTGTCAGGGCGCTCCATCAACTTTCGCCCCAGAACGTCCCGGGGATCCATCGTAGGGCCCCCAGGGGAATTCAGCGCACGATGGGCGTGCGCTGCTCGTCGAGCAGCACGATCCACTCCTGGCCGATGGCGAAGGGCATCGGGGATCCATCCGGCAGCAGGTAGCGCGTCCCCTCCTCGAGGGTGGGTCGCTCCCACATGACCTCCCAGGCTCGACCATCGCGCAGGACCAGCGCCGTGCCCGTGCCCACGGTCTGGATCGCGGGGGTGACCCCTCCGAACTTGTCGCCGTATCCCGAATCGGTCTGCGTCACCGACTGGATCACGACGGTGGCCGCACGCTGCGAGCCGCCCTCGGCAGATCGCGAATCGGCACCGTCGATGACGACGACGTAGTCCCCGGCATCAGCGTCCCAGCGGAACCCGACCGATGACGAGCCCCACTGCGCCGTCGCTTCGGCGGCAGGTTCCCCGCCGGCGGGTGGTTCCTGCGAGAACACCCAGCCGATATCGCGCGCAATGGCAGCGTCATCGAAGACGCCGAGCACCGCTTCGGGTCGAAGCATGTGGTCGGTCGGTGCCGGTCGAGCCGGATCGTCGAACCAGCCGGTGTAG
The DNA here is from genome assembly GCA_913063435.1 of uncultured Actinomycetales bacterium. Lineage (GTDB taxonomy): Bacteria > Actinomycetota > Actinomycetes > S36-B12 > S36-B12 > M55B157. Next base: position 723 of record CAJXYI010000041.1, on the reverse strand, counting down.
TTGGCATTCGCCGATGCGTCGACGAAGTCCGCTGCGGACAGAACGGGAAGTAGCCGCGACTGTGCTCCCGAATAGGCGAACGGGATCGCACCGAATGGCGCGAGGATGTCGATATCACTCACCCGTGCCGAGCGGACCGGCCCCACCACATCGGGCATCTCGGTGGAGAAGACCGCGATGAGGCGCGTGAGCCCCCACTCGACCTCCTCGACGAACACCACGTCCGCGGCAGACAATCCCGCGTGCGGCTGGGCCGCGCGCGTGTTGTCGATTTTCACCGCCAGCAGAGGCTTGTCAGCGCCACCGGCGCGCCCTGACAGTGGTGATGCGCCGGCGGGAATCCCCGGCCCAGGTGACGGTGTCACCGAAGGACTGACCGAAGTCGATGGAGAGGTCGTCTCCGTCGGTGACTCCGTCGGTGCGGCCGGCTCGGAGGATCCGCCGCACGCGGCGAGCAGCATGCTGGCGCTCACCGCTACAACCCCCGTGATCACGTACCGTCGCAGAGGGATCATGGGCCTACGTTACGTGGTCATGCTGCGATGCCGGACAGGCCTTCAGGCGGCGTGTCGTCCATCTCGACCGTCTGCGGCCACGGCGTACGGCCGGCGAGGCGCAGCCAGCGGACGAGACGTTGCCGGCGAACCTGGCGACACGCTCGCACCCCGTCGTTGAGGAAACGTCGGGACAGGGACACCCGCTGGCAGGTTGCCGCTAGAGCAG
>CAJXYI010000040.1 GCA_913063435.1 uncultured Actinomycetales bacterium | reverse complement strand
CTGCGCACCGATCAGCACGGCGATGTAGCGATCGTGGTTCGTTCCGACGATGCGGGAGGCCCATCCTCGGCGTGGTCCCCCGCCGCTAACCCAACCCTGGCTCGTCTGAGTTACCTGAATGGTCGCTAACTCGCCGAGTTAGCGACCATTCAGGTAACTCAGACGGTTCATGGCATGCTGCGGGGATGGCAGGTCCACCGCCCCCGGTGACACTCATCGTGGGGCCAGAGCCGGTGCTGGTCGATCGAGCCGTGGCCGACGTGGTGGCCGCTGTCCGAGCGGTCGATCCCAGTGCCGAACGGCGCATCATCGACGGTGCGAGTGACGAGGCGGCCGCGGACATCGCCGAGGCGGTCGCGCCGACCCTGTTCGGGGATGGTGCGATCGTGGTCATCGAATCCGGCGAGTCCCTCGACGAATCGGCCCTGTCGATGCTCACCGAATTGATCGGCGCACCCGTCGATGGCGTGGCTGTCGTCGTCGTGCACGAGGGCAAGGGGAATAAGGGCAAGAAGGTGCTCACCGCATTGCGCGGAGCAGGTGCACCCGAGATCGCCTGCCCGGCCCTGCGCAAGGGGCGCGACACGATGTCCTTCCTGACCGCTGAGGTCCGCCGCCACGGACGCAAAGCGACCTCCGATGCGCTGCGGGTGCTCTACGACGCGGTAGGCCACGACCCACGGGCGCTTGCCGGTGCCATCAGCCAACTGTGCGCCGATGTTGACGCGGATCCGATCGACGAGGCCGTGGTGCGTCGGTACTTCGTCGGCGTCGCCGACGTTGCCGGATATCAGGTGGCGGACGCGGTGTGGGAGCGACGCACTGCCGCTGCGCTCGGTGATCTGCGATGGGTTGTGCAGACCCAGGGGCGCTCGTCGGTCGGGCCGGCGGTGACCGCTGCCCTCGGAAGCGGACTGCGAGCGGTCGCCCGGGTTCAGGGGATGCCTCGGGGCATGTCCGATGCTGCGATCGCTGGCGAGATCGGGATGCCGCCGTGGAAGGTGAAGGTAGCAACAGCTCAGGGACGCCGGTGGCGACCGGAACGGCTCGCGGCCGCAACGGTTCGGCTAGCCGGTCTCGATGTCGCGATGAAGGGGGGCCTGCGCGGAGCAGCGTTGGACCCGGAACAGAAGCTCGCCGCGCTCGAACGCTTCGTTATCGACGTCGGCGCAGCCGGCTGATTCGAGGAGCAGGGACTACAGGGAGGCGGCGCGGGCGTCGATCGACGACTTGCGATTTGCGGCCTGATTCTTGTGGATGACGCCCTTGCTCGCGGCCTTGTCGAGTTTGCGGCCGGCCTCGCGGGCGAGTTCCTTGGCCTTGTCGGCCTCACCGGCATCGGCTGCCTCGCGGAACTTGCGAACGGCGGATTTCAAGGACGTCCGGACGGCCTTATTGCGGTCATGCGCCTTCGCATTGGTGCGGTTGCGCTTGATCTGGCTCTTGATGTTCGCCACTGCTTCGTCGCCTTCCGGTGCTCTTGATTGCGCCCTGTCGGGATGACCCGCCGTCAGGGCCGCCCATAAGGATAGCGTGCCCAGCCGCCCGGCTCGACCCGCAGGGCCCGATCGGAAGCCAGGTGGGGGGAGCCGTGCGACGATAGGTAGCGTGCCGGAACCTGGTCGCACCGATCCCGCGGTGATCCGCAACTTCTCCATCATCGCCCACATCGATCATGGCAAGTCCACGCTGGCCGATCGGATGCTGCAGGTGACCGGGGTCGTCGAGGATCGCCAGATGCGCGCGCAGTACCTCGATCGGATGGATATCGAGCGCGAGCGTGGCATCACCATCAAGAGCCAGGCAGTCCGGTTGCCCTACCAGGCCCTCGACGGTCGCGACTACGTCCTCAACCTCATCGACACCCCCGGTCACGTCGACTTCACCTACGAGGTGTCGCGCAGTCTGGCCGCGTGCGAGGGTGCTGTGCTGCTCGTCGACGCGGCCCAGGGGATCGAGGCACAGACCCTGGCCAACCTGTATCTCGCGATCGACAACGACCTGCAGATCATCCCGGTGCTGAACAAGATCGATCTGCCCGCCGCCCAGCCGGACAAGTTCGCCGCCGAACTCGCCCACATCATCGGGTGCCCGGCCGATGAGGTCCTCAAGGTGTCGGCGAAGACCGGTGCGGGTGTAACCGAACTGCTCGAGGAGATCGTGCAACGTGTTCCCGCACCGATCGGCGACCCGGATGCTGCCGCACGGGCGTTGATCTTCGACTCGGTCTACGACGCCTACCGCGGAGTGGTGACCTACGTGCGCGTGGTCGATGGGCAGCTGTCGACTCGAGAACGCATCGAGATGATGTCCACGCGTGCAACTCACGACCTGCTCGAAGTCGGGGTGATCTCCCCGGAACCGCTGGCGTCGAAAGCTCTCGGCGTGGGTGAGGTCGGCTATCTGATCACCGGTGTCAAGGACGTCCGGCAGTCGCGGGTGGGCGACACGGTGACGACGTTGCACAAGGGTGCGGTCGAGGCGCTCGGTGGTTACCGCGATCCCAAGCCGATGGTGTTCTCCGGGCTGTATCCGATCGACGGGTCCGATTATCCGCTGCTGCGCGACGCGCTGGACAAGCTCAAGCTCAACGACGCTGCCCTCGTCTATGAGCCTGAGACATCGGTGGCCCTCGGATTCGGTTTCCGGTGCGGGTTCCTCGGCCTGCTGCACTTGGAGATCGTGCGGGAACGACTCGAGCGCGAGTTCAATCTGGACTTGATCTCAACCGCTCCCAACGTCGTCTACGACGTGACGATGGACGATGGCAGTGAGATCACCGTCACCAATCCGTCGGAGTTCCCCACGGGCAAGATCGCCGAGGTGCGTGAGCCGGTCGTGCGCGCCACGTTGCTCGCGCCATCGGAATACGTCGGCGCCATCATGGAACTGTGCCAGACCCGCCGCGGTTCACTGCTGGGCATGGACTACCTGAGCGAGGAGCGCGTCGAACTGCGCTACACCCTGCCGTTGGCCGAGATCGTGTTCGACTTCTTCGATCAGCTCAAGTCCAAGACCAAGGGTTATGCGTCGCTGGATTATGAGCCCAGTGGTGAGCAGACTTCGGAACTCGTCAAGGTCGATATCTTGCTCCACGGTGATGCCGTCGATGCCTTCAGCGCGATCGTGCATCGCGATAAGGCGTATGCATACGGCGTGGCGATGGCGGGCAAGTTGCGTGAACTGATTCCACGGCAGCAGTTCGAGGTACCCATCCAGGCGGCAATCGGTTCTCGGATCATCGCCCGCGAAACCATCCGCGCCATTCGCAAAGACGTGCTCGCCAAGTGCTATGGCGGTGACATCACGCGAAAGCGCAAACTGCTGGAGAAGCAGAAGGAAGGCAAGAAGCGCATGAAGATGGTCGGCCGGGTCGAGGTGCCGCAGGAGGCGTTCATTGCAGCACTGTCGACCACGGAGGCTCCGGCCAAGAAGTGAGTGACTGCGCCAGGGACGTCACTTCACCATTCGGATGTTGATCGGATAGCGGTATTGCTCGCCGCCGTAGGCTTTCACTCCGGCAAGGATCATGAAGATGAGACCGACGATGATGATGATGGGCAGCAGGATCGCGCCGATCACCACGATGGTCAGCACGATGCTGATGACCACGCCGATGGCGAGGGTGATCTGGAAATTCAACGCTTCTGTGGACTGGTTCTTCACGAAGGCGTTGCGGGGACCGAATACCAGCATGATGATGAGCGGCCCGATGATGGCGATCACGATGCCCGACAGGTGCGCCAACATCGCCCACAGGCGCGCGTCGGCATCCGACATCGGCTGCTGGCCGGGTGTCGGCGGCGGAGACGGCGGCGGCATCGACGGGGGAGGTGGCGGTGGTGGAGTAGTGGACATCGGTCCTCCTCGAGGATCAGGGCGTCGAAGATCAGACGGTCATGCGAACGTGCATGATGCTCCCACGGTACGGCTATGGGGTCTGGAGAACCGGTGAATGACACGGCGATGAACGGTCCGCCGGAAGGCTGGCGCGCTGAGTTGAGTCGTCTCCAGACTCGGCCGGGAGCGACGCGAGGGGTCTATGTGCACGTGCCCTACTGCGCCGCCAGATGCGGGTATTGCGACTTCAATACCTACACACCTCGTGAGATCGACCTGGCAGCCTCGGAATACGCAGGGATCGCGATCGCTGAGATCGAGTTGACCGGTCAATTAGGCGGTGACGAACGAATCGACGACGAACGAATCGACACGGTGTTCCTCGGGGGTGGCACGCCCACACTGCTCGACCCCGGAGATGTCAAGGCCATCGTGTCGAGAATCGACTCGGTCTGGGGTCTGGCACGCGATGCCGAGATCACGATCGAGGCGAATCCGGACTCGGTCACGGTCGAATCCCTGGCGCGGTTGTTGGACGCCGGTGTGACGCGGGTGTCCTTCGGCGTGCAGAGCCTGGCCGAGCATGTGCTGGCGACCCTGGACCGAACCCACACACCCGGTCGAGCCCTCGAGGCGATCGCTGCTGCCCATCAGGTGGGCTTCACGCACATCAGTGCCGATCTGATCTATGCGACACCCGGCGAGACCGACGAGGACCTCACCTCGTCGGTGCGTGCTGTCCTCGACGCGGGAGTGGATCACCTGTCGGCGTATTCGCTCATCATCGAACCGGGTACGCGGATGGCCGCACAGGTGAGCCGGGGTGAGCTTCCGGCTCCCGATGACGATCTCGCAGCGCATCGCTACGAGATCATCGACACCCTCGCTCGCGACCATGGCCTCGAGTGGTACGAGGTCTCCAACTGGGCGAAACCCGGTGGTGAGTGCCAGCACAATCTCGGGTACTGGCGAGGCGGGGATTGGTGGGCCATCGGGCCCGGAGCCCATGGGTATCTCGGAGGTGAGCCGGGGGTTCGCTGGTGGAACATCAAGCATCCTCGAGCCTATGCGGACTCGGTCAACGCCGGACGTCCACCGGTCGCCGGCTGGGAGTTGATCGACGAACCCACGCGGATCCTGGAATCGGTGATGCTCGGTCTGCGGTTGCGCGAGGGCATCGACAGCACGCTGCTGCCGGCGGCCACCGATCCGGTGGTGCAGCGCCACGTCGGTGATGGGCTGCTCACGGTCGGTCAGGGGCGGATCCGGTTGACCGATGCGGGGCGGCTGCTCGCCGATGCCTGTGTCCGCGATCTGTGCGGTGTGATGGATGGCCCGGTGGACCCCGCCTGAACCGGGCGCCATGGCCGACAAGGGGTTAGTATTGGCACTCACGGCAGTCGAGTGCTAGTCCAGATGTCAGGTCTAGGGAGGTGGGCATGCTCGAGGATCGTCGACTCGCAGTCTTGCGCGCCATCGTCGAGGACTACGTATCGACGGGTGAGCCGGTCGGCAGCAAGGCTCTCGTGGAGCGGCACTCCCTCGGGGTGTCCTCGGCTACCATCCGCAACGACATGGCGGCGCTGGAGGAGGAGGGCTACATCGCCCAGCCGCACACCAGTGCTGGACGCGTTCCCACCGATATGGGGTATCGCGCCTTCGTCGATCGCCTGTCGGGGGTCAAGCCGCTGAGCTCGGCCGAACGCCGGGCCATCTCGGATTTCCTCGCGGGAGCGGTCGATCTCGACGATGTGATGTCGCGCAGCGTGCGCCTGCTGGCCCAATTGACCCGGCAGGTCGCCCTCGTGCAGTACCCATCCCTGGTGCAGGCGACGGTGCGTCACATCGAGATCGTGTCCCTGTCCGAGACCCGGTTGCTGCTCGTGCTCATCGCCGATACCGGCCGGGTCGAGCAGCGGGTCATCGAGCTACCCGCACCGATCACAGAAGAGGTCCTCGGCCAGGTTCGCACGCGCTTGCTGTCCGCGGTCACCGGGGAACGGTGCTCGGACCTGGCTCCCGCCCTCGACCGGGTGGCTGAGGAGTTCGCCGGCGATATCCAGCCGCAACTCGTCGTCATCATCGCCACCCTGCTGGAGATCGCGGTCGCCCGTGAGGAGCAGCGCATCGTGCTCGGTGGCACGGCGAATCTGGCCCGCTATCGGGACTCTTTCGCGGCCAATCTCGAGCCTGTCCTGGAGGCGCTCGAAGAGCAGGTGGTTCTGCTGCGACTGCTCGGTGAGGTATCCGGCGGTGATGGGGTGACCGTTCGCATCGGGCATGAGAACCCGGTCGAGAACCTGTATGGCACCTCACTGGTCGGTTCCGGATACGGCCGGGATGAGACGATCGTGGCAGGGCTCGGTGTGGTCGGGCCCACGCACATGGATTACCCGGCGTCGATGACCGCGGTGCGTTCGGTGGCCCAGTACCTCAGTCGCATCCTGAGCGAAACGTGAGTGTGACCTGACGATGTCGACCGACTACTACGCGCTCCTGGGCGTGGATCGTGATGCGGGACCCGATGAGATCAAGCGGGCGTATCGCAAACTTGCGCGTGAATTGCACCCGGATGTCAACCCTGACCCGCAGACCCAGGATCGCTTCAAGGAGGTCACGGCTGCCTACGAGGTGCTCAGCGATCCGCAGAAGCGTCAGATGTACGACATGGGTGGTGATCCACTGCGTGCGGGACCGGGTGGGGCCGGGTTCGGTGGTGGATTCGATTTCGGCGACATCATGGACGCGTTCTTCGGCGGAGGGACCCCTCGTGGACCCAGGACCCGACGCCGCCGCGGGCAGGATGCGCTCATCCGCGTCGAGGTCGATTTGAAAGAGGCGATGTTCGGTGCACAGCGCAGCCTCACCGTCGATACGGCGGCTCGCTGCGAGGCGTGCTCGGGAGCCGGCACAGCGCCGGACACCGAGCCCACGACCTGTCCGATGTGTCGAGGCCGCGGCGAGATCCAGCAGGTCCAGCGGTCGTTCCTCGGCCAGGTCATGACATCACGACCGTGCCCGCAGTGTTCGGGATTCGGCACCACCATCGCCCATCCGTGCGTGGAATGCTCCGGCGATGGTCGCGTGCGCACCCGGCGCACCATCGACGTCACGATCCCGGCCGGTGTCGATACCGGCACTCGAATCCAGCTCACCGGTCAGGGCGAGGTCGGTCCCGGTGGTGGTGACAGCGGTGATCTGTATGTGGAGATCATCGAGAAGGCACACCCGATCTTCGAGCGACGCGGTGACGACCTGCACTGCAGCGTCCAGGTACCGATGACAGCGGCGGCTCTGGGTACGGGAATCACCCTGGACACCCTCGATGGTGAGGAGTCCATGACGATCCCTGCGGGAACCCAACCCGGTGAGGTCCTCACGCTGCGCGCACGAGGCGTGCCTCGATTGCGCGGTACCGGACGTGGCGACCTTCACGTGCACCTCGATGTCCGCACCCCCACGCGCCTCGACGAGACGCAGTCTGATCTGCTCCAGCAGTTCGCGCAGCTGCGCGGCGAGGACAGCGCGTCCATTGCGGTTCAGGAGAGCACGGACACCGGAGGTGGGCTGTTCTCTCGGTTGCGTGACGCGTTCAGTGGTCGCCCGTGACAGCACCGGTTTTCCTCGCCGAATCCCTGGAATCGGTGACAGCGGGTGCGGTGCTCACCCTCGATGGTGACGAGGCCCGTCACGCGGCGCGAGTTCGTCGCGTTCAACCTGGTGAGCGCATCGATGTGGTCGACGGTCAAGGCAGGCGTGCCAGGACGACGATCACCTCCGTCAGCGGATCCGGCAGGGCAACGATCGACTGTGAGGTGACCGACGTCGTCACAGAGCCGGCGCCGACTCGTCGCATCATCGTCATCCAGGCCCTTGCCAAGGGCGAACGAAGCGAGCGGGCCGTCGAGACATTGACCGAGGTCGGGGCCGACGTGATCGTGCCGTGGGCCGCAGAACGTAGCGTCACGGTGTGGAGCCCTCCGCGTGCCGAACGCGGGGTGCAACGCTGGCGGGCGACCGCGCGCGAAGCGATGAAGCAGTCCCGTCGGGCGTGGCAACCCATCGTTGCCGATCTGGCAGACCTCACTGAAGTCCGCCGATGGGTGGAGCAGGCAGGAAGCGCCTTCCTGCTCGATGCCGAGGGGGATCCACTGCCGATGATCCTCGACGAGGACTCCGGTAGGCACGATCGACGGGACGGAGACTGGGTCGTCATCGTCGGACCCGAAGGGGGCGTCACCGACGCGGAGACCGCTGCTTTATTGGCCGCAGGTGCCCGACGAACCAGCCTGGGGCCGACGATTCTGCGAACCTCGACCGCCGGCACCGTCGCTACCGCGGTGATCGCAGCCGGTCATCGATGGTCCGCCTCTCCTGCACGGTCGGGCGGATCCGTGACAGGATCGTGTCCGTGAGCGCAACCGAGGACTGCCTGTTCTGCCGCCTGGTGGCGGGACAGATCCCGGCGACAGTCGTCACCGAAACCGACACCACCTTGGCCTTCCGGGATATCTCGCCGGCTGCCCCCACCCATGTCCTCGTCATTCCCAAACAGCACTTCGAGAACATGGCTGAGATCGTGACCCGGCAACCGCAGGTGATGTCTGATGTGATGGCGACCGCGATCGAGGTTGTCCAACGTGAAAGCCTCGAGGAGCAGGGATACCGCCTGGTGGCCAACACCGGCGAGGGTGGCGGGCAGACGGTGTATCACGCGCATCTGCATGTTCTTGGCGGTCGTGGTCTAGGTTGGCCGCCCGGCTGATGACCGAACAACCCCAGGCTCGCGCCACCATCGTCATCCCGGCCTCTCAGCCGATGGTGTCGGTCGTCGGCCCCGGAGACGAATTGCTGACCGTGCTCGAACGGCTCTTCGCCGATGTCGACATTCTCGTGCGCGGCAATGAGTTCATCGTGAGCGGCGAGGCCGAGGAGGTCGGCCTGTTCGAAGTGCTCATCGCCGAGATGCTCGCCGTGTTGCGAACTGGTCAGGGGTTGACTCCCGAATCGATCGAACGCAGCGTGACGCTGTTGCGAGAAGGTCAGCGACCCGCCGAGGTGCTGTCCACCAACATCCTGTCCAGTCGCGGCCGCACGATCCGCGCGAAGACTCTCAACCAGAAGCGCTACGTGGATGCCATCGACTCGCACACGATCACGTTCGGAATCGGACCGGCAGGAACAGGCAAGACCTATCTTGCAGTTGCCAAAGCCGTGCAGGCCCTGCAGGACAAGCAGATCACCCGCATCATCTTGACCCGGCCTGCAGTGGAGGCCGGTGAACGGCTGGGATTCCTTCCCGGAACACTGTCAGAGAAGATCGACCCGTATCTGCGACCGCTCTACGATGCCCTGCACGACATGTTGGACCCGGATTCGATCCCGCGCCTGATCACCGGAGGGACGATCGAGGTGGCTCCGCTGGCTTACATGCGTGGCCGAACGCTCAATGACGCTTTCATCATCCTCGACGAGGCCCAGAACACGACACCCGAGCAGATGAAGATGTTCCTCACTCGCCTGGGATTCGGATCGACGATGGTGGTGACCGGCGATGTCACGCAGGTCGATCTGCCCTCGGGATCCAGCAGTGGCCTACGCGTGGTCCAGGAGATCCTCGAGGGCATCGATGACGTGGCCTTCTGTCGATTGACGAGCAAGGATGTCGTGCGCCATCGACTCGTCGGTCAGATCGTGGATGCCTATGCCCGCCACGATGAATCAGTGCATCCCGCGGATGCATCAGTGCGCGAATCCCGGGGTCGGCGGTGATCGCAGATCAACCCGAGCAACCCGGAGCCATCGATATCGCGGACGAATCGACCGCGGACTGGATCGATCACGAACGGGTGCGTGCGCTGATCGCGTTCGTCCTCCACCGAATGCGCCTGGATCCTGATTGCACGGTCTCGGTGGCTCTCGTTGACGAGGATCGCATGGCCGATCTGCATGTGCGGTGGATGGATGAGCCCGGGCCCACCGATGTGCTGTCCTTTCCCATGGATGATCTGCGGCCGGGGCCGGAATCAGGCCCGGCACCACTGGGCACCCTGGGCGATATCGTCGTATGCCCCTCTGTCGCGCAGCGGCAAGCCGAGACCGTGGGACACACCCGAGAACAGGAACTCGATGTCCTGGTGACCCACGGCATGCTGCACCTATTGGGTTTCGATCACGCCGAACCGGAGGAGCACCGAGAGATGTTCGGACTGCAGGGCGACTTACTCTCCCAGTGGTCATCTGGCGACTGGGGTTCGCAGTTGGGAAGACGTGATGACGTCGAATGACATTGTGACGCTCGCCATCGCCGCGATCCTGGTGATCGTGGCCGCGCTGCTCGTCGGGGCGGAAACCGCGATAGGTCGCGTTTCGCGCAGCAGGATCGACGAACTTCGTCGTGAAGTGCATCGGGGCGCCGCCCAATTGGCCATCGTGCTCGATGACCGTCCTCGATATGTCAACGTGCTGCTGTTCCTGTCCACTGTCGCCTCGACGACCGCGACTGCGCTGGTGGTGTATGTCGCTATCAATGCGCTCAGCACGAGGGGAGACTGGCCGCTCCTGGCATCGTTGGCACTGGCTGTCGTGATCATGGTGATCGTCAGTTACGTCGTGCTAGGAGTAGCGGCCCGCACCCTGGGAACCCAACACGCTGATCGCATCGCATTGCGCGCAGCTCGACCGGCCCGGTTGATGGCCGGTGTGCTGAGCCCGTTGACCACGCTCCTCATCCGCATCGGCAATGCCCTGACGCCTGGACAGGGGTTCCGGTCCGGTCCATTCGCCACGGAGGCGGAACTTCGTGAGATGGTCGATCTCGCTGGTGAGAACAGTGTGATCGAGGATGTCGAGCGCAAGATGATCCACTCGGTCTTCGAGCTTGGTGAAACCTTTGCCCGCGAGGTGATGGTCCCTCGAACCGAGGTCGTCTTCATCGAGCATGACAAGACGCTGCGACAGGCGCTGTCACTGTGCTTGCGCTCGGGCTTTTCTCGAATCCCGGTCATCAAGGACAGCGCCGATGATGTGATCGGAATCGTGTACCTCAAGGATGTGATGCGCAGGATCTTCGACGATCGTGAAGCAGAGCGCGGCGAGGTCGTCGAATCGCTCATGCGAGCGCCCTATTTCGTGCCGGACAGCAAGGTTGCCGATGAGATGTTGACTGAAATGCAGGCAGCGCGCGTGCACATGGCTGTCGTTGTCGACGAATACGGCGGGACCGCAGGCATCGTCACGATCGAGGACATTCTCGAAGAGATCGTCGGTGAAATCGACGATGAGTACGACACCGCTGCCCCCGAGGTATCCGCGCTGGACGATGGTTCCTACCGGGTCAGTTCGCGGATGAACGTCTATGATTTCGCTGCTCTCGTCGGATTGGAGATCGACGGGGAAGAAGAGGGCGTCGACAGCGTCCTAGGACTCGTGGCGAAGCGACTGGGCCGAGTGCCGATCCCGGATGCCCGCATCGAAGTGGACGGTTGGATACTGACCGCTGAGCAGGGGGCCGGCCGACGCAATCGCATCGGATCCGTACTGGCCTGCCGCGCAGTCGCTCCATCCGATGAGGACCTCGCTGACGGCGACGAGGAGGGATCGAGTTGATGGACGAGGCTCTAGATGCCGAGGACGCAAAGCTCGTCACCCTCGCCAGGGGTGCTCGGGAGCGCATCCGTGCTGAGCATGGTGCTGCCATCCGAGACGAGACCGGCCGCACCTATGCCGCAGCAGACGCGGTGCTGCCGTCGATGGCACTGTCCGCCATTCAGGTTGCTGCAGCCCAAGCGTGGATCAGCGGTGCCCGCGGACTCGAAGCCGCTGTCGTGATCACGGCGAACCCCGACAGCGTGCCCGATGCTGCTGCATTGATCGACATCGGCGGTATCGACGTTCCGGTGATCGTGTGCACACCCGATGGCGCTGTCGTGCAGGTGGCGACGGCGGGGAAGCTCAGCGGCATCGAACCGGCACCGTGATGACGAATGTGGCGCCGACGCGTTCGATCGGCGTGCTCGCGGTTATCGGCGCCGCTGCCCTCTTCGGTACCTCCGCTGCCTCGGTGAATCTGCTCGATCCTGCGGCTACAGCTCCGGCGATCGCTGCTGGCCGACTGATCGTGGGCGCGCTCGGCCTTGTCGCCATCGTCGTGATCACCGGTCCGGGGCGTCGGGCACTGGTACGCCTGTGGCAGCGCCCGCTGCTGTGGCTCATGGGACTTGCGGTAGCGAGTTACCAGTCGCTGTTCTTCTTCGGTGTGGCACGCACCGGTGTCGCGGTCGGGACACTGGCCAGCCTCGCCCTTGCGCCCTTCCTTGCCGGAATGCTCGGCTGGTGGCTGCGGGAGGGCGCGCCCGGTGTCGTCTGGGCGGTGTCCACTGTGCTCGCAGTTGTCGGCATGGCGTTGCTCACCCTCGGTGATGGCCAGGCACGCGACGTGGTCGGGATTGTGGCCGCGATGGGCGCCGGTGCTTCCTACGCGGTCTACACCGTGCTGGGGGTGCGACTGACACGAGATGGTGAATCAGCGACGAATGTGCTCGCCGCGTCCTTCTCGTTGGCCGCGCTCGTGACGATCCCGGTGTTCATCGGCGCTGGTATCTGGTGGTGGAATCCGCAGGGCATCGCGCTGCTGCTGTGGCTGGGTTTGGCGACCACCACGCTTGCGTACCTGCTGTTCGGTATCGGACTGCGGACGCTGCAACCAGGTCACATCGCGACCCTCAACCTCGCCGAACCTGTCGTCGCCACACTGCTGGGAGTGGTCATCCTCGATGAGGTCCTCGGTGTGCGCGGTTGGATCGGGTGTGTGCTGATCGTCATCGCACTCGGCATCCTCGGTGTGGCTGATAGGGGCAGGCGCGCTGACGCGATCGAACGATCCCGCAATCAGCGACCCGATGAGGCGGTACCGGCATGAGCGGATTCCGCTGTGGACTGGCCTGCCTCGTCGGTCGTCCGAACGCAGGCAAGTCGACCCTGGCGAATGCGTTGGTGGGCACCAAGATCGCGATCACCTCCAGTCGACCGCAGACCACCCGCCACGTCATCCGTGGTGTGGTGGACCGACCCGAGGCGCAGATCGTGCTGCTCGACACTCCCGGATTGCACAAGCCGCGAACCCTGCTCGGCCAACGCTTGAATGATGCGGTCCGTGATGCGTGGGCGCATGTCGATGTCGCTGCGTTGTGCATTGCAGCTGATGCTCCGGTCGGGCCGGGGGATGAGTTCGTGGCCCGCGCGTTGAGTCGAGCCCGTCCCAGGGGAGATACGACGTTCGCGGTGGTAACGAAGACCGACGCCGTCACCCCTGCCATCGTCGCCGAACGCCTGGTGGAGGTCGCCGAACTAGGCGCGCGAGTAGGCATCGAGTGGGAACAGGTAGTGCCGGTATCCGCACTCGCGGGGAACCAGGTGGACCTGCTCACCGATCTCGTCGTCGCGGCCCTGCCCGAAGGACAGCCGCTGTATCCCGACGGCGAGGTGACCGATGAACCCGAGGAGGTGCTGGTCGCGGAGTTGATCCGCGAGGCCGCACTCGAGGGTGTCAGCGACGAGTTGCCGCATTCCATCGCCGTCGTCGTCGAGGAGATGGGATTGCGTGAGGATCGATCCGAGGATTCCCCGCTCGTCGACATCCACGCAATCGTGTTCGTCGAACGAGACAGCCAGAAGGCGATCGTGATCGGCAAGGGTGGTTCGCGGCTCAAGCACGTTGGGACGACCGCGCGCCGGGGCATCGAGGCGCTGCTGGGGACCCCGGTATTCCTCGACCTTCGGGTGAAGGTCGCTAAGGATTGGCAGCGCGATCCCCGACAACTGCGCCGCCTCGGGTTCTGACGCGAATTCGAAGGGTTTCGCGCTGACTCGCAGCGTGGCTGGTGCGGATTTCGACACCGTTGCAGGTCACAATGGAGCGGTGCCGACCTATCGCGACGAGGGTGTAGTGCTGCGCACCCAGCGGTTGGGGGAGGCCGATCGCATCATCACCCTTCTCACCCGTGACCACGGCCGGGTCCGGGCGGTAGCCAAGGGTGTGCGCCGGACCGGCAGCAGGTTCGGAGCACGGTTGGAACCCTTCGGTCGTGTCGATGTGCAGTTCTACGTCGGGCGCACCCTCGACACGGTGACCCAGGTCGAATCCCTCGATGCTCATGGCCCCGACCTTGCCGGTGACTACGTGTGCTGGACCTCGGGCACCGCGATGCTCGAAACCGCGGAGCGACTGACGCCGGTGGAGAAAGAGCCGGCACTTCCGCAATATCTTCTGCTGATCGGAGCGCTGCGCACTCTCGCGGCGCGAACTCATGACCCGGGTCTGATACTCGATGCCTTCGTACTGCGGTCGCTGGCCATCGCCGGATGGTCGGCGTCCTTCGCAGACTGCGCCCGCTGCAACGCCGCGGGACCGCATCGGGCGTTCTCGGTAGGCCATGGCGGCGCACTGTGCCCGACATGCCGCGTCCCTGGAAGCGCAGCCCCAGCACCGGAGACCCTGACCTTGATGGGCGCGCTGCTCAGCGGAGATTGGGCGTCTGCCGATGCCAGCGATCCCCGCCACCGGCGTGAGGGAGCCGGACTCGCTGCGGCATTGCTCACCTGGCACCTGGAGCGGTCTCTGCGCTCGCTGCCGCTGGTCGAACGCGCCTGAGGACGATCACGGTCATCGCCCCCGTGGGATGCGAGGATGGTGAGGTGCCGAAGCCGCCGACCCCGCACCCCTCAGGGGCCACGCCGCCGGCGATTCCGCGTGACCTGCTGCCCCGTCATGTGGCGATCGTGATGGACGGCAATGGCCGCTGGGCCAAGGAACGCGGCTTGCCGCGCACAGCGGGGCACGAAGCCGGCGAATTCGCCCTGCTGGACATCGTCCACGGCGCGATCGAGATCGGCATCCCCTGGATCAGCGCCTATGCGTTCTCGACAGAGAACTGGAAGCGGTCTACCGACGAGGTGCGGTTCCTGATGGGCTTCAACCGTGATGTGGTCCACCGGCGTCGGGATGAGATGAACGACCTCGGTGTGCGGGTGCGGTGGGCCGGACGTCCCCGTCGGCTCTGGCGCAGCGTGATCAATGAGCTCACAACGGCCGAGGAACTCACCCGCAAGAACCGAACGCTCACCCTGACGATGTGTGTGAACTATGGCGGCCGTTCCGAGATAGCCGATGCAGCTGCGCGGATCGCCCAGGGTGTCGCCGAGGGGCGCATCGACCCCGCCAAGGTCGATGAACGGATGCTGGCGCGAAATCTCGACGAACCGGATATGCCCGACGTCGACTTGTTCATGCGAACGTCAGGCGAGCAGCGCATCAGTAATTTCCTGCTGTGGCAGTCCGCCTACGCGGAGATGGTGTTTCTCGACGAACTTTGGCCCGATGTCGACCGAACCCATCTGTGGTCGGCCTGCGAGGAATATGCGGCTCGCGATCGTCGATACGGCGCAGCTCCATGACCGATCAGCCTGCGACGCGATCGCGCTACCGCCCCGGCTCTCTCGAACTGCTCGCCCTGGGTTTGTTGATCCTCATCGTCGGCCAGGGCTGGCTCGTCGGTTTCTTCGATGACAGTCCCGCATTGCAGACCGGCGCGACGATTTTCGTTGCCATCGTGGTGCAAGCGCTGCCGTTCCTCGTTCTCGGAGTGGTGCTCTCAGGTGCGATCGCGGCTTTCGTTCCAGCGTCGTTCTGGCGCAAGGCACTACCGAAGAACAAGGTGCTGGCTGTGCCGGTTGCCGGTGCAGCAGGTGCCGTTATCCCCGGTTGCGAGTGCGCATCGGTGCCGGTGGCCAACAGTCTGATGAGTCGAGGGGTGACACCCGCGGCAGCCCTGGCCTTCCTCCTTTCCGCACCCGCGATCAATCCGATCGTGCTCGCCGCCACCTTCGTGGCCTTCGCCGGCCAGCCTGAAATGGTCCTAGCGCGCTTCGTCGCGTCCCTGGGAGCCGCGGTCATCCTCGGCTGGTTGTGGCTTCGCTTCGGTAAAGCCCAGTGGCTGCGTATCGGACCTCGTGGTCACCTGGTGGGTTCCAACTCCTGGCACACATTCCGGCTCACCGCAGCCCATGACTTCCTGCACGCGGGTGGATTCCTCGTCGTCGGCGCACTGGCTGCGGCGGCTATCAACGTCCTGGTGCCACCGGATCTCATGAGGGCCGTCGCGGACAACCCGCTCCTGTCGATCCTCGTCATGGCTGCCTTGGCGATCGTGTTGTCGATCTGCTCCGAAGCCGATGCCTTCGTCGCGGCGAGTTTCACCGAGTTCTCGCTGACGGCGAAACTCACCTTCATGGTCGTCGGTCCCATGGTCGACTTGAAATTGATCTCCCTGCAGGCAGGGACCTTCGGGAAGTCCTTCGTGATGCGATTCGCGCCCGCCACCGTGGTCGTGACCATCGTGTCCAGTGTTCTGGTCGGGTGGTGGTTGTTGACATGAGACGCGACGTTCAGGCGATCATCCTGCTGCTGATCGGTGGTGCCACTTTGCGCATCACCCTGGGGGACACCTACTTGAACTACGTCAAAGAGGTCATGCGGCCGTTCTTGATCCTGGCGGGAGGGCTGCTGGTGCTCTTCGGCATCCTAGGCCTGATCGATGTCTTGCGATCTGCCCGGGTTCCCGCAGGCGACGCAGATGTGGAAGCAGAAGCCGCGCAGCAACTCGACGATGAACTCGATGGGCACGTGCACGGGCATGATCATTCGCACGGACCGCGCGCGGCCTGGTTCCTGGTGCTGCCCGTCCTGGCGATCTTCCTCATCGCCCCGCCCGCGCTCGGTGCGTTCTCCGCGGCCCGGGAGACGACGAACGCCATCCCGGATCTCAGCGAGGCCCAGGCTCCGCCGCTGCCGGCCGGTGATCCGGTTCCGGTGCGGGTCAGTGATTACATCGGGCGCGCGGTCTGGGATGACGGACTGACGCTGATCGGCCGCACCGTCGAGATGACCGGATTCGTCACCCCGGACCCCGAGGGTGGCTGGTGGCTGTCACGGATGTCGATGGCCTGCTGTGCCGCTGATGCCTTCGCATCACGCATCAAGACCGTCGATGCCCCGGACCTGCCGGCGAACACCTGGGTGACGATCACCGGAACCTGGACTCCGGGTGGGGGCACGCAGTCGGCGGATGCGATCCCACTCGTCGTGGTGGAATCGTTGATCGAGGTTCCCCAGCCCCGCAATCCCTACGAGTAGCGAAGGGGCGTCACGACTCCACTGCCGTGCATGCTGGGCACAGGCCCCAGATCTCGATGGTGTGCGAGGTATCGGTGAAGCCATGATCGGCGGCCACCTGATGGGCCCAGGCCTCCACACTGGGAGCTTCGAGCTCGACGGTGGTGCGACAACGCCGGCACACCAGATGGTGGTGATGGTGCTCGCTGCACAGTCGATACACCGATTCACCGTCATCGCGCACGATGACGTCGACCTCTCCGGATTCGGCGAGAGCCTGAAGGGTGCGGTACACCGTCGACAGGCCGACGCTGATGCCCTCGTGCCGTAACTGATCGTGGATCTCCTGAGAGGAACGGAAATCCTCGTTGCGCTGCAGGGAGTCGACAACGGCCGTGCGCTGGCGTGTCGAGCGTTGGCCGATGCTGGCGATCGACTTGCTCGAGATCGACTTCGTCATCAGGCTCCTAGCGGTGGTTCGTCCAGCGGGTGCTCGGTGGGGTAGCGAACGGCTTCGTCATCTCGATGGTGCAGCGCGCCCAATCCATACGCCTCCGCAAGGTTATCGCGGGTGAGCACCTGTGCTGGGGGACCTGAGGCGACGACGCGCCCGGACATGAGCAGCACGTGATCGGCTGCCTCCGCCTCCTCGAGGTCGTGGGTGGTGAGAACCACCGAGCAGCCGCGAGCCGGTTCGGAGTGGATGATCTCGTCGATCGTCTTCGCAGAGACCAGATCGAGGCCGGTGAGCGGTTCGTCGAGCAGCAGTAGGTCGTGATCCTGCGCCACCCCCTGCGCGACGAAGACCCGCTGTCGTTGCCCGCCGGACAGTTCGCTCAGGTGCCGTTTCGCGAGTCCTGCGATGTCGAGGAGCTCCATCGCCTCATCGACGCGCTGGCGATCCTTTGCGCGACGTCGACCGAGCAGGCCGAGGTCGGAATAGCGGCCCATCCCGACAGTCTCGCGCACGGTCAGCGGGGTGCCGGGCGGAATCGAGGTGTGTTGCAGGACGTAGGCGACGCGCGAGTGCTGGGTGGTCGGTTCAGCCCCGAGCACCGACAGCGAACCCGCAGACGGCTCCAGCAGTCCGGCTAGAGCGTGCAGGATGGTGGACTTGCCACTGCCATTAGGTCCGATGATCGCGGTGATCGCACCGGTCGGAATGGTGAAACTCGAAGCGGTCACGGCGACATGCGAACCGCGCTGCAAGACGATGTCGCGGGCTTCTGCGGCAACCCGGCCGACATGGTTGACATGATCGTCATCAGCACAATGGGCATCAGGCGAAGGTGCATCAGGCGAAGTTGCATCAGGCATGTGCGGCCTCCGGAACTCGGTGCAGAGCTCGGCGCACCTTGGTGATGGCCAGCACGATGAAGAACAGCACCACGGGCACGATCGCCATCGTCGCCGAACCCGCGGTATTCAGGTGATAGCTCAGGGTCAGGCCGAGCCAGACGGAAAACAGTGCGATGACGACACTGATGAGCATCATCTGCGGAACCGTGCGTGATAACAGAGCGGCTGTTGCGGGTGGTCCTACCAGCAGGCCGAAGACGAGCAGGGTGCCCACCGACTGGTAGCTGCCGATGACGGCCGCCGCGATGAGGATGAGCAGCGCCGCATGTGCTCGGCCGGGGTGCATGCCGAGCAGTTTCGCCTTGTCGGCGTTGAACGACAGGGCAAGCAGGGGTCGGTAGAGCACTGTGGCTGCCGTGATGATGACAACGCCCAGGATTGCCTGGCCGATGAGGTTGCCAGTCGTGACGCCGAGGGCATCTCCGAACAGGATCGAGGTGAGGCTGCCGGTGTAGGAATCCAGGCGGGAGATCAACACCACACCGAGGGCGAGCATGCCGACGAACAGCAGACCGATCGCGGTGTCCTCGCTGAGCACGGTCTGCCGGTTGACCGCCTCGATGGCGATCACCATGACCCCGGCGGCTACTGCCGCACCGATCAGGGGGTTGATGTCGAACACGACCGCGGCTGCGATTCCGGGGACGACACCGTGGACGAACGCATCACCGAAGAAGCTCATGCCGCGCAACACCAGCCAGGTGCCGACGATGGAGGACATGACGCCAGCAAGCGCGCCTCCGAGGAGGGCGCGCTGCTGGAACCCGAGCTCGAAGGGCTCGAGGAAGAACTCCACGAAGGGTCAGTCTCGCAGAGCGTTGGCAATCAGTTCAGCATCGGTCAACATCATGCCGATGTAGGTGTCCGCCCCTGAGCCAGGCTCGCCGAGGCTGCCGACGAACAACACGACGACCTCGACGTTATTCCCCGACTCGGCTGCCACCGCATCGGCGAGGGTGCTGGGATCAGCGGTGTTGGCGAAGATGGCCGGGACTTCTTCGGCCTGGATCACCTCGACGAGTTCGCGCAGCTGGGCCGAACTCGGCTCGGCGAGGGTCGAGCCACCGGGGATGACGACTCCGGCGACCTCGTAGCCGTAGGCATCGGCGAGGTAACCAAAGGCGTCGTGGTCGGTGACGAGGATGCGCTTGTCAGCGGGCACCGACTCCAGGAGCGCGGCGACCTCGGACTCCGCGGTGCGGATCTCCTCGGCGACCTGCTGGCCGCACTCGGCGTATGTCGGGCCACCGAGTTCGGCGAGGTCATCACCGATGATGACGGCGGCGTCGGCCATGCGGTTCATGTCGAACCAGAAGTGCGGATCGAGGCTGCCGTGATCATGGCCGTGGTCATCACCTTCGTGCGAGTGGTCGTCGCCCTTGTCCTCGGAGTGGTCGTCGCCGTGGTCGTGGTCGTCACCTTCGTGCGAGTGGTCGTCGCCGTGGTCGTGGTCGTCACCTTCGCGCGAGTGGCCTCCCGAGCCGAACTCGATCGGGTCGACCAGTTCGGCGACCTCGATCACCCGGGCGCCATCGGCTGCCGCGCTGGACAGGGCATCGCCCAACCCGGCCTCGAGGCCGAGTCCGTTGGCGATCACCACATCCGCACTGACCATCTGAGCCACCTGGGCCGAGGACGGGGTGAAGTCGTGCGGATCGGCTCCCACCGGCATCAGCGTCGTCACGCTGCCACCGGCGCAGGTGGCGATGTCACCGGCGACACTGCCCAAGATCGTGGTGGTCGCCACGATCGACAGGGCATCCTCGGTGGACGTCGGAGTCGAGGTCCCAGTGGCAGTCCCGGTGTCGGTGGAATCCGATGTTCCGCCGCAGGCGGCGAGGGTCAAGGCGGCAGCGGACAGCCCGGCCAGGGCGAAACGATGGGCGTGGGGGATATGGCGTCGTGGCATGCCCCCACTATGCGCCTAAACGACAATGATTGTCAAATTCAGGTTGACCGCACGGCTCAGATGCGTCCCATGGCCTTGAGCACCGTGATCCCGACGAGGGCCACCACCACGATCAGCCGCAGAACCCGCCCCGACGGCGGCACGGCCGGCCAGGACAGCGCCAGCAGCCAGGCGAAGAAGATCGTCACGATCGAGAGGAACACCACGCCCAGCCAGGCCAGATCACCGGTCTGGATCAGTCCGAGGAACAAGAATGCGCCGGTAGCGACCAGGAGCAGCCAGCGGGGAAACCGGGTCAGGGCGCCCATCACGGGCATGCTGGCCCGGTGCAGGGCCGAATCGCGGCCGGAGGGCTGGGGTCGCCTCGCGTCGGGGGGTCGCCCGGCACCCGTGGGCCCCTGTGGGCCGCGCACGCCCGGTCGCTTCGCCATGCTCGAGCTCCATTCATCCGGCAGGGGTGGGTGACTACCGTGGGTCCATGGTGCCAGGTGCCGACGGCGGGCTTCTCGTCGTCATCCGATTCGACGACGGCTCAGGCCGGTCAGGCCAGGCAGGCCACACGATGGACGCGCTGCGCGAGGCATGCGCGCTGCTGTCAGCCCAGGGTGGCCTGCGCCAGGCGATCATCGGTCGGGCCACCGATGATCGGGATCTGATCGTGCTGACGTTGGAATGGGAGTCGGTCGGGGCCTATCGCCGGGCGCTGTCGAACTTCGACGTGAAAGTGTCGGTCGTGCCGCTGCTGTCACAAGCGATCGACGAGCCCACCGCGTTCGAGATCCTGCATGTGCTCGACGAGCACGGCGCTCGCGATTCGACGGGAGCGCTTGCTCGCGATGCCGACAGCGTCAGCCTGGGGGAGGCATCAGCCGGATACGTGCCGCCGGCTTCATGACGGAGGCGTCGTGACCGCATCGCAGCGCTTCGTTGATCTCGAACACGCGGCGCGTGAACTCGCAGCAGTCGTGCCCGTGCGCGTTGACGGAAGAATCGATTTCGTCCTCGCCCTCGGTGACAAAGCGTCGTCGATCGCCGGTGTCGTGGCGCAGCAGATGGAATGCGACTGCCTTGTCCTGCCTATCGCACGCGGTGATGCCCCGATGATCGGGACGGTTCCCGATTGCGCCGGCCGTAGCGTGATGGTCGTCGATCGAGGCGTCGAGACCGGCCAGGCGGCGATGCTTGCGGCAGGAGCGTTGCGCGAGGCGGGGGTGGCTCGACTGCTACTAGCCGTTCCCGTGTGCCCACGACAGGCTGAGTGGACCCTGGCCGGTGCCTATGACGACATCATCGCGCTTCAGCGACCGCTGGGTCGCAGGTCACTGCAGTGGCACTTCATCGCACCACTAGAGTGACGCTCGTTCGCAGTTCACAATGTGTGTCCGCCGACATCCAGCCGGAGTGGAGTCCTTCATGGCCGCCGATCGCGTCGATGCCATCGTCAACCTGTCCAAGCGGCGGGGTTTCGTCTTCCAGTCATCCGAGATCTACGGCGGCAGTCGTTCCGCCTGGGACTACGGCCCGCTCGGAGTTGAACTCAAGGAGAATATCCGCCGCCAGTGGTGGCAGTCGGTGGTGCGAGGTCGAGACGATGTCGTGGGACTCGACTCCTCGATCATCCTCGCCCCCCAGGTATGGGAGGCCTCCGGTCACGTATCGGCCTTCGTCGATCCGCTGACCGAATGTAGGAAGTGCCACAAGCGGTGGCGTGCCGATCAACTGCTCGAGGCCTATGAGGACAAGCACGGCTCGCCCCCGGCCGGGGGTCTCACCGAGATCGTCTGCACCAACTGCGGCACCAAGGGCGACTTCACCGAGCCGCGCGATTTCAACGGGATGCTGCGCACGATGGTCGGACCGGTCGAGGATGTCGGTGCGCTGCATTACCTTCGGCCCGAGACCGCGCAGGGCATCTTCGTCAACTACCTCAATGTGATGAATGCCGCGCGCAAGAAGCCGCCGTTCGGCATCGGCCAGACCGGCAAGAGTTTCCGCAACGAGATCACACCGGGGAACTTCATCTTCCGCACTCGTGAGTTCGAGCAGATGGAGATGGAGTTCTTCGTCAAGCCCGGCACCGATGAGGAATGGCACGAGTACTGGCTGAAGAAGCGG
>CAJXYI010000039.1 GCA_913063435.1 uncultured Actinomycetales bacterium | reverse complement strand
CGGAGCGTCGTAACGAATGGCGACGATGCCCGACCCGCCAGCAGCGCCATCGACGTTGCCGGGGCTAACCAACCCGCTCCCATTGCCGCCATTTCCCGTCGATGGGCTCGCGGCAGCCCCTGGATCAGTATTTCGGATTGCTCCATTACCGCCAGCAGCTAGCACTCTGCCCAACACAGCGGACTGCACACCTTCGCCACCTGCGCCACCGCTATTGCTAAGGCCACCGCCGCCAACATCGCCGGCACCGCCACCGCCACCGCCACTACCGAGTCCAGTGGAGTAGATCACGCCGGTCCCACCCTGTTTCCCTTGGGACGGGTCGGATACAACCGGAGGGAAGCCTGGACGGGATCTGGTACCGGATCCTGGGCCGCCGCCGCCGCCGGTGCCGCCCCCGGAGCCACCCGTAGTGGCGGGACTGTTGTCCCAGTGCGATCCCCCGCCTCCGCCTCCAAACGCAGTGTCATCGAAAGCAATCGAGTTCGAACCTGGCTTCCCGGCGCGGTCCACAGACGACGAAAACGCATCCTTATCGCCACCCGCTCCGCCCGCACCGACGGTGATCGTTGTGGAGCTTATCCCGGAAACGTCGTGATTCAGCTCTTCAATGAATCCACCCGCTCCGCCTCCACCGCCGTAGACTGCGGCCCCTCCACCCCCACCAGCGACGACCAGGTAGTCGACCTCAGTTACACCGGCCGGCACCGTCCAGGTGCACGAGCCCACAGTGGTGAATTCGAGGACGACGACATCTCCGGTGGTTGTCGACGTGGGTGAGCAGTTTGAAGCGATTTCGACCAGACTAGAGATCCCGGTGTCAGCCGGCTGCGGGCTCATCTCCTGTGACGTGACCTCCACTGCATTCGCCGTAGCGGCTTTCGCACCCGTCGGGAGTCCTACGAGAACCGCTGCGGCGAGCGATGCACTGGCCGATACGGCAATCGAGCGATTCACCCACATCGCAACGTTCACAGCTGCTGTCACATCCTCGCTTCACTGAGCAACAAACCACAGGGACCACACCATTGGCGCGCACGACATATCGGCCTGCGCACGACTCGGACTTCCACAATGTAGGTCGGCCTCTTCAGTCGCTGCTAGTTCAGATAGGGCCGCTGACGTGATTGCCGGGCAGGCACGGTCCGCAACACCGCGCAATCACATGACGCAGCACGTGGGAATCCACGTGCCTGGAAAACGTCTGTCAGACAGCGGAATTCACGGGTGACGCGGCATGGTCACGGTCAACACCGTGGTGTGATGCGCCGACCGCACGCGCTGCCAGCCACCCGGAGCAAGTTCATCCAGGGATCGACTCCCCAGCCCTGGATCTCCACCGCCTCGATGCTCACCATCGTTCTCGATGCGCGTCACCACGTGACCATTGTCGATGCGGACCTCGACACTGATCCATCGGGCATTCGCGTGACGGGAAGCATCGTGCACCGCCTCCGTGATGAGGTCGATGGAGCTGCGTGTCTCACCCGAGGTCAGCG
Organism: uncultured Actinomycetales bacterium; assembly: GCA_913063435.1. Lineage (GTDB taxonomy): Bacteria > Actinomycetota > Actinomycetes > S36-B12 > S36-B12 > M55B157. Next base: position 21,745 of record CAJXYI010000039.1, on the reverse strand, counting down.
CTAGGTCTGCAGCGAAGTCCGTTCGGATCTCCAACAGTCCTTCCCAGCGCTGGGATAGCGCTGCTACCTCGTCAGCCAGGGAACTCGTCGGCACACCGAGACCATGATCGATCTGCACCGCCATCAGTTCCCGCGCATCCGCCATCGCCAACGCACTGGCGGTCGCATCACCCTCGCGGACCGCGTTCTCCAACCTCATGGTGATCGCCGTCAGGTCCGCCCGGACCGTGCCATGCAGATACCGTGCGACCCTGCGCTGCAACTGATCCGCCTCCGTTTGGATCGCCTTCGCCTGGATCTCGGTAGCGGAGATCGCCTGCCGAAGGCTCGCCAGCACCTGCTCGGCCTGTTGGGCCAGGGCCGGTCCGATGCCACTGATCGGCACTGTGATCAGTCCTCCGACCGCGGCCACTACCGCCCAGGTGATCGCCAGTTGTGCCTGCTGGCTGAACAGCCACACGAGGCCTCCGACGAGCACCCCCGAAGCGGTGAGGACCAGCATGGAGATCCAAAAGATCAGCGTTCCTCGCCCGGGCAGGTGGGCAATCAGCCGATTGGCGGTGATCATCACGATGGCCAGGTAGAGCCCGTAGCTGAGCGCGGTGATCGCAGACCCCTCCACGCTCAGGAATCTTCCGAGCATGACGAACCCGAAGAGGATGTTGGGGGCCACGACCCATTCGGGCGCAAACGGCCTGGTCGCCACCATCAATCCCAGGACGTCGCCTAACCGCAACCTGCTCTCGGGACGAGGGGCATCCATCCACAGGTCATGGCTGGTCTGTCGCACGTCGGCGTCGACGGAGTCTCGCAATAACGCGGCGGTCTCACCGGGAGACAACTGCTCGGTGTCGATTCTTCGGCGTACCGAGGACAGGGTGGAATCCACCTGCTGTTGGGTTTCGACGATGATGGATTGACGCAGTGACTCGAGGTATCGCGCATTCCCGGCGGCCTGACGTTCCTCCTGCGCCAAGGCAGTGACCAGGTGTCGGCGTTCTGCGGAGAACTGGTCCCACACGTCGAGCAGGAATGCCACCGCCGGGATCCCGAATCCGCCCAGCATCGCGCCGAGGATCAGCCGCGACCACAGCGGGGTTTCGGAAGGGACCGACAGCAGCGGCAACATCAGTCCGATCACGGCACTTCGGATGACACCGGCGATGACGCCGATCCCTACGACCATCCAGACGGGGGCGGGCTGCCGACGTCGATTCCGCAGCACCGTCACGGACGCGACAGCGAGCACGGCACCGGCTGCCAGGTTGGCCGCGATTCCCACCATCACGACGTCTGTCAGGACACCCGGCTGAGTCGAGTCATCGGTGAGCAGGAACAGGATCAGTCCCACCGGGAACAGCAGTGCCGAGCCCAGCAGCGATACCGCCCAGCGTCCCCCGATTCGTTCGCGCAGCGACCGGTGCAGTGTGCGTGGGTTAGACACCCGGTGAGCCGATCATGCGGAAGTATTCGCGCAGCAGCAGCGCTCGGATATTGCCTCCCTCAGTCCGATCCACTCCCAGGCGCGCAGCGAGTCGACGAATGGTGTCCTCCACAGCCCGTTCGGTCACTGTGCGACGCTCGGCGATCTCGGCGTTGCTCAACCCCTCGGCCATCAACCGAAGCGTCTCCATCTGACTGTCGGTGAGGTCGACCTTCGCTGTCAATGGTCGCTTCGATCCGGTCAGTGCCCGCCGGATCGCTTCGATGATCACCTCGGTCGACACGACGTTCTGCTTCACCACATAGGTGACCTCGAGGTCATCCAACGTCAGGTCGCTCGACAGCAGCCGCGGATCCTCATACGAGGTCAATACCACGATCCGAATATGCGGGAACTGCCGGTTGAGAATGCGAGCGAGATCCAAACCGGTGGGGCCTTCGCCGAGGTGCAGATCCACCAGGGCGACATCGGGGTGGACTCGCCGCAGAGCCTGCATCGCCTCGGCTGTCGATGCACACGACGCCACGACGTCGTAGCCGGCACTGCCCAGGGACTGCGTGAGCAGGGTCCGGGTCATCGCGTGATCTTCGACCACGAGGACTTTCGCGGGCATCAGCCCATTGTGGCTTGATTCAGCCTCACCCGGTTTCCCGGCACCTGCCTCCACGCTGCCTCAATCCGTGATACCCGCGCGAGTGGTCACCGGACCCCGGTTGGTCCACCCGGGGTCCGGTAACCCTCGACGAGGATGGCCGTCACCGCGCTGCGATCGTGATGCGGTCGGAGCGCACGTCGCCGTCGAGGGTGCGGATCTCGACGACGATGCGCTTCCCGGTCCGGCGCTGCCAGGTGAAATCGCCGTCGTCAGCGACCGTGATGCGGGCGCTTCCCTGGCTCAGCCCCGTCTGGCCCGGGAGGCGGATCCAGGGTCGCAGGATGCTGCCCTCGTCCAGACCCGTGGTCGTTCCCGTCACGATGATCCCCGGTCGGCCACGGACATCACCACGGCTGCCGCTAATCATGATCGACGGTTCGACGACCGGACCGGGCGTTGCGCTTCCGGCATCCAGCCACGGCCCCCAGCCGCCTCCGTTGAGCGCACGCACCTCGAAGTCATAGCGCGTGCCGTCGGTGAGACCGGAGATCGTGCACTGCGTCTGGCTCGCCGGAACCAGACAGCCGGCACTGCCAGGACTCGACTGGACCTGGTAGTTGGTCACCGGGAAGGACCCCTGCGATGCGGGAGCCGTCCACGACACCGTGACCTCACTAGGACCAGGCGAAGTCTCCGCTGAGGACGGAGCCGACGGAGGAGTCGCCGGGGTCGGGGCGGGGCCCGGGTTCGGTGGGTTGGGATCGGGTGGGGTGGCGGGCGTGAGGGTGCTGACATAGACCTTGGCGTTCTGCACCCACACCAGGGCCGCCGTCGCTTCATCCTGAAGGCCGAACTGGCCCATCACCTGCCGGGTCGAACCGGCGCCGGCGAGCGAGGTCACCGGGTGCGTCGTGTCATCGAGGGCGACCTGTACGGCACCGACTGCAGGCACCGCATCGATCGCCGACATCGGATCGCCACTTTGACGAAGCGGGCCAAACCATCGGGTCTGAAGGCTCGTATCGTCCTCGGCCCAGGCCGCGAAAATCCCCCTCAAGCCGTTCGTTTCGGTTGGATCTGCGGACACGAAAGAGACCGGCGCGGTCGACGTCGAGCCCAGGGTCGTGAGCGTCGTCGTGCGACTCGACGGGGTTGAATCGTCGACGGCGAGGATCGCCTGGCCGGCTGATCCCGTGGTGGCGAGATAAGTCGAGGCCAGGCGGATGTTCGAGCCATCGACGCCATACGCACTGGTCGGGCTGGCGAAACTCGTGCCGGAACTGTCGTCGAGGACGAATCGGGTCGCCTGGGAAGCATCCCAATTCCCGGTGGTCGGATCCTTCTTCCCAGTCGCTGCGACGACGGAATCGTCGCTGGTCACCCAGGTGACAGCCGGATATCCTGAGAAAGACGGTTCCGTGTATGCGAACTCGACGGACGTGTCATCGCCGATTCCAGCATCGGTGGCGAAGGTTCCCCGCACCGGAAGAAAGGATGCACCGCCCAGGCTCGACAGGTTGAACGCGTCGAAGAACGCACCCTGGATCGAATCATCGACGACGAATCCGACGCCACGTGAATCTGCTATGTAGTAAGGCTGTACCGCCGACCGCGTCAAGAAGACGTCAGTGCCGGACCCCATCTCGAAGACCGAGTCGTCGACGAATGCCCTACCAGCCTCTATGCCGGCCAGCATCGCGGTGTCATCGCCACTGCCACCATCGGCCACCCAGGAGACACCCTGGTAGAGCAGGTCCCCCGAGACACTGCGATAACTCGTGACGACCTGCGGGTCGCCCTTTGCGTCGGCGGCGATGTCCTGGATCAGCGAATCATCGAGGGTCGCTCCTGCGGCGATCGTGGCCAGCTGGATCGTGTCATCGCACGACCAGGCCACCGCGATGGAATCGTCCTGCATCGCGATCGCCGGTTGGCCGACGCTGGTGCACCCTGAGGACAGACTGACCTCCGGCGTCCAGGCAGGAGTGTCGGCGGTGACGTCGATGAAGCGCAGCTTGACGGTGTTGGAGTCGTTCCAGGCCACGGCGAATCCCCCGGTCTGGCCTCGCGAGGAGCCGGTCTTCGCCTGGGCGGCGATCACCGGCCGATCCCCCGAACCCAACTCGACCGCGTCCTCCCAGGTGAAGTCGGTCGACGACATCGCCGGTGGGGCGAGGGCCACGGGCACGAGCAGTGCGGCCATCAGCGCGCCGACGGCCACGCCCGCGGTCTTCCTCGACAACGTCACGGTGTCTCCTGTTCTTTGCGGATCCGAACATGTCGACCTGGCCAGCCCCCCAGTCGATTGATTACACGCTATTGATCGCCGCCCGCCTCGACCAAGCCGAAAGCGGCTATGCAGAGGAATTGCCGTACAGGCACCGCTCCTCTCACGTGGAAAACCACGTGCACCCCGCGACGTCAGGGCTACAGACGCACGGACCACCGCAGTCTCGTTCCACCGGATTCATCGACTCGCTCGACGTCGAACACTCCGCCTAGTTCATCAGCTCGGGCTGTCAGATTCGCCAGACCTGAACGTCGGCCGCCGCCTGGGATGCCGACGCCATCATCGTTGACGAGCAGGGACAGAACACCATCGGTGAACTGCACGAGCACCTCGACCTTCGACGCACGCGCATGCTTCGCAGCATTCGTCAACGCCTCGCGCACCACCGCGATGAGGTGATCGGTGAGCATCGGCGTCGTCACCGAATCGACCGGCCCGACGAACCGCACCGACGGGGAAAAGCCCAGTAACGCGGCCGATTGGGATACCTCACGCAACACCAGACCGCGCACCGAATCAGTCCCCGCCTCGACCGGTTCGTGCAGCGCGAAGATCGTCTGGCGGATCTCCTTGATCGTCTCGTCGAGCTCATCGACGGATCGGGACAGGCGTTCGCGCACGTCTCCCGGAATCTCATTGCTGCGCAGCGCCCCCTGCAGCATCATCCCGGTCGCGAACAGCCGCTGGATGACCAGATCGTGCAGATCACGGGCGATGCGATCACGATCTTCATAGACAGCGAGTCGTTCGGCCTCGACCCTCGATTGGGCCAGGCTCACCGTCACCGCGACCTGGGCGGCGAATTCACGCGCCAGTTCCACATGCTCCGGAGACATCTGGCGCATCTGATCGATCCATCCGAGCACGAGCGAGCCGTGGTTGCGCTCCGGTGTGGCGACGTGGAGTGACACCGCGTGCACGCAACCGGCGGGTAGCCGATCGGCATCATGCTCGTCAGCGACCACGACCGCGATATCGGCCCCGGTGATGGTCCGCGCCTTCTCCGCCGCAGCGGTCATCACCTCGTCGGGTGTCGCGTCCGAAAACACCACGGCATCGATGCTCGTCAACGCCTCCTGCCACTGACCCCGAAGCCGGGTGTGCTCGAAGAGCCGCGCGTTCTCGATCGCCACCGCGGCGGCCGCGGCGAGCGCGGTGACGGTCTGCTCATCCTCGGCGCTGAATCGCGAACCGCCGCGCTTCTCGGTCAGATAGAGGTTGCCGAAGACGCGCCCGCGCACCCGCACCGGGACACCGAGGAAGGAATGCATCGGCGGATGCCCGGCGGGGAACCCCGCGGCCCCGGGGTGGTCCATCAGATCATCCAGACGGATGGGCAGCGGATGGTCGATGAGGACACCGAGCACCCCGCGTCCGGTCGGCGGTGCACCGATCGTCTCCACGGTCGCAGCGTCCATCCCCACATGGATGAACTCCGTCACGCACCCGGATTCGTCGATGACTCCGAGTGCGCCATAGGTCGCATCCGACAGATCGACGGCAGCGGTCACGATCCGGCGCAGGGTCGAACGCAGTTCGAGTCCGGCCGCCACCGCAACCACCGCGGAGAACAGGCCCGCATCACTGCGCCCACCGTCAGCCATACCCGCATCCTCTCACTCGCATTCGCAGGCCGTGTCTCGATCGCGAACCAGGAGATAGGGGTCCCACCTATGGGGATCTCAGAGAACTCGCCGACTGCGCAGCCACCCGCCGGTGTGCGTCGGGCCCAATGACCGGTCAGACTCACCCCATGCACCGGAATCAGCGAACGCCTGCAGGCCTTCTCCTTCGGGTCCTGATCCTCGTCGCGGTCACGATGGGGCTCACCCAGGTTCCCGGAGTCGCGTCAGCGCATCAGCCGGTTCGCCTCGATGCCCGGGACTCGACACCCAAGCGCGGACCGCTCCTGATGGACGGCACCGTCTCGTTCGCTGTCTATGCGCCCCTGGCGGCACGGAAGATGCAGCGTGGCTTCCGGTTCCGGATGCAAGACGGCCAGCCGCTGAGATTGCAACTGCTCATCACCGATACCGCTCCGGCGAATGCCGTGCCCAACAGGCGACAGCCGGTGGTGATCCTGGTATCGCCAACGGGAAAGCGAACGAAGATCCGACCCGATGAGCGCACCCCGTTCTATGAGCCGTACTCGCGTACGTCCTATCTCTATCTCAGTCGGTATTCGGCCGTCGCAGAGAAGGGCACCTACCGGGTGCGCGTGCGCGCGCGCAGCAGTGTGCCGACGAACGCCGTCGTCGCCGTCGGCTATCGAGAGGTTCCCGGCATCGTGCGTGACTAGGACCTGGCCGAACCCACGGGGACCACTGCCAAGACGACCCTAACTTGCGCCTGACCTGCGGTTTAGGCGCAAGTTAGGGTCGTCTTGGCAGTGGGGTTCAGGTCGCGAGTCAGCGCGACGACCGGCGGATGGCGGTGCCTGCCGGGATCGATGCGGTGAGTGCGGCCAGATCGGCCTGTTCGGTCTCTGCTCGCCAGCGATCGGCGTACCAACCATCCTCGGCTAGCAATTCCTCATGGGTGCCACTGGCCACCACCTCACCCGAGATGAGCACGACGATGCGGTCGAGACGATCGAGATCGCGCAAGCGATGAGTGATCAGCACCGTGGATGTGCCCTCGGTGACCTCGAGCAGCACATCGGTGAGCGCATCGGCGGTCGCCGGATCGAGGTGTTCGGTGGGCTCATCGAAGACCATGATCGGCCGGTGCGCGAGGAGCAACCGGGCCAAAGCCAGGCGTTGGCGTTCACCTCCCGACATCGTCACTCCGCCTGATCCGACCTGCGTCGCCAGCCCATCGGGCTGCTGCTCGAGCCAGGAGTGCAGGCCCACCCGTTCGAGCATCCGGAGCATCTCATCGTGATCGGCATGAGCATCGCCTAGACGAAGATTCGCCTCGATCGTGGTGTCGAACACGTGCGCATCCTGGGTCAGCAAGGTGACGCACGTGCGCAGATCGTCACCATCGACTTCCCTTATCTCTCGGCCCCCGACCACCACGGCGCCGTCATAGGACAAGAACCCCAGCAGCACCGCGGCCAATGTCGACTTGCCGGCACCGCTCGGCCCGACGATCCCGATGCGTTCTCCGGGGGCGACCGCCAGATCGATCCCGTGCAGGGTCAGTGGACTGTCCGGCGACCAGCGGGCCCGCAGGTCGCGAACGCCCACCGCGTACGGGGCCACCGGTGGTCCGAGCCGATCCACCGGATCGGCAACCGGGAGCGGGGAGTCGATGACCTCGACAACACGGGCAGCCGAGGCCCGCACCCTTTGCAGGGCCAGCGCCGACGCCGGCAAAGTGGTGAGCAGGTCATAGGCGGCCAGCGGAACGAGCGCGACGACCGCGAGCCACACCGGTTCGAGCTGACCGGAGGTGACCGCGGGCATCGCGAGGGCGAGCGCCGCCACGACCGCAACTCCCTGCAAGACGATGCCGAGCCCGGCTGAGACGCCCAGGCTCGCCGATTCCCGACGCGCCACCGCAGTCAACTCATCGTCCACCGCGCGAACTCGTTGCAAAGCGGCACCGGTCGCGCCATAGGCGAGCAGATCGCTGCTGCCGGCCAGACTCGCGACCACGGTGCTCGAGACCTCGCCGCGCAACGGTGCGAGTCGGGCCTCCGCGCGCGCGGCCAGGCGAGCGACCAGCCAGGGCACGAGCGTCAAACCGAGCGCGAGAGCGATCGCCGTCGCGACACCGGCACCGGGGTTGAGCCACAGCAGGAACGCGACCGTGCCGACGGACACCGCCACGGCCTGCGCCCACGGCAGCACCACCCGCAACGGCAGATCCAGTGCGGTGTCGACATCGGCGACGAGGCGCGACAGCAGATCACCGCGGGTGAACCGGGCCAAGCCCACCGGGGCAAGCCGCTCCAGGCGCGCATACACGTCCTCGCGCAGCCGTGTCAGTCCGCGGAAGGCTGCATCGTGTCCGACAAGTCGCTCGGCATAGCGAAACACCGACCGGGTGAGCGCGAAGGTGCGCACCAGCACCGCAGCCACTCCCAGCGCCAGCACCGGCGGCATCTCGGCGGCGAAGGAGATCAACCAGCCGGAGGTGCCCAGCAGTGCCACCGCGCTGGCCGAGGCGAGGAATCCGAGGAACCCGGCGAGCAGCAGGCGGCGCCGGTCGGCCCGCATCGCCGACCACATCCGCATCGTGGGAGTGCTCACCAGCCGCTCCCGGTGAGAGTGCCGCGGGCGCTGCGATCGACCTGTGCTTCGGCGGCGAGCAACTCGCGCTCGGTGGGTGAGAGGCGTTCGGTGAGATCGGGTGCGCCCACGTGGACGACCGCATCGGCGATCTCGATCAGCGCGGGACGATGGGCCACCACGACCACCGCGACACCCGATTGGGCGGCCGCGCGCAGCGCACTGATCACCGCGGCTTCGCTCGCGCCATCGAGGGCCGCCGTGGGCTCATCGAGCAGCAGCAGATCCACGGGGCGGATGAGTGCCCGCGCCAAGGCCACACGACGAACCTGACCAGCCGATAACCCCGACCCGCCTTCGCCGATCACCGTGCGCACACCATCAGGCAGCGACTCGATCTCGTCTCGCACTCCGGCTGCGTCGAGAGCGGCACGAATATCCTCGATGCTGGCATCGGGTCGGCCCAATCGCACGGCGTCGGCGACCGTCGTGGCACCGGTGGTCGCCGGCGATACCAGATGGGGTTCCTGGGGCACCCAACCGATCCGGGTGCGCCAGTGCTCGGGCGCCAATTCCGTCAGGTCCACGTCACGCACACCGTCACCCGCGGTCATCCCGCGCACCAGCACTCGACCACCGCTCGGAGCGATGAGACCGAGCAGGACGCGCAGCACTGTCGACTTGCCACCGCCGCTCGGGCCGACCACCGCGGTCACCTCACCGGGATCGATGGTGAACGTGGTCGGGTGCAGGGCCGGTGATTCGCGACCGGGATACGTCACCGTCAGGCCTTCGATGAGCACGCTCGGTCGCGCGGGGATGTCGGTGCGATCACCGGTCGCCGGGACTGGCTGCTCGAGCAGGGTGAAGACTTCGTCAGCGGCACCGAGCCCTTCGGCAGCGGCATGGAAATGCTGGCCCACCATGCGCAGTGGCAGATACGCCTCGGGGGCGAGGATGAGGATGAACAGCGCGGTGGAGAACGCGATTCCGCCTTCGACCAGTCGCACACCGATCGTCACAGCCACCAGGGCCACCGAGAGGCTGGCAAGCAATTCCAAGGCGAACGACGAGAGGAACGACACCCGCAGCACTCCCATGGTGGTGCTGCGGTAGCGGTCACCGATGTCACCGATCGCCTGCGCCTGCTTCTTCGCCCGGCCCAGCACCTTCAGTGTCGGCAATCCCGCGATGAGGTCGAGGAAGTGCCCGCTCAACCGTGACAGGGTCTGCCATTGCCGATCGACTCGCGTTCGGGTGTACAACCCGATGAGGATCATGAACACGACGATGATCGGCAGCGTGATCGCGATGATGAGCGCGCTCACCAGATCGAACCCGATGACGGTGGCGATGACAGCGATCGGCACGATCATCGCCAGGAACAACTGCGGCAGGTATCGGGCGTAATACGCATCAAGCGCGTCGATGCCGCGAGTGAGCAAGGTGGCGACCCGACCCGGATCGACACTTGCCGGTCCCGTGGGACCGAGTGTGAGGATGTGATCAAGAGCGGCCTCGCGGAGTTCGGCCTTCGCACGTGCGGAGGTGCGATAGGCCAACGCCTCGCTGATCCACGCGATCACCGCGCGTGCGCTGATGATGGCGAGCAGACCCAACAGCACCGGGATCGACGTTGCCAGATCGGCTCGGCCCTGCGCCACCTCGACGATCGCCGTGGACAGCAGACGCGCGGAGATGATGACCAGCACCGCCATCACCACACCGAGCAGCACGGTGATGATCACGAACCCGCGGGTGCTGCGGGCATAGCGCAGCAGTCTCGGGTCGAGCGGTTTCACCGTGTCATCCTGTCACGCGCATTCGCCCTGTCACATGAAGCGGGGTGGCACCGTCCCCCCGGAGGATGCCACCCCGCGTCCATGTCGCGTCCCCCAATGGGACCCCGTGCAAGCTCTTAGTTACGCGCGGAATCAGCGTAGCGATCATCTGCACGGCCAGCGACCGGTTGCGGCGGAATCATCGAGGTGCTGATGCGCTTGCGGAACACCCAGTAGGTCCAGCCCTGATAGATCAACACGATCGGGGTCATGATGACCGCGACCCAGGTCATGATCGTCAGGGTGTATTCCTGGCTGGATGCGTTGTAGACGGTGAGGTTGTATGCCGCATCGATCGACGACACCATGACGTTCGGGAACATCCCCACGAACAGCGATGCCACAGCCAGCGCGATCGTGACCGAGCTGAGGATGAAGGCCCAGCCATCACGTCGACGCCAGATCATCATCAAAGCACCGAGGAACGCGACTGCGGCGACGAGCACCATCGGCAGTGTCACCGCGACACGACCGGAGAATGCCTGCGCCCATAGCAACGCTGCCACCGCGACGACCGCTGCGGCTAGGCCGACCTTGATCGCCGCGCCGCGCGCAGCCTCGTGCATCTCGCCACGTGTCTTCAACGCGAGGAAGATCGCACCATGCGTGGTGAAGACCAGCAGGGTCATCACACCCAGTAGCAGGGCAAAGGGGTTGAGCAGGTCGAAGAACGAACCGGTGTAGTTCAGGTCATTGGCCGTACCGGTGGGCAGGGTGGTCTCGATCGGTGAGATCGGGGAACCACCGACGACGTTGCCGAATGCCACACCGAACAGCAGGGCCGGCAGCACGGAACCGACGAAGATCGCCCGGTCCCAATTGGCGCGCCAGCGAACGGAATCGCGTTTGCCACGGTATTCGAAGGCCACACCGCGCACGATGAGCGCGATGAGGATGGCGAAGAGTGCAAGGTAATAGCCGCTGAACATGGTGGCGTACCACAGCGGGAACGCCGCGAAGGTCGCACCGCCGGCGACGAGCAACCAGACTTCGTTGCCATCCCATACCGGTCCGATGGTGTTGATCATGACGCGTCGACGCAGGTCGTCTCGGCCGAGGAACGGCAACAGCACACCGACGCCCTGGTCGAAACCGTCGAGGATGAAATAGCCCACCCACAGCACCGCGATGAGGATGAACCAGATGGTGACGAGATCCATGGTCTATTCCTTTACTCGTGATGGTGGATTAGTAGGCGAAGTAGAGCTTGGCGTCTTCGTCCTCGGCCTGCTGCGCCTCCTGCGCATCGGCAAAGGGATCGGAGGTGAGCTCGTCCGGTTCGGGTGCGCCTTTGGCGATGTAGTGCAAGAGCAGTTTCACCTCGATGAGGATGAGAACCAGATACACCAGGGTGAACGCGATCATGGTGAAGAGCACTTCACCCATGGTGACCAGGGGTGACACCGCGTCCGCGGTGAGTTGCTCGCCGAACACGATCCAGGGCTGGCGACCCATTTCGGTGAAGATCCATCCGAAACTGTTGCCCAGCAGTGGCCCAAGCACCACCAGGGTCGCTCCTATGGCGAAGGGTTTGGCCAGTCGATCATTCGTCGGAGCACGCGCCCCTCGATAGCGCCACAGGGCCCACATGGCGAACAGCACACTGACCATGCCCAGGCCGATCATCAATCGGAACGACCAGTAGGTGACGGGCACATAGGGCACGTAGTTGATGTCCTCGCCGAACTTCTCGGCGAACTGCGACTCATATTGTGACTGCAGGTCGTTGATGCCCTCGACCGTGCCATCGAAGGAGCCGGTGGACAAGAAGGCGAGGAGCCCCGGCACGCAGAACACGCAGTCAGCGCTGCCACCGTTGATCTCTCCGATGCTCAAGACCGAGAAGGGCGCCCCCGCTTCGGTTTCATACAACCCTTCAGCAGCGGCCATCTTCATCGGCTGCTGCTCGACCATGAGCTTGGAGAAGAAGTCACCGCTGACGGACAGGCCGACTCCGGCGATGATCATGACGACAGCCGCCGCCTTCATCGCCGGGCGGAACACCTCGATCTGGCGGCCCTTGACCATCTTCCAGCCGGCGATCGCGATGACCGCCGCACCTGCGGTGAGGAAGCAGGCGAAGATCGTGTGCACGAAGGCCAGTACCGCGGTGTTCTGGAACAAGACCGCGTTGATATCGGTGAGCACCGCGCGGCCGGTTGTGTCATCGATGATGTAGCCGACCGGGTGCTGCATCCACGCGTTGGCGGCGAGGATGAAGTACGCCGAGATGAGCGTGCCGAATGCGGCCGCCCAGATCGTGGCGAGGTGGATCTTCTTCGGCAGCCGATCCCAGCCGAAGATCCACAGACCGAGGAAGGTCGACTCGAGGAAGAAGGCGAGCAGGCCCTCCATTGCCAGTGGGGCGCCGAACACATCCCCGACGAACCGGCTGTAGACACTCCAGTTCATGCCGAACTGGAACTCCTGCACGATGCCGGTCACGACACCCATGGCGAAGTTGATCAGGAAGAGCTTGCCGAAGAACTTCGTCAACTGCAGGTACTTCACATTGCCGGTGCGCACCCACGCGGTCTGGAACGCCGCGACGAAGAACGCCCCGCCGATGGTCAGCGGGACGAAGAGGAAGTGATACACCGTGGTGATACCGAATTGCCAACGGGCAAGGTCTAAGGCCTCCATGCCGCCCAGCATCCTCGTCTCGACTGCATCGCACCCGCGTCATCAGTCCGCATTCACCGGGACTTAGGTCCCTATTTGCTCGGCTGGGGGCGATCAACCGCGCCGAACGTTGTGCATCCCGATCCCACCCCCGCGTTAGTCGCCCATCTGGCAGCCGTTCGGGCGACTAGTGGGGCAAATGGCAGCCGTTCGAGCGACCAACGCGGGGGTGGGTCTAGTGTTCGCTCGCCATGGTCAGTACCTTCGCCCCCGCAAATGCGACGACCCGTGCCCCCGCGGTGCGCGTGTGGTCGGCGCTGCTCGTGGTGTACGTCGTGTGGGGCTCGACCTACATCGGCATCGCCGTAATGATCGAGTCCCTGCCTGGACTGACCGGCAGCGGTATTCGATTCTTCGTCGCCGCCCTCGCTATGGCCCTGATCGTCGCCATCACCCGTGGCCCGCGCAGTCTGAAAATCTCGCGACGCGAGGCCGGAGCATCGGCGTTGATCGGGGTGATGCTCCTGGCCACGGGGATCGGTACTGCGTCGATCGTGTTCGATCACATCCCCACCGGAATCGCCGCCTTGATCATCGCGACGATCCCGCTGTGGGTGGTGATCATCCGGCTCGTCAGTGGCGATCGGCCGCGCCCGCTCACCCTGGTCGGAGTGGGTGTCGGACTGATCGGGCTCGCGGTGATCCTGGCACCCGGGGGCATCAGCCCACCTGCATCGGGCCCCGCTGCCGACGGAACCGCGATCGTCGCGGGCTCGATCGCGCTGGTGTGCTCCACATTCCTGTGGGCCCTGGGTTCATGGCTGTCCCCGCGACTGCCGACCCCGTCGAACACCCTGGTGTTCACCACCTACCAGATGCTCGTCGCAGGAATCGTGCTGATGATCGCCGGCGCGGTCAGCGGTGAACGCATCGATATCGCCAACGTGACGATGTCATCGTGGCTGGGTCTGCTGTATCTGATCGTGTTCGGGTCACTGCTCGCCTACACCGCATTCACCTGGTTGGTCGGCCATGCACCGTTATCGCTCGTGACCACCTATGCCTACGTCAATCCGGCCGTGGCCGTCATGCTCGGCGTCATCGTCTTCGGAGAGGTGGTGTCCTCCGATGTGGTGTTCGGCGTGGTGTTCGTCCTCGGCGGCGTCGCCCTCGTCGTCAGTGGCGAACGCACCCGACGTCAGGCAACAGGAATCGCGACCAGAGCCGGCGGCACATAGGTCGTTTCGCCCGACGAATCAGGCAGGATCGACGGCGGGTTCGAGCCCGGAGTCGGGTAGTACATCCTCAACATGACGCGGATATCGGTCGACAGGTTCTGCCCGGGATACCACTGCTCGTACAACGTGGTAGAGGGCGTCGGGATCCAGTTCGAGGCGGGAGCACCGTCTGGCAGTGCGGGACCGATATAGATCGTCACGGATCCATCAGCGGAGAACTGCAGTTCACCGCTCGCCACCTGCTGCGACCCCAACTGTGAGACCGGTTGCACCATGCCCATCGCCAGTTCGGTCTCCGATAGGTCGGTTCCCGGATCCATCAGGTCGACCACCGGCCCAGCTGCTCCGGTGTTCTGCATCGGGACGCCCTGCCCGGAAATCTCCTGAGCCCACGAGGATGAGAGCCGGATCGTCGCCGTCGGGACACCATCCACGTTACCCGCGACGGGGGCGGAGGCGAGGTAATAGACGGTGTCGACCTCGAGACCGATGTCCTCGGCACCATCGCCGAACACCACCGGGGTGCTCAACGCGAGCGCGCCCCAGACTGGCTGTTGCACCGTAAGAGTGTCGGCATCCGCATCCACCGCGATCACTGCGGTATCCAGCCGCGTGTAGTGCCGATTCAATACCGCAGCCTGAGGCAGGAATGGCGCCGCAGACTGGGAGGAATCCGGTTGGTAGACCGAGATCGCCCAGAACCCCGAGGCATTCCCGTCCTCATCGGTCACCATCGGCGGCACAGTTCCCACCGCAGGCAAGTTCGATGAACTCTCCGCAGGTGTGAAGGTGACAGCGTAGGTCGTGTCGCCATCGAGTTGAGCGGATCCATCAGCGGTGTTGATCACCGGATACACCGCATCATCGGGAACATTCGCCGATCCACCGAGCAGCACCACCGATGCGCGAACCAGGTATCCGGCCCTGTTATTCGCATACGACCCGATCATGGTGTTGTCGTAGGTCCAGAAGTTCTGCTCGGCTTTCGGGCTTCCTCCGCTGGAGGCCTTGACCACCCGCTTCATGCCCTTCTCGAACCCTTTCTGGAAAGCCCGCCGCTGCTTAAGACCCCACTGTGCAGGCATCGTGAAGCCGTCTGTGGTCAGGCCGATTCGGGCGAATCGCTTCAACTCACCGCGTTGATCGAATGACGGCGGAATGAACCGTTTCGTCGCGCCATACTGCGGCACTATCCACGCCGGCAACCGGCGCAGCCGTGTGCCACTCAAGCCGACACCGCGACCAGGTGGTGGGCTGATCTGCAGGGAAGTGCCGGCCTGAGCGAAGAATTCCGTGGCCTGAGTGGGAGCATTGCGATAAGCCTCCGCCTGTTCAATCTGCTCGGCGGTAGGGATATACACGTAATTTGCAGGAGCAATCGGTACGTTTCCGTTGGCTTGGAAATCTTCGAGGGTATTGAGGTAGAACTCCTTGACGACCTTGTCGTACACGCTGGTCGTGGACGCAGGGTCGGAGGCTTCGGCGAGCGCATCCGCACGGACTCGCACCACCAGCCAGTTGAGCATGGTGTCACTGGCCACCACCGGGAACCGTTGGCCTCCGATTGTGACGCGCTTGCGCGACGCATAGGGAGACGATGGACTCACCAGAAGATACGACGTAGGCGTCGCAGACGGTGTGGTGCGATTGCCGATCGATCCAATGGTGTTGATGAATGAATCGAGATAGTTGGCCACGTAATAGGTATCGGTCGTCGGCGGCACCGTGAGCACGAGTTCTTCGGTCTGGGTGAAGTCGATGAAACCGTTGAGGTACATCACCGATGAATCCCCAGCATTGCTGCCAGAATTATTCCATGCTGCCGCGTTCTGGCCGTACTTCAACTCATTGATCGGGGCATTGATCAGTTCGTTATAGCGAGAGAAGCGGTAGACGAACTGTGGCGCGAGCGCCCAGACAGTGGCCTGTGCGGTCAACTCGCGGATCTTCTTAGTCGACATCGTCGCCGCTGACTTGCTGACAGGTGAATCCTCCGCTGAAGCCACCGGAACACCCACCGACGCAAGCGTGAGCCCGCCTGCAAGGAGTCCTATCGTGGCGAACCGTCGCAGCATGCGCTTGACCTCTCGTCGCTCTCTCGCCCCCGATGGGGTGAGTCAATCAGCCGGAGTGTGCTGAACGCCAGTCGGCCGCAACGTCGAGGAAGCGGGCATTGGCTTCGGGCTCGGCGATGGTCACCCGCACCCCTTCACCGGCAAAAGGCCTGACGGTGAGCCCTTGCGTCTCACAAGCGGCCGCGAAGTCCAGCGCCTGATCGCCTAGGCGCAGCCACACGAAATTCGCCTGCTGCTCATTAATCCGCCAGCCCTCACCCCGCAGCGCATCGACCATGCGCTGGCGTTCGGCGATGATCCCGTCAACACGTTCGAGAAGGGCATCTTCGTGCCCCAGCGACACCACCGCCGCTTCCTCGGCGATTGTGGAGATGCCGAACGGCAGCGCGAGTTTGCGCAGTGCTTCGGCGACCGGTTCGTGCGCGATCGCGAAGCCCACCCGCAGCGCGGCCAGGCCATAGGCCTTGGAGAAGGTGCGCAACACCGCGACATTCGGTCGATCCCGATACACCTCGATGCCATGGGGCACCCGGGGGTCGTCGACGAACTCGACGTATGCCTCGTCGAGCACGACGAGCACATCGGTGGGAACCCGATCCAGGAATCGGATCAACTCGTCGCGATGGACGACCTGGCCGGTCGGGTTGTTCGGTGAGCACACGAAGATCACGCGGGTGCGATCGGTGACCGCATCGGCCATCGCATCGAGATCGTGGCGTTCATCAGGCAGCAGTGGCACCTGAACGCTGCGGGCACCGGCGATCTGAGTCCAGATCGGATAGGCCTCGAACGACCGCCAGGCATACATCACCTCGTCACCGGGATCAGCGACCGCTTGGACGAGTTGCCCGCACAGGGCGACGCTTCCGGTGCCCAGCGCCAGGTGTTCGGCCGGGACATCGAACCGATCCGCCAATGCCGCGATCAGCCGGGTCGAGAACGGATCGGGATAGCGATTCATGTCCGCCGCGGCACGCATCACCGCATCCATCACCCCCGGCAGAGGCGGATACGGATTCTCATTGGACGAGATCTTGTAAGCGACGATGTCGGAGCGCTGCGCGGGCCGCTGTCCGGCCTTGTAGGCCGGTAGTCCGTCCAGGCTCGCGCGCAACCGAGGCGTGGTCATGATGGGCAAGCGTAGGAGACGATCGCGGTTCGCGCTCTCACGCCCGCTCCTCGCTGATGCTGTTGCCGCCATCGACGGTGATGCATTGGCCGGTGACATAGGACGCTCCCGGGGAGACCAACCAGGCGATCGCCGACGCGATCTCCTGTGGAGTGCCGCTTCGCCCCATCGGCGTACGCAGGCCCTGTTCGCGCTCATGCTCCGTCTGCGAGCCAGTGGCGATCCAACCTGGAGCAACCGCGTTGACGGTGATGCCATCGGCTGCGTGATCGACTGCCAGGGCTCGCGTCAATCCGACAAGCCCGGACTTGGCCGCTGCATAGGCAACCTCGCCACGCATCGACATCACCGGGCCGGTGACACTGCTCACCATGACGATGCGGCCCCATCCGGCATCGCGCATCTGCGGTAGCGCGGCACGGCTGACCAGGTACGCGGTATCGAGATTGCGAGCCAGTGACAACCGCCAGGCTTCCGGAGTCACCTCGACGATGGATCCTGATTCGTCTGATCCAGCGGCAACGACACTCGTCATCCCTGCGTTATTCACGACGATGTCGATGCGCTCACACCACGTGTTCGCTCGAGTGAGAGTCGATGCGACCTGATCGGGATCGGTCAGGTCAGCAATGACCCCGTATGCGTCGTATCCCTGCGCGTCCAACTGCGCTACTCGCTCATGAATGCGGTCCGTGGTCGATGTCAGCACCACGCGCGCACCAAGGTCGGCAAGCGCCTGTGCGGTGACGAATCCGATCCCCGTTTCACTGCCCGCCCCGGTGATCAGCGCACAGCGACCGCTGAGATCCCACATCGACGCGTTCAACGCGATGGGCACTATCTGCTCGAGATGCGAGAGACGGCCTCGGCGAACAGAATCGAGTGCAGATCGACATCGGCCGCAGTGGTTTCCGGACACATCAGCGCCATGTTGTGGAACGGTGTCATCAGCACGCCACGGTTGGCCATGAACAGGTGCAGGTATTCCTCGAGGTCATCGTCGTGCGCGTGTGCGGATTCGGTGCCGGTCCGTGGTGCCGGACGCGCGAAACGATATTCCGCACGTGCACCGAGCTGGCTGATCGACCACGGCACGTCATGCGCATCGAGAACCGACTGCACTCCCTCGGTGAATCGGGTACCCAGGGCGATCATGTGCTCGAAGGCAGTGTCAGTCAGCACGTGCTCCAGCGTCGCCCGCATCGCAGCCACCGACATCGCATTGCCCGCGAGCGTGCCACCGACACCGCCCACGTCGATCAGGTCGGCATCGGGATGATCGGCGACCGCATCAGCCAGGGCCTGGGTGATGCCGTAGGCCCCCGAAGGCACTCCGCCACCGATGCTCTTGCCGATCACCACGATGTCCGGTCGCAGATTCCATGCCTTCGTGCAGCCACCGGGACCCGCGGAGATGGTGTGGGTCTCGTCGATCAGCAGAAGCGTCCCGTGGCGATCGCAGGCCTGCCGCAATTGCTCGAGGAAACCCGGTTCCGGCAGCACGATGCCGATATTCGTCAACGCCGGTTCGGCGATCACCACCGCGACATCACCGTGCGAGAGGGCCTTCTCGACCGATGCGATGTCATTGAATTCCGCGACGCGGGTGGTCGTCTCTATCGGGACGGGTGCGCCTACGTTTCCTTCGCGCAGTTCCGCACGCCCATCCGACCCGCTGATGACGAACGTCTCATCGACCGAGCCGTGATAGCAATAGGAGAAGGCCAGCACCTTGTCGCGGCCGGTGAGCATCCGTGCCAGGCGCAGCGCCCAGCGATTCGCGTCGGTCGCGGTCAACGAGAACGACCACAGTGGCAAGCCGAAGCGGCGAGACAGGTCTGCTGCCACCCATTCGGCATCGCTCGTTGGCATCATCGTGGTGATGCCACCCTCGGTCTCGATGCGCTCGTGCACGGCAGCGACCGTCGCCTGCGGAGAGTGCCCGGCCATCGCTCCGGTGTCGCCGAGAGCGAAGTCGATGTACTCGTGGCCGTCGACATCGGTGATGCGATTGCCACGGGCCGTCGCCAGATACAGCGGATAGCCACCGGACCACTTGTTCATCCACGTCATCGGCACTCGGCCGAACAGGTGGTCCGCTTGATCGAACAGCGCCTTCGATCCGGGGGTCCGCTGGGCGTAGGAGTCGCGCTCGAGTGCGAGCTGCTCGGTGAGGGCGGCGCGATCGATCATCGAGGATGGCCTTTCCGTGGGACGTGGGGGGACAATCCCCACGATTATGCGGGCCGGTCAGGTCGAGCGACGCACAGGAGCCGATAGCAGCGCCACCGCGACGGCGAGCAGTTCGACGACCGCCGCGGCGACGATCAGCCAGCGCCATCCGAGGAATGCCATCGCGCCAGCGGTGATGGATCCGGCCGCGAAGGCCCCGGTGCGCAGCGATGCCGAGGCGACGAACACCATCCCTCTCGCATGCGGTGGGGATTCGCGGTCACGCACCCGGAACATGCTGGTCACCTGGGTGGCGACGAACATGCCCGCGATCACACCGATCGCTCCAGCCCAGATGAAGTTCGGCGCGATCGCGATCCCGAGGAACAGCACAGACAGCACGGCCGTAGCACCGATAGCGATGGTGCCCGGGCCACGCCAGACGATGGGACGGCGGGCGAGCAGCACCGATCCGAGGATGGCGCCGATCGCGATGAGAGTCAGCAGGAAGACGCCGACCCCGGCGTCACCGGCGAGGTCTTCGCCGAGCAGCGGTGTTGCGATCACGATGAAAGCGATCGCGGAGTAGCTGAGCGTTCCGATGATCGTGTTGCGACGCAGTGAGATCGAATCGATCATGACCCGCAGGTGCCGAAGCGTTTGGGTGAGCGGTTCCGGTGGCGCTGTGGTTGTCGCGGCACGCGGGGGGACGGGAACGAAGCGCAGCAGGATGAATGCGAGAACGAATAGTGCGAGGGCGACCTCGAGGGTGATCGAGCCCGGCACCGCGGAATCGATGATGAACGCGGCACCAACGAGTGCGGGACCGGCGACTTCGGCGACGTTGTAGGTCCCGGCATCGACGGCGTAGGCCCGCGCAGCGGGAACATCGGGAACGATGCGACGCAGTTGACCACTCCATGCACCGATCAGGATCGGTTGCGCGAGCCCGGTCAGCACGGCGATGACCAGCAGCACACCTAGCGGCCAGACACCTATCCCGAAGGCGAGTAGTGCCGCCCCCACCGCCATCGCGGCCAGACCGAACAGGAACCCCCGACGGGGATGGGCCATTCGGTCGATCATCGCGCCCACCACCGGACCAGCCAGGGCACCGACCGCGGAGACGGTGGCGATCAGGATCGAGCCGCGGCTGGGGCTATCGCCCACCGCGATGATCGCGAGCAGGATGGCCGATGGCAGGGCGATGGTGCCGGAACGACCGAATGAGGCCACCCCCGCGTAGAGCGCGAGCCGCTGCCCCGGAGTTCCCGAAAGCGGGGTTTCCGTGGGTGTCATGGGCACTCGCCGCACGGTAGTCCTGGGCTGACCGGTCACCTGACCCGAGGGGGTGGTCATGCGGCATGGGAGTGAGACATGATCGCGACGGAAACGAGCGCAGTTCGCATCATCCTGCGGTTCGCACGAGACGAACCTCGGGGTTCAATCGGCTCATATCCGAACCGATCCCACCGGATCGGTGTGTGACACGTGATGAGTCAGGAAGCATCGCTTGTTTCGGCGGCAGCGGGTGAGCGACAGCGGGTTCGCGACGGCGAATCATGTGCTGCACCCGAACGATGACTCCCACGAGGAGGGTGTTATGAACGCACGATCGACCCCGGATGGCCCACCTGTCACCCAGCCCACGATCGCCACCGCTGAACTGGATCGGATCGAACTGCATCTGGCCGAGCCCGAACCGGGGGCGCTGTGGTGGGTGGAATTGGTGGCCTATCTCGATCGCCTCGATGACGCCCTTGCGATGCATCGCGCCGATGTCGAAGGTCCGGGCGGGTTGCATGCCCAGGTGCTCACCGATGCACCACGGGTCGCTCCGGCGGTGGCGCGACTGGAGATCGAGCATGATCGGTTGGCGGATCAGATTCGCGGGGCGCGGCTGCGGGTCGGGGACATCTCTGGTGATCCGGGTGGCGTCGACGAGGCGGTCGCTGCGACCCGGGAGTTGGTGCAGCGGTTGCGTCGACATCAATCGGATGCTGATGACGTGGTGCATGAGGCGTACCGGGTGGACATCGGCGGCGAGTGAGCGCCAGCGAACGCAGCCCCGCATCGACAACGCCGGCGAGTGAGCGTCAGCGAACGCAGCCCCGCATCGACAACGGCGGCGAGCGAGCGCCAGCGAACGCACCCCCTTTCT